>JAISCU010000122.1 GCA_031265345.1 Bifidobacteriaceae bacterium
CGGGGACGCGTGCGAAGGCTCCCGGTACATCGCGCGCGGCCGTGGTCGGGGTGATCGGCACTCCGGCCTCACGGGCCTTGGCCTCGGCCTCGACCATGATTGACGCGGGCGTGCGGTAGTTGACGCTCAGGTGTTCACCCACCCAGCCCCGTCGGTTCGCGCGGTCATCCATGGCGTCATCGTCGGCACGTAAGCGAGGGCCGAAGATCGGAGTGAGGGTCTCGGCCCAGTCCACGGTGCCGGCCGCCGAATGGGTTTGACCCACATCCCCCACCACGGTCATGGATCGGGACGGGCACCGGCGAAGCAGGGCGCGCCAATCCATCGCCGACAGCTCCTGGGCCTCGTCCACCACCAGGTGTCCGTAGGTCCACGTGCGGTCTTGGGCCGCGCGATCGGCCGCCGTGAGAACGGGGGCGGTGGCGGACCAGCGCTCGGCCAGCTGCTCCCCGCTGACCAAACCTCCGCCGAGCACCGTGGCCACGTCGCTGGCGTAGGCGAGATCGCGCTCGCGCTGTGACTCGCCGGACTTGAGCGCGGCTCGGCGGGCCGAATTGTCGGTTCCCAGCAGCTCCGCGGCCTCATCCAGCAGGGGGATATCGGACACGGTCCATGCCGAACCGGCGGGACGCGCCAACGCCGCCCGCTCATCTGGCGTCAGGTGGCGCCACGCGGCCGCCTCGAGCAGGACGGCATTCGCGTATAGCTCTTCCATGAGTCCCATCGGTGTCATTGGCATCCACGCCAGGTTGATGGCCACTCGGACGTCGCGTGCCTGGCGGACATCGTCCGCCAACTCCTCGCGTTCGGCATAGGCAAGCTGTCCGGCTCCGTCTGCGGCGAGCCGGCCCGCCAGCACATCGACGAGGTAGCGCGCGAAGACGCGGCGGGCCTGGTTGTAGGGCCGATGGGACCGCCGGGCCGCGTCGCGCGCCGCCGCCACGTCCGCGCGGTGCAGCGTGAGCCGGTGCCCGCGCACGATGACGGTTTGGTCGCCCTTCGGCAAGCGCTGGCGGTTGCGTACCGCCCGCCGGATCACGGTCGCCATGGTCGCGCGGCCCTTGATGGCGGCCACCCAGGGGGTGTCGACGGTGGTGACGGTCAGCCCGGGCAGTAGGGAGCCCATGGTTGCGGTGACGACGCCGGTCTCACCCAACGATGGCAAGACACGGTCGATATAGGTGAGGAACGTCCCGCTCGGCCCTACCACGAGAACCCCCGAATGGGCGATCCGTTGGCGGTGTGTGTACAGGAGGTAGGCGGTTCGGTGGAGGGCCACCGCGGTCTTGCCGGTGCCCGGGCCACCTTGAACCACCAGCGGACCGTCCATCGGCGCGCGGATGATGCGGTCCTGTTCGGCCTGGATCGTGGCGACGATATCGCCCATCCGGCCGGTGCGATGGGCCGCCAGCGAGGCCAGGAGGGCGCCCTCGCCGGACAGGGCCGACGCGTCGGCGACGGAATCCAGGTCGAGGACCTCGTCTTCGATGGCGATCACCGTCCTACCCGCGGTCGTGATATGGCGGCGCCGGGCGACCCCCATGGGATGGCGGGCCGTCGCCTGGTAGAACGGTTCGGCCGCCGGCGCCCGCCAGTCCGTCAGAATCGGGTTGTGGGCGCCATCGGTCAGGCCGATCCGCCCGACATAGCGGACCGCTTCGGCCGCGCCGCGGTGAGGCGCGTCGTCGAGAAGGTCCAGGCGACCGAAACACAGTCTGTCCTCGACGGTCGAAAGTTGCGCGAGCCGGTCGGCGTGGAGCGCCGCGAAGGCGTCGCGCTCGGAGCGGTTTTGCGGAGAGCCGGCGAAACGGGCGTGACGCACCTGGTCGAGGCGCAGGCGCGACGCCTCGACCAGCTCGTCGAGGCGAGCGTAGAGGAGGTCGATGTACGCCTGTTCGCGGTCGAGCCCGGACTCCCGTGGATCGACACCCAAGGCTCCCCTCCCTCCGCCGGCGCGGGCGACCTCCTATTCTAGGACCGGCGCTGAACGGGCGCCGGCCCTAGAATGTTGTCTGCCGCGACTTGTCTGGTCATCGCTTCGCTCTGCCCAGGCGAGCGCGGTCGGGCGGCACGTGTTCAGCGCCGCCCTGGGACCGGCGGCTCCGCGACGATGGGGAATGAGACCGGCCTCGGGTGTGTTGCACGGAGCAGGAAAGTCCTGGCTACCGAAAAGGGGGTTCTGACTTGACTTCTCCTTTGTTTACCCTTGATCAGGCCGTGGCGGCCGAGGCCAAGGGCATGGCGCCCGTGCTGCTGTATGGGCTCGACGGGTTTGTGGATGCCGGGATCGTCGCAGGCTTGGCCATCAGCGATGTCGTCGCGCACGGCGACGCTCGGCGTGTGGCGACCTTCGACGTGGACAACCTCGTGGACTACCGCGCCCGGCGTCCGCCGATGGTGATCGGCGAACACGGCTGGGAAGCCGTCCACACCCCAGAATTGGCTGTCGACCTGGTCCGCGATGCCGACGGCACCGGCTTCTTGCTCATGTACGGGCCGGAACCGGACGTCCGGTGGGAGGCGTTCGCCGGCGCGGTCGGCGATCTCGCCGTTGACCTCAACGTGAGCCAGGCGATTGGCGTCCACGGCGTCCCGGCTCCGAGTCCGCACACACGACCACTACGCGTGTCGAGCGCCACCTCGGGTGCTGCGCCGATCCACGGCCAGACACCGCGGGCGAAGCTCCAGGTGCCAGGTTCGGCCCAAGCGCTGATCGACTTTCGCCTGGGGGAGCGCGGCATCGACTCCACGACCGTGCTCGCCCATATTCCCCATTACCTCGCCGTCCTGCCCTACCCGGCGGGATCGGTCGCCCTGCTGGAGCAGGTCGGGCGTCTTAGCGCCCTGCATTTCGACCTGTCGCGCCTGGCGGCCGCGGCGGCCGAGACCGGGCGCGACATCGCACGCCAGATCGACGCGTCGCAGGAGCTGGAGGAGATGGTTCGCGACTTGGAACGCCGCCACGACGAACGCGCCGGCGCCCAGCCACTCGCTCTGCCCGGTGAGGTGCTGCCGGACGCCGAGACCATCGCCGCCGAGTTGGAGGCGTTCCTTGCCGAGCAGCCAGGCGCCGAGGGAACCGGGAATCGGGACAGCTAGGTTCGCCGATGGCGCGATCTTCAGCGTTGTCCTGGACCGCGCTCGGCTTTTCATGCCATGCTGTGGGGTGCAGCAGTGATTTGAGGTTTGCGGCACCACGCTTGGCCCAGGGGAGACCTGCCCGGCACGGAACGTCATCGCAAGGCATTGCGGCAGGAAATCCCCACGAAGTGCGTGGGGGCGTAATAGTCCCCGAAAGGACAGGCAGTCGATGGCAAGAGGAAAAGTGAAGTGGTTCAGCCCGGACAAGGGCTACGGCTTCATCGAACAGGACGCGGGCGGCCCTGACGTCTTCGTCCACTGGTCCGCGATCGATGCGGATGGCTACAAGTCGTTGGACGAGGGCCAAGCCGTGGAGTTCGAAGTGGCTCGCGGTGACAAGGGCATCCAGGCGTCGAAGGTCCGGATGGTCTAGCAGATAGCCTCACGCAGGCAGGTGCCTCGCCACGCCGGCCCACCTAGCCGCCTCCGTCCCGCTGATGATGCGGGCGGGGACGGGTAGGGTGCGCAGTCGGCGGGCGAGGCTTTCTGCTGTCATGGCGGCGTCTGCTCCTCCCGCGAGAATGACCGCGTTACCGTAACGGCGCCCCCGGAATTGGCTTGGTTCCGCTATGACGGAAACATGAGCGAAAACGGAAGATATCGTGGCGACTTCTTGGCGCGCGACGTCAAGTGTCGCACTATCGGCACAATTGGCGAGGTAAAGGCCGTCGGTGGTGAGTACGCGGGCAGCATGGGTGACGAACTCCCGCGTCGTGAGGTGAGGAGGAACACTCTTGCCGGCAAAGGCATCCCGGACGATGACGTTCGCGGAGGCATTGCGCCGTCCGGCCAATTCCGTGGCACCTTCTCCAACTCGAAGGCGCAGTCGGGGGGCGCGGGGCAGATCGAACCACTCGCGAACGAGCCGAGCCAGAGCCGCGTCGATCTCGACGGCCAGTTGCCGGGCGTCCGGATAGACGGCGTCCAGGGCGCGGGGCAAGGCGCATGCGGCGCCGCCGATGTGCACGGCGCGCAAGGGCTCGTCCGTCCCCGCGTGCGCGGTGATCGCCTCATACATCCACTGCAGGTACTCGAAGTCGAGCCGTGTGGGGTGATTGAGGTCGATCGGTGAGGAGGCGGCGCCGTTGACGGTGAGTATCGCGCACCCGGGTTCACCCGAGACTCCGGTGATCTCGGCGCTGCCTGTGTCGATCCGGACGGGCCCGATGGGCCACCGCGGACCGGTTTCCGGGCTGCGACGTCGGCTCATGAGCCGCGACCTTAGTCCACCGCTCGTCTGCCAGCGCAGCGGTAGCGAGTGCCGCAGCGACCTGCGCTAGCCGTGGTTCACATCGTTATCGAACACCTGTACCCTTGAGAGGTGGAGCCCGAAAGCCGCTCAATCCTCCATGTCGACATGGACTCGTTCTTCGCGTCCGTCGAACTGAGGCGACGCCCAGACCTGGTGGGAAGGGCCGTCATCGTCGGAAGAGACGGTCGATCGGTGGTGCTGACCGCGACGTACGAGGCGCGGGGGTTCGGGGTCTCGTCTGGAATGGCGATGACTGCCGCGCGGCGTGCGTGTCCGCACGCCATCGTGATTCCGC
>JAISCU010000056.1 GCA_031265345.1 Bifidobacteriaceae bacterium
TTCCGATCTGACCGGGAACGGCAACAAGTCAAAGAACCGAGGCAGCGACTCTGCCTTGACGGGGCTCGCGGGCAGCGCTGCGGCCAACGGCGTACCGTCGACCGCGAGCGCAACGTCCACGAAACCAAGCATACCGACGACCGGATTGGCGACCTGATGGGCCGTCGCGCGCCGCGACGGGAGCCCGGACGAGCGAGACCGCTCCGGGCGGGATTCCCCCAGATGGGGAGAGGACCTTGAGCTTGGCTCGCCCGCTCCGGTCGGGTGCGCTCCGAGCGGCTAGCGGCGCCGGGCCAGCATGCACACGGGATCACAAGTCAAGCGGTGCAGGTCGAGAGCATTTCGGAGCCCCTGTTGGGACCCCGATGAGCGCTGCCGTTGTTCTCCGGGCACCGCTGATGCCATCCTCGTGATGCCAGCGCGGCGCCGGCCTGCGCGCTCCATTCAGGCTGCTGCAATCGGGCGCGTCATAACAGCGCGCGCTGGGGCCTGGTGGCCCGTCAATGCAGGCCCTGCTCCAAACTGCCTCGACCGTGTCGCGCAGAACTCAGTAACGCGGTCCCTTGCCGCCAGCGAGGAACGCCGCGACGGCGGACCGCAGGTTTACGGCGCCAGTGGCTTGCTGGGGACGGCCCTCGCCCCCAACCAACGGGCTCAATGGCTCAGCGCGATGCCGGATGGCCCTGTCAACGCGCGTCACGCTGGTGCCGCCGATGGTGCCGCAGCGCGGCTCGAGCCTAGCTGCGCCGTGCGCCGCTGAATCTCGGAGCACCGGATTCGGTCCAAGAGGTCTCGGACGTCGCCAGCCACGACCAGCACACGTCTGGCATCTCGAGGTCGAGCCAGGCCGGGCGGGGTGACATCGCGCACCTTCTGGTGGGAAGGGGGCGGCGTTGTGACGGTTTCGATGCGGGTCATGTCGGCTGGGGACGGCTACAAGTATCTGCTGAAATCGGTGGCGGCGGGCGACGGGGATCGCGACTTGTCGACGCCTTTGACCAGGTATTACGCTGTGGCCGGGACGCCGCCGGGCAGGTGGACGGGCTCGGGTCTTGGTTCGCTCGGCGCGGGCGGCGTCGCGGCGGGCGACGAGGTGACCGAAGCGCAGTTGCAGCTTCTGATCGGGCAGGGCCTGCATCCGGTCACGGGCACCGCGCTGGGTGCCGCCTATTACCGGTTCCCGACGCGGCAGCAGCGCGCCGCGCAGCGCATCGCAGCACTGCGCGCAGACCTGCCGCAGCAGAACCGCGCCGCGGCAGTGAGGCAGATCGAAGCGGAGGAGGCGGCGCGCGGCACCCGCCGCGCGGTCGCTGGTTTCGACTACACTTTCTCGCCGCCGAAGAGCGTCAGCGTACTGTGGGGACTGGCGGACGCGGGCACGCAGGCCCTGATCGCCGGGGCACATCACGCTGCGGTCGCGGACGTGTTGGACTTCATGGAGCGGGAGGTCGCCGCGACGCGCAGCGGCCTGGCGGCGCGTGACGGCGCGGTGGCGCAGGTCGAGGTGACCGGGGTGTTGGCGACCGCGTTCGACCACTACGACTCCCGCGCCGGAGATCCCCAGATCCACACCCCTGTGGTGCTGTCAAACAAGGTGATGTCGGTGTTCGACGGGCGGTGGCGGTCTTTGGACTCCCGTCCGATGCACGCCGCGACTGTGGCGATCTCGGAGCATTACAACGCAGTGTTGGCGGACAAGATCACCCGGCTGTTCGGCGCGGGTTGGGAGCGGCGGGACAGGGGCCGGAACCGCAACCCGGCGTGGGAGGTCCAGGGCGTCGGCGAGGCGCTGGTGCGGGAGTTCTCGTCCCGGTCCGGGGACATCGACGCCGAGAAGGACCGCCTGGTCGCCGAGTACGCGGCGAGGCACGGGCGCCAGCCGTCCGCGCGGACGGTCATCAAGCTGCGGCAGCAAGCGACCCTGGCGACCCGCCCGGAGAAGCGACTCCGCTCGCTGGCGGAGTTGTGCGCCGGGTGGCGGGAGCGCGCCCGGCCACTCCTGGGCGGCGACCCGGCCCGGTGGGCGGCCGGGGTCTTGGCGGGCCGAGACGGACTGGCCCTCAGGGCCGACGACGTCCCTTTGGAGGCAATCGGCCCGCTGGGCGCCTCGGTGGTGGAGGCGGTGGGCGAGAAGCGTTCGACGTGGCGGCGGTGGAACCTGCACGCCGAGGCGTCGAGGCAGACGATGGGTTGGCGGTTCGCGACCGCGTTGGACCGGGAGGCGGTGGTCGGGATGGTGGTCGACGCCGCCGAGCGGGCGTCCCTCAGGTTGACGCCTGGCGAATTGGCGGTGCCGGCCGGGTTCCAGCGCGGGGACGGGTCGAGCGTGTTCCGCCCGAGGCAAATGGCGGTGTTCTCGTCCGAGTCGCTGCTGGCGGCCGAGCGGCGCCTGCTGGGCAGGTCCCGTAACCGGGCCGCGCCGCGCCTGAGCCCCGATGCCGTCGAACGGGCCGCCGCCGGGACGGGCGGGCGGGTGTTGAGCCCCGATCAGGCGGAGGCGTTGGCCGCGATGGCGGGCTCGGGCAGGCGGGTCGATGTGCTGGTCGGGCCGGCGGGCGCCGGGAAGACCACCGCGCTGGCCGCGTTGCGGGCCGCCTGGGAGCGGGAGCGGGGTGCCGGCTCGGTGGTCGGTTTGGCGCCATCGGCCACCGCGGCGGCCGTGCTGGGACAAGACCTCGGCATCGCGACCGAGAACACCGCGAAATGGCTCGCCGACTGCGACCGCCAACGCGCCGGCTTCCGGGAGGGGCAGCTCGTCATAGTGGACGAGGCGTCCCTGGCGGGCACGTTCACACTGGACCGGATCACCGCCCTGGCCGCCTGCGCGGGCGCGAAAGTCCTCTTGGTCGGCGACTGAGCGCAACTCCAATCGGTCGACGCGGGCGGCGCGTTCCAACTCCTCGTCTCAGACAGGGACGACGCCCCCGAGCTGACCGACGCGCACCGGTTCCGCGCCGACTGGGAAAAGATCGCCTCTCTGGAACTACGCCACGGGCGCCCCGCCGCCCTCGACGCCTACCAAGCCCGCGGCCGGATCCTCGGCGGAGACACCGACGACATGGTCGAAGCCGCCTACGAGGCGTGGCGGACGGACACCGCCGCCTAGTCGCCGGGGGGACTGGTTGGGTGCGCAACGGCGACCGGTGGACCGTGCTCAAAACCCACCCGGACGGCGCCGTCACCATCCGCCGCGCCGGCCACTCGCGGGGCGCGTCGGTCACCCTGCCCGCCCCCTACGCGGCCGAATCGCTCGACCTCGGATACGCGGTCACCGCGCACAGGGCGCAAGGCGTCACCGTGGACACCAGCCACACCGTGGTCTCGGCTTCCACGACCAGGGAGAACCTGTACGTGGCGCTGACCCGCGGCCGTGACGCGAACCTCGCGTATGTCGCCACGGACCGGCCCGACGACGCCCACGCCGCCCCGCACCCCTCCGACCGGGACGACGCCACCGCCCGCGACGTGCTCGCGGGCGTGCTGCGGAACCAGGGCGCGGAGCCGTCCGCCCACCAGGCCGCCCAAATCGAGCACGAGGCGTGGAACAACACCGCCCAGTTGGCCGCCGAATACGAGACCCTGGCCGCCGCCGCGATGGAAGACCGCTGGGCCGCGCTGATCCGCAGCTGCGGGCTGGTGCCCGGCCAAGCGGAGGCCGCGCTGGCGTCCGAGGCGTTCGGGCCTCTCGCCGCCGGGCTGCGGCGCGCCGAAACCCTGGGGTGGGACCCGGACGCCGAGCTGCCGCGCCTGGCCGCCGCTCGCCCGCTGGACGACGCCGCCGACCCGGCCGCCGTGCTGCACGCCCGGCTCGGCAGAGTCCTCGACCATCTGGAGCGCGCGCCGGCCCGCCGCCGCCAACCGGAGTTCATCGCCGGGCTGATCCCGAAAGCGACGGGCCCGATGCCGGCCGCGTTCCGCCAAGCCCTCGACCAACGCGAGGGCGCCTTTCAGCGGCGCGCCGCCGAAGTCCTCGACCGGGCCGCCGCGGCCGGGGAAGCGTGGCTGGCTGAGCTAGGACCCCGCCCCCGAAACCAGGCCGCCGCCGAACGTTGGACCCGCGCTGCCCTCGCGGCCGCCGCCTACCGCGACCGGCACCAAGTCACAGGCCCAGACTTGCTCGGCCCCGCCACCGCGTCGGCCGTCCAGCGGCGAGACGCCGCCCGCGTCCGAGCCCTGGCCGCCCAAGCCGCAGCGCACCCGACCCCGCCGCAGAACGCGGCGCCCAGGCGCTCAGACCCCGGCCTGGGACTGTAGGCCGCGCCGCGCGGCTGCGCCGCCGTTGAATCGGGGGCGCCTGGTCCGCGTCGCATAGGGATAGGTTTGACTGATCCAAGAAAGGAGCGCGCGATGTTTGAGAGCGACACCGGCTATCCTCGGGCGGTCGCGTCCAGCGGCGGCGACGGCCTTCAAGCCGCGGTCAATTGGGTGTGGGCCCGCCTCGGCGACGGGCAGACTTTGATGCTGTTCATCGCCACGAAGAAGCAGATCGACCGGGACCCGCCCTTGAGACGGCTCGCGTCGAGCCCCCGCGTGGAGGTGTCCACTCCCCGTGATTACGGCCACGCGGCGAACCGCGGCCCGGCGCTGGCGGTCTGGGCGCGCATGGACGACCTCGGAACAATCCTCGCCAGGCTACCCGGAATCACGGCGTTGAGCGTCGCGGCTTGGGACGAGGACCGGCTGCGCCCCTGGGTGGCGTTTGCCAAACCCGAAATCCTCACCGGCGCGTCCACATGGGCCGCCGACTCCGGCGCCTATGGCTTGGAACCGGCCGTGGAAGAAGCGATGCGGCGCGCCACCAGGGCGGTCAACCACAACAACGCCATAACGGGCGGCGACGAGAAGGAGACAGTGCTCCGCGAGTTACTCGTGCTTCACCGCGCCGGCCACAGGCTAGACGGCCCAACCCTTCAGGGCTGGGCCCTGGCGAACGGTTGGCGCGGCGACAACCCCAAACAACTCGCCAGCTACGCCGACCAGATCACCGGAGGGAAGACGCCGCGAATCCGGTGAACGCCGCGCCGCCGGAAGGATCCGACTCGACTGTTTGGGCAGCGGCGCGCCGCCATGTCGGTTCTAGCCGCTGGCGGCATCTGGTCGCCGCCGACCGGATCTCTCCGTTGGGCGGGAGCGAAGGCCCTACGCGCCTCACATGCCCATCGAGGGTGTCTGGCGACCAGGCGGCGGGCTGATCGCCGCAGGGGGTTTGGCACCGGCCGGGCCCAATCCGGCCGCCCGGCGAAGCGCCCCCAGCACGAGCCGGGCTTGGCCGGGATCGAGGCGCGACAGGTCCGCCAGCGGCACCAGTGTTTCGTCGTCTAGGAGGTTCGCGACCACTTTCGCGATCAGGCGTTCGCCCGACGACAGCGGTCCCGACTCGGCCATCAGTTTGGCGGGGTCGATCCTGGCGTGGGCTCTCCCGACCGGGTAGGTTCCCAGGCGTTCGATCCACGGGGCGCCTGGGTAGACGAGCCGGCCGCGGGCCCCGGCCAAAGCCAGTTCGACGGCGGCCCCGGCCCATCGGGTGCCCTTCGCCCAATTCCGCAACTCGCCGGCCAGGCCACCGTCCGTCCTGGTCTCCGACGCGCCGCTCATCGCTCGGTCCCCTTCCCGGCGCGCGGGTCGGCGCCGCGCTCGGACGTGCCGCCCGGATCGGAGCCGGCGGGGGGCGCGCCGCCTTCGGCTGCGACGGCCGAGCCCGGCCCGGCTTCCCCGGCGTGGCGCTGGCTGCCGCGCCAGATCACGAGACAACTCGGGAAGGGGGCGCCGTGGCGGGCTCCTTGGAACCGGAGCCGGCCTTTGATGTACCGGACCTCGTCAGCCCGCATCACATATCCGTGCCACCAGCGGGTGTCGGTGCGGCTGGGTACCAGCATGACCACGGTTTTGCCCGACACTGCTTCCCGGTGGGCTTTGGCGACCCATTTCGGCAGTTCCCGGCCGTACGGCGGGTTGACGAAGTTGGAGGCGCCCCACGGGACGGCGAGCCCGTCGAACGTCGGGTCGGGCGGGCACGGGTCGAAGTCGAAGGAGAACTCCCTGTTCAGCTCGTCGTACACATCCGCGGGTGTGCGCCAGTCGGTCCGGGCGGACGAGAACACGACCCGGTTCACGATCCGGCTCGCTTCTGGCTGCGCCGCCGGGCGGCCAGCACGCCGGCGCCCACGATCAAAAGCAGGACCGCCATACCCGCGAACCCCAAGACCCCGGCCGGGCCGGTCCTGGGAAGGCCCGGCTCGGGCGGCGCCGACGGCGGCGGGGACTCGGGCGGCTGGCGCCAGACGGTCCGTTCGCTGAGGGTCCCGAACTTCCCTTGGGCGAGGATTTGCCGGTCGGGGCCGGCGGCGGGCGCCCAGGCGATCTCTTTGATCCAGGTGCAGCCGGGCTGGTCAGAGGTGAACTCCGGCGAGAACAGCTTCTCGGTGTCCCCGTCCCGGATCTGGTGGTCGAGGACGACCTGGCCGATCTTGACGGCGCCTTCCATGTCGTCCGGGTCGGGGGCGGCGCACCCGAGGTCACCGGGCGGCGCGTCGGGGTTGGCGAACTTGGTGTGCTGGTACCAGAACTCGACGGTGGTGCCCTCCGGGAACGACCCGGTCAAGGCCGCCTCGTCTTTGACCATCTCGCCTGTGACCGCCTCGGCGGGGGCGGTCGTGGCGATGCGCGGCGCGGCGATGATCGCGGTTTCGGAGGGTTCCCCGCACAGGCCCCGTCTGACGGCTTTGGGTTGGGCGCCGCTGGAGTCGGTGACCGTCTCGACCACCAGGACCGTGCCGGCCTGGTCGGGGGCGGTGAACGCCGGCGAGCGGTACGAGCCCGCCTTGGTCACGGGCACGGGCTCCGCGCTGGCCCAGAACCTGGTCTCCGGCGCGCACAAGGCCTGTGCCACGGCGGCGGGCTCGGCCGGTCCCGGCTCCGCGTTTGGCGGCCCTTCGGGCCTGTCGCCGTTGACGCCGCCATCGCCGATCCCGTCGCTGTTGTTGGTTGCGGCGGGGATGAAGAACGCCTCCCAGGTCGCCTCCCATCCGGTCATGTCCGCCGGCCGCGCGTCGGTGTCGGGGCGCCAGGCGTGGAGCACGTCGACCAGTTCGGCGCCCGGCTCGATGGTGATCGGCTCGGTCCGGCTGGAGGCGGTTTTCTCGTCGGAGCCGGGATTCTTGGCGGTGACGAGCTCGGTGGCGAACTTGGGGGCCTCGCGGACCAGGCTGATCGTTTCGGACGCTTCCCCGCAGATGGACTTGTGGGGTTCGGTGCGGGCGTCGCCCGCCCAGGTGACGACGAATGTGTAAGTGGCGTCGCCGCCTTCGGCTTTGAACCTCGACCCGGACACTTTCTGGGAGCCGCCCCACGTGGTGGCAGCCGGGGTGGCGGTGTTGACGGCGACGAGTTTCGCATTCGGGTTGTCCGCCGAGCAGGATTCGGGGGTGACGTCGCCCTCCACACGCCACAATTCCACGGTGATGGTTTGCCCGTCAGGTTCCCACGGGCCGTAGCCGTCCCAGCCGGTGTGCCCCACGGCTGCGTGCGTGTCGGTGTCGTTTGGTCCGTCTGGCCAGCCGGTTTGCCAGATCTCGTCGGTGAGGAAGATCTCTTCGGCGCCGTTGTTGGTGGCCGGGCGCATGGTGGCGGCGGTGTGGATGACCGGGGTGCGGCGCGCCATCGTGGTCTCGGCGGGCAGCCACAACGGCGTCTGGGTCCCCTGGGACAGGAAGTCTTTGGTTTTCGCGGGCTGCTTGTCGAGGTCGATCCGCCACGCGAACCCGAACGCCCCGTAGTCGCCGTGCTTGATGGTGTGGCAGACCCGCTGCGCGTTGTCGCGTCCGGCGGCGGTGAACACCAATTCGTATTCGTCCGCCACCGGCGCGTCGCCGGGGATGAGGGTTTGCGCCGACGGGACGGCGGCGTGGTGGAGGCTGCCGTCGACTTTGACCTGGACGGGCTGGTCGGTTCCCCATTGGTTCAGCCACAGGTCCTCCGGGCTGGTGTGCTCGACCCACACCGAATCGCAAACCTCGGCGGTGGAGCCCTTCCCCGGTTCTGGGATCGTTGCGGCGGCCGCCACGGATTCGATTGCCAAGTCCATTTGGGTGACGTGGGTTTCCAACACCTGCCCGAACCGGTCTGTCGCGTCGTTGTCGAGCAACGCCGCCACCGCCGGGGACTGCTCCGCCCGGACCACCTTCCAAACCCATGTGCCGTATTGGGACGACGGCACCGCGAACCCGACTGGCGCCGGAACCGTGACCGGGTCGCGTCCCGACGTCGGCAAGGCCACGTCGACCGATGCCGTTCCCAGGACCTTCGCGCCGGGGGGCGGCGCCTGCGAGATCGCGAAACTCGACTTCGACCCGGCGTAGAAGGCGCCGGTGGCTTTCACGGTGGCGGGTTTCCCGTCCGGCAGGGCGATCCACTGGTCGTTTTCGTCGGGCAGCGTGAGGGTGATCGCGTCGTCGGGCGCCGCGCCTTTCGCCTGGTGCTGGTCGGGCAGCGTTGACGCGATGGCGATGCTCATCGGCGTGTGCCCGGACTCGTCCGCCCGTCCGAACCGGTCTTTCGCGTCGCCTGCCAGCAGGGCGGCCACGGCGGGGGTTTGGTCGGCGCGGCGGATCTCCCAAACCCATGTCCAGTGGGCCGATCCCGCCAGGTCGAATCCTGCCGGGGCGGGCACGGTGACGGGGTCGCGGCCCGAGGTCGGCAGTGCGACGTCGACGGTGGCTTGGCCGAGTTTCGCGGCGCCGGCGGGCGGTTCCGCCTGTTCTGCGGACGGGACGCTCGACCCGTACAGGGTGCCCCTGGCCTTGACGGTGACGGGTTTGCCGTCCGGCCCGGTCATCCACTGGTCGGGCGGGGCGGGCAGGGAAACGGTCACCGTGTCGTCTGCGGGGGAGCCTTTCCCGACCCTGGCGGCGGGGACCTTCGTGATGACGGCCAGCGTCATCGGGACGGTGAACAACTCCGTCGCGGAGAAGTACTGGTCGCAGTAGGGGCCGCCGGTCATGTACTTCGCGTTGCCGCCCTGGTCCGCTGGGTCCAGGCACCACCGCAGCGAGTAATACCCCGAGCCCGCCGACTGGGGCAGCACCACATTGGCGGCCTGCCACGAGCCCGGCCCCGGCAGGACGACCGTCTGCCGGCCGGGCAACACGGTCGCGCCGGCTGGCAACCCCGCCGACGGCGAGGTCGGCTCAGACGCGCGGACGACCTGCCCCGCAGCGTTGAGCGGCACGTAGGTCTTCGGTTTCGTCTGGGCCGCGTCAGACCATTCCAGGACCGGCCACGAACCCGACACGACGTCGGCTCTGACCCGGTCTGCCACCGTCCCGCCTTTCCCGACCGCGGGCGTGGTGACCTCGGTGGTTATGGCGGGCGTCCACGGGGTCTGCCTCGCCGAGGCGGTGTGCACGCCTGACAGAGTCGTGTAGAGGGGTGTGATCACCCGCTGGTGGGCGGTCTCCTCGTGCAGCATGAAGCACGCCTGCGGCACCCCCGCCACCTCGACGGTGGCGGTCACCTTCTCGTCCGCGACCAGGGCGTGGCGCGCCTTGACAGCGAGCGACACCGCGGCCGCCCCGGTCGCCACCGTTTTCGAGGTGGTCCCGTCCGCGAACGTGGCGTTCCCGGACGTGATCGCCACCGTGGCGGCGTACCCGGCGAGGAAACCCGCGTCACCCCGTCCGAGGGTCCCGCCGGTGATCTTCGCGGCCTGACCGCCTCCCACAACCCCCGCCCAGATCCTGGACCCGGCCACGTCCACCTCAACGTAGGCGTCTTTCGGGCGGGCCTGCCCCGCCTCGGCCACAAGCTGGTTGAACCGGGCCGGGTAGGTGACCGGGATGCCGGTGTGGTATTCGGCGCGCGCGAACTGGGACAGGGACACCAGGGTTTGGGTGTCGGTGTCCGTCAGGTGGCGGGCCAGCAGGAACGCGATCTGCGCGGTCTTGTCCGGCGCCCCGTTCACGACGCTCCCGCAGACTCTCCGGGCGTTGCCGTCGGACAGCGACACGGGCGGCTCCGCGCCGGGGTCGACGCACATCCCGTACACCCCGCCCACGGTCATGTTTCCCCAGAACGTCGTCTCGCCCTGGTAGGTGCCCCATTCCCCGGTGACGTACTCGGCCGCGGCCGCCGGGGTCAGGGCCAGCGGCGCGCCGGCCGCCGCCAACACGACAGCCGCAACAGCCAGGACGAGACGGCGGCCCCTCCCCGGCCGGCGCCGGCGGCTGCCGAGGGTGCGGTGTAAGGGTCCGGCTGCCGCACGGCGGCCGGGCGGTTGGTGCTGGTGGTGTTGGTTCATGACGGTCCTTCCGCGCGCCAAACCGTCGGCCGGTTTGGATCAATCGGAGACCCCGCCGGCGCGTTGGCGCGGCCGGGGCCGTGGTCGCCGTCAAGGTGCTCGCCGCCGCCCCAACCCCGGCGGCCGGCTCGGCGCACCTGCCGCCCATGACCGAAACTGATCCGCTCGCGCCGTTGGAGGCGCGGATAGCGGACGCCATCAACACCGGCGACATACCCCTCGCCGACCGTCTGCGCCGCCAATGGGTCCGCGCCCACCTGCTTGAGAAGGTGACCCGCCGTGCCTGAGATCACCCCAACCCAAGTCCACAACCTGCTCGTCAGGACCCACGAATACATGGCGTCCAGCAAACAAACCGGGCAAACCCGCGACCGGCTCGGCCACCTGCTGTTGGACACCGCCCGGCAAGCCAAGACCAGCCCCAGGGACCTGTCCGCAGTCACCGGCCTGCACCACGCCACAATCCGCGCGCTCATCTCACGCGCCGCCGGTAACGGCTCCCCAGACGGACGGACCCAACCCGCGGCCATACGCGCCCAACCCGCCCGCACGGCTTCGGCGGCGGTCGCGAGCGCTCCCACGCCCAGGGCCGGTTCGGCTGCCGCCGCGCCGCGCCGCGCGGCCGGGCCCGGAATGGGGCTTTAGCGGCCGCGCCGACGTGGCGCCCGCCGGTGGTGGACCCTGGTCAGACTTCTGCGAGGACCCGCCGCATCGCGGCCGCCTCGGATTCCGTGACAGACAGTTTGAAACGTGCCTTGACGAGGATTTGAAGGACCACGAAGCGTTTGCGGTAGTCGTGCGCCGGGTTGTCCGGCAGCCACTCGGCGGCGTTCCGGTCGCCTTTCGACGTGTTCGCTTTGACCGAAACGGCAAGCAGATTCGCGGGCCAATTCTATGAGCAGCGGGTGGTTATGCGCAGCGGCGGGATGGCGGCGCTGGTGGTGTGGTTGCGGGAGGGCCGCCGCTGCGCATAACCGGTTCGGCTAGACGACTCCCTTGAGCCAA
>JAISCU010000242.1 GCA_031265345.1 Bifidobacteriaceae bacterium
GGTGCACATGCAAGACGCGCTTGATCTGGCTAGATGGCAGTTCGGCATCACCACTGTGTACCACTTCATCTTTGTTCCTCTGACCATCGGCCTGACGCCGCTGGTCGCTTTGCTCCAGACATTCTGGTTCAAGACCGGCAAAGACGAGTGGTACCGCCTGACACGGTTCTTCGGCAAGCTCTTACTGATCAACTTCGCGCTGGGCATCGTTACCGGCATTGTCCAAGAGTTCCAGTTCGGTCTGAACTGGTCCGAGTATTCACGCATGGTGGGCGACATCTTCGGCGCACCACTGGCAATGGAGGCGCTGGCGGCGTTCTTCGTCGAATCGACCTTCCTGGGCATCTGGATCTTCGGCTGGGGCCGCCTGTCGCGCGGCGTCCACCTGTTGACCATCTGGTTGGTGGCTTTCGCCGTCAACCTGTCGGCTTTCTTCATCCTGGCGGCGAACTCCTTCATGCAGTACCCGAAAGGCGCCACCTTCGACGCTGAATTGGACCGCGCGGCCATGGCGAACCTGGGCGAGGTCCTGTTCTCCCCACTGTCCCTGTCGACCTTCTGGCACACCATCTCGACCGCCTTCGTGGTGGCCGGCACCTTCATGGCCGGCATCGCGATCTGGTGGATGGTCAGGGCGGTTCGGGCCGGCAACCAAGAGTCGGCCAAGGTCTACCGTCTGGGCGGCGCGGTCGGTTGCTGGGCCGTGCTGATCGCGGGCATCTCGTTGGTCTTCTCCGGCCATCACCAGGCCCAGGTCATCACCGAGTTGCAGCCGACCAAGATGGCTGCTGCGGAGATGCTCTGCGTGACGCCCGATCCCGGCGAGGGCGCCGGGTTCACGGTCATCGCCTTCGGCGAATGCGTCCAGAACGCGGACGGCACCTTCGACGAGGACTCGGTCACTCGGCTGATCGAGATCCCGAAGATGCTCTCGTGGCTGGCCTGGACCAATGGCGACGCGCAGGTCACCGGCATGGACAAGGCGGAAGAAGTGCTCGACGCGGCGTACCTGACGCCGGAAGAGGCCGAGGGCCTCGACTGGATTCCGCCGCAGGGCGTGGTCTTCTGGACCTTCCGACTGATGATCGCTTTCGGCGCGTTCTCGGCGGTGTTGGCCGTGGTCGGCCTGCTGGCTCTGCGCGGCGGACGGACCAGTGGCAGCGGTTTCTTGAAGTCGTGGGCGCTCATCTCGTTGCCCACCCCGTTCCTGGGGGCCGCGTTCGGCTGGATCTTCACCGAGATCGGCCGCCAACCGTTCATCGTCTATCCGGCGGTGACGCCGGCTTTGACGCCGGAGAATCCGGTCATGAGCGGCGTGGCGACGGACCTGTCCCTGCAGACCGCCAATGCGGTCTCACCTGTCGTCAGCGCGGGCTCCATCGTCTTGACGGTGGTCTCGTTCACGCTGCTCTACCTGGTTCTGGCCGTTGCCTGGTTCTACCTGATGAAGCGTTACACGTCCAAGGGCTTGAACTACGACGAAGCCATACCCGAGGTGAAGGCCGACTTGGATGATTCCAAGCCGTTGACCTTCTCGTACTGACGGAGCTAAGGAGAAAATCTGATGTTGACTAGCATTCTTGCTCTCGCTCCGGCAGCCCCGGTCGACCCGGCTGCGACTGAAGCCACCGCCGACGGCCTGGTCGGGCTGCTCCACCGGCTGGTGGAGGCTCCGCAGGGCCTGGAGCTTCTGTGGTTCGCGCTGATCGCCGTCCTGTGGACCGGCTATCTGGTGCTCGAAGGGTTCGACTTCGGTGTCGGCATGTTGTTGCCGATCATCGGCAAACGCGACAACGAACGTCGGGCCATGCTCTCGACCATCGGCCCGCTGTGGGACGGCAACGAGGTCTGGGTACTGACCGCTGGCGGCGCGACCTTCGCCGCTTTCCCGGAGTGGTACGCGACCTTGTTCTCAGCGGCTTATCTGCCGCTGTTCCTGATCCTGGTCGGTTTGATCATCCGCGCCGTGGCGTTCGAGTACCGCGGCAAGATCGACGGCGTCGGTTGGCGCAAGCTCTGGGATTGGTGCATCATCCTCGGTTCGTGGATTCCCGCGATCCTGTGGGGCGTCGCCTTCGCCAACCTGGTGGCCGGCGTCAAAGCTGGCGTGGACGCGGCCCAGCTTGGCCCGTCGAAGATCCTCTACGACGGCAATTTCTTCGACTTGGTGTTCGCGCACAACGGCTTCCTGCTGCTGGGCGGCCTGACCACGGCGGCCCTGTTCATGGCCCACGGCGCGATCTTCCTGTCGCTGAAGACCGATGGCGAGGTCCGCCGACGGGCGGAGTCGTTGGCGCCCAAGCTGTCGATCGCGGCGACGGTGATCGCCGCCGTCTGGGTTGTCTGGCTGGGCTTCAAGTTCGCCGGTGGCAACCATCCGACGGTGTTGATCTGGATCGCCATCGCGGTGGCGGCCGTGGCCTTGGTCGTGGTGGTGCTGACCACCCTGGCCAAGAAGTCTGGACTGGCCTTCACCTCGATGACGGTGGCCTTGCTGGCGGCGGTGGTGACGATCTTCGCCGCGCTGTTCCCGAACGTGATCAACGGCTCGCGCGTGCGGATCACGGGCGATGCCGTGGCCGATCCGATCGTGGGCGCTGTGGTGCTCGACGGCGTGACCTTGGCCGATGTGGTGAACATCACCTTCGACCGGGTCGCTGCGGACGGCTTGCCGGAAGTGCCCGCCGAGCCCGCGGACAACGCCGCCGCCATCACGCCGCTGATCTTGGAGAACGTGCGGGACCAGTCTTATCCGGCCCTCCAGGCACAGGGCGTGCCGCTGCCGCAAGCCGGGGTCGAGGCCGTCGTCAAGGCGACCTTCGACCGAGTCAAGGATTCAGGCGCCGACTTGTCCCAGGTCGGAGTGGACATCACAGAGCCCAGCGTGTTGGCGACTCAGCTCACGGTCGGTGTGCTGGATGATGTCGCGAACGGCGTGTTCCCGGCTCTCGGCGTGATCTCGCAAGAGAACGTGGTGGACGTTGTCACGATCACGCTGGCCCGTCTCGGACTTCCAACTGACGACACGACCATCAACGCGGTGGTCGCCGACGTGGTGGCCCACAAGGACGCGCTGGACCAACTGAAGGCCGAGTCGATCGAAATCGGCGACCTGGCTGGCGCCACCATCGCCGGCCAGCCGGCCGACGTGGTGGCCGTCCAGGTCGCCATCACGGTGGACGCGTTGGTGCCGTTCATCCAGGACAGTGTCAGCCAAGTGGTGAACGTCGAAGTCCCCGCGACCTTGCAGGCCGTGGCGGACAACCCGGCCACCCAGAAGTTCTCTGACGGCTTCGACGTGACGGAGATCGTCACGGGCAAGGCCTGGGAGAACGATGACGGCCTGGCGAACCTAAACGGCGCCGTGGACAACGCCAACGAGGCCCTGAACGCCCTGGTGGTCCTGGGTCTGCTGGACAGCCACACCCCGTTGGCGCAGTTCGAGCGTGGCGATGTGATCACCGGTCAGCCGATCCACGCCGCCGCCTCCAGCGAGAAGACGCTCAAGCTGATGACCATCGTGGCCGTCTGCCTGGTGCCGATCGTGCTGGCGTACCAAGCATGGTCGATCTGGGTGTTCCGCCGTCGCATCAGCGCCGAGCGGATTCCAGCCGAGTCGGGTCTACCGGCCAAGGCATGATCCAGTGACAGTCTGAGGCTTCGGCCTCAACCCGAGTGGCCCCGGCGCCCCCGCGCCGGGGCCACTTTCATTTGTCCCCCGTCAGCCGACGACCGCGCACCAGCTGACCCACCGCAACACGGGTTGGTGCCTGGCACCAACCCGTGTTCCGGTCCTCCCGGCCCATCGTGCCGTTAGGCTCCGTCCGCTCCGGGGCCGAGGGCGGGATCGCGCAGAGCCCGGTTGATCCGCTTCATGCCCCAGCCCGTCAGCGCGGGTAGTCGCCTGACCGCGAGCCCACGGGCGGCCATTTCGCGGACCACCACGACTTGGGTGCGACTGGGCAGGTCCGCGAACGTCGCGCGACCGTACGCGCTGACCAACTCCGCCAAGACCGTGGCCGCTTGGTGGTTCGAGACCAGCGGGTGCGGGCCTCGGCGGTTTCCTGTCAGGGCCTGCTCGACGGCATCGTCTGCGTTGTCGTTCTGGGCTTCGAACGCGACGATGCGTTCGAGCGGCAGCAACTGCGCCAGACGCGCTATGTCTGCCGAACCCGGTCGCCCGTCGAGCTGCGGGCGGGAGCTCCACGGATAGTCGCCTGCGGCGTGGGCCAGTCCGGCTTTGACGGGATTGCGGTGAATGTAGCGGATCACGGCGGCGAGGTAGGCGTCATCGTTGACAGGGAAGGCCTTGAACCGACCTTGGAATAGGTGGCCCACCCGGTCGTGGCGCCAATTGAACCACTTCGCGTAACAAGAATTGAGTCGCTGGAAGAAGGCGCTGATCTGCGAGTCTTTGTCCCCGAGAAGCAGATGCACATGGTTGGGCATGAGCGCGTAGACCAGCACCGACATTCCGAATCGGTCGGCGGCCTCGGTGGCCAGCGCGAGGTAGCGGCGGTAGTCGGCGTC
Organism: Bifidobacteriaceae bacterium; assembly: GCA_031265345.1. The sequence goes on from JAISCU010000242.1 coordinate 4,531, forward strand.
ATCCGTGAAGATGGTCCGCTTGTTCACCCCGCGTGTGACGGCGTGGTAGACACCGGATTCGCTGATCGGGCGGCCGGATCGGGGCATTCGTGTCCTCCTCGGGCAGTTCTCGCTCGGTGCCAGGTTACGTGCGCCGGAGTCGTCTTTGCACGATGCCGCCGTGACAGTCCCAATGGATGGCCGCGCGAACCGTCGGGCGGGTGCTACCAACGGGGTTGGTGCCCCGAACACGGGTTAGTGCCAGGCACCAACCCGTTTTCGGGGCGGGGACGAGGGAATTGCGCAGCGCGGATGTTGCGCAATAATTGAAGGCAAGGCTAACCTAAGTTAGGATTACCTAAGTGGAGCGCCCCGGCGGCCCGGCACGAACAGTGTCTGGGATGTCGGTGGTGCTCCCGCCATGACTGCACTTCGCCACGAAAGGAGACGCCCCGATGGCTGACGCCCGCTCTGGACGCTTGGCCGGCGCGGCCCGATGGGCGCCCGCGGCCTGGTTGGCGATGGCCATGGCGGTGGCCATGACGGCCACCACGGCCTGCGCCCCGAATGGAGCGGGCGCCAGCGGAACGACTGGCACCGCCGTTTTCGACCCCGCCCAGGCGTTGCCCGACCCGAAGTCCTATGTCGGCCCCTCGACTGCCGCAGTGCCCGAAGCGGCCATCGTGCCGATCACCGAGCAGCCCAGCCCGGCGCTGCCCGCCGAAGTCGTCGACTCCCAGGGGACGGCCGTCACCATCACCGACGTGAGCCGTGTCCTCGCCCTCGACATCTACGGCACGACCAGCCGGATCGTCTTCTCGTTGGGGCTCGGGGGCAACGTGGTGGGCCGGGACACTTCATCG
>JAISCU010000244.1 GCA_031265345.1 Bifidobacteriaceae bacterium
CAAGGCGCAATTCACGCCCGAACCGGCCCCACACGACGGCCACCGACGACAGGCGTGAGCGGCGCCCTCAGTCCTCCGAGCCCGCCACCACTCCGCCAGGGGGGAAGACCGACGGCGGCTCCTCCCCCAGCCGGATCACGCCCACATCGAGTTGGCCGTCCCAGGGCGGGGCGTCAACCACGTACTGGTGCGCCTCGTGGCGCTGGCGCTCTTTCTCCCGGTTCCAATGCTCGAGGCCGGGTTGGATGAACTCAAGCGGGTTCCCGGTCATGGCCGAAGGCTAACAGCGTCGAGAGATCAGCGCAGGCTCAGCCCAGCCCCAGGACGAACCTGCCCCAGAAGAACATGGTGATGGCGACCATGAACACGGCCGGGATGGCGATGAACACACCGGCCCGGTTCATATCGCCGATCTTGATCATGCCGGAGGAATACGCCACGGCGTTCGGCGGCGTCCCGGCCGGCATCATGAACGCGCAGGAGGCGGCCATCGCGACCGGCAGCGCCAACATGATCGGTGAGAAGCCCAGCGCCATGGCCACCGTGCCGAAGATCGGGACCAGGGTCGCCGCAGCGGCGGTGTTGGACATGAACTCGGTGATTATCCAGGTCAGGGCACAGCAAGCGACCATGAGCCAGAACAGCGGCAGGCCGCCGAGGCCCTTGGCGCGTTCGCCGATCCAGACCGCCAAGCCGGAGGCGCCGACCTGGGCGGCTATCGACAACCCACCGCCGAACAAATACAGGATGCCCCAGGGAAGGTTCTTCAGGTCGCCCCAGTTCATCAGGCCGCGGCCAGGCCGCTTGAAGGACACGGGCGTGAAGAAGAGGACGAAGATCACGGCCACAGCGATCAACTCGTCACTCAATCCGGTGTTCTCAAGATTGAGCCAGTCCTCGATGAAGCCGTGGAAGATCCAGGTCAGAGCGCAGATCAAGAAGATGACGCCGACCCGGCGCTCAGGTCCCTGGAACCGGCCGAGCTTCGCCAATTCGGCCCGCATGATCTCCTTGTGGCCGGGGATCTCGCCCTTGGCGGCCGGCGGGCTGGCCACGAACGTCAGCAAGAACCAACCGATCACCAGGAACACCGCCCAGAGCGGCATGCCGACCTTCATCCAGTCGAAGAAGGAGATGTTGATGCCCTGTTGGGCCAGATAGCCGAGCGCGATCCCGTTGGGCGGCGAGGCGATGGGCGTGCCGAACGATCCGATCGAGGCCCCGTAGGCGATGGCCAGGACCATCGCCACCCGGAACCCCTTGTCCTTCCGTTTGGTGACGGATTCGACCAGTTTCAGCACCGACGTGGCGATGGGGAGCATCATGACAGCGGTGGCGGTGTTGGACACCCACAGCGACAAGAACGAGGTCGCCAGCATGAAACCGAAGATGATCGACCGAGGCTTCGAGCCGACCACCGAGACCACCCAGATGGCGACGCGACGGTGCAGGTTCCACCGTTCCATCGACATGGCCAGCACGAATCCGCCCAGGAACAGGAAGATCGTTTTGTTGGCGTAGGGCGCGGCGGCCGCGTCAATGGAGGTGACCTGCAGCAACGGGAACGCGACCAGCGGAACGAGGGCCGTGACGTACAGAGGCAGGACCTCGGTCATCCACCAGACCGCCATGAGGCAAAGGACGCCCGCGACCAATGCGGCGGAACGCATTCCCGCCACGCCGACGTCGCTAGCCGGTTCGACATCCGGCATGACGAAATAACAGACTAGGAACAGAACCGGCCCCAGCACCAGCCCGATTCGCCGCCGGGTGAAGATCCGGACGCGCGCCTCCGGTAGCAGGTGGACATGATGCGACTCACGGGTTGGCGATTTTGACGCCATTTGGGGCTCCTTCAGGTATGCCGTTAGGTCCGTATACACACAAGAGGCCGCCCAACGCCCAGCTTTGGACGAAACAAGCGACCTCTAAGGAGTTTACGAAGCCAAACGCCGACCGCCAGGGACCGATGGCCGAAAAGGGGATTTCTTGGACGTCCGCCAGGCGCGGCAGGGTCTATTCGGCGGCGAGTATCACTTCGAGCGCCCGGTCCAGGTAGGCGTCCACCGACTCCATGCCGTAGCCGCGCTTGCCCCGCACGGGCGTGAACACGGCGTGACGCACGTCCGATGACGCCACCGGGGTCCCAGCGTTGAAGTAGTCCGCCAGTCGGTGCAGCAGGGCGTCGACTTGATTGCGGTCGTAGGCGGGCTTGCCTCGCTCGGCGGGCGCGAATTTCTGGCCGTCGGGGCGCCCCAGGCGGTCGTACAGCGAGGTCGCCCGGTCGACTATCTTGTCGAGCCAGGCCTGCTGGCCCTGCCCGGCGATGAACTCGGCCCGCTCCTTGCGGGTGAAGGCGTTGTCCAGCCGGTCCAGGGCGCCATCCACCTGAGGCTCGTCGTATCCACCCCGGACCTGCGAGAACGCCGCAGTCCGGACGGCCTCCGGCCCCATCCGCTCGGCCGACCGGCCCTCGTAGACGGCCTGCGCGCGGGCGAAGAAGTCATCGACCTCGTGTGTGTCGTAGCCCCTGCCGTTCTTGACCCGGCGAAATAGGTCTGCCATCAGTTCATAGCCTCCTTAGCCGCTAGCTGTCCGCAAGCGCCGTCGATCTCCTGCCCTCTAGTGTCCCGCAAAGTCACCGTCAGTCCCGCATTTTCGAGCCTGCGGCAGAACTCCGCCTGGACGTCCGGCCGGCTGGCCGTCCAAATCGAGCCCGCCACCGGATTCAGCGGGATCGGGTTGACGTGCACCCACCCGGTCCCGTACTGGCCGAGGCGCGACGCCAGGCGCGACGCCCGCCATCCCTGGTCATTGATATCGCGGATGAGGGCGTATTCGATTGAGACTCGCCGTCCAGTGGCCTGGAAATAGCCGTGGGCGGCCGCCAACGCCGAGTCGATGTTGTAACGCCGGTTGATCGGCACCAGCCGGTCGCGCAACTCGTCGTCGGGCGCGTGCAGCGACAGCGCCAGACGCAACGGCAAGCCTTGCGACGCCAACCGTTCGATCCCCGGCACCAGCCCGCAGGTCGAGATGGTCAGGTTGCGGGCCGAGATGCCGAATCCAGCCGGAGGGGCGGAGACGATCGCCCGCACCGCCGTCAGCACCGCGCCCAGATTGGCCAGCGGCTCGCCCATGCCCATGAACACGACGTTGGAGAGCCGGGCGGGCACGGCCGGTCCCAGCATCCCGCCCGCGACGGCCACCGCCGCCAAGCGGACCTGCTCCACGATCTCGGCCGCCGAGAGGTTCCGCTTCAGGCCGAGCCGCCCGGTGGCGCAGAACGGGCAAGCCATGCCGCAGCCCACCTGGCAGGACACGCACAAGGTCACCCTGCCGGGGTACCCCATCAGCACGGCCTCGACGTTGGCGCCGTCGAACAACCGGTACAGGGTCTTGACGGTGGCGCCCGAATCGGCGGTTCGGCGCGCCGCCTCGGTCACCAGTTCGGGCAGCATCTGGTCCACCAGTTGCTCACGGCCTTGCGCGGGGAGGTCCGTCATGGACGATGCCGCCCGGTCGAGTCGCGCGAAATAGTGCCGGACGACCTGCCGAGCCCGCATCCGGGTCAGCCCCAGCTCCTCCGCCCAGCGGTCGCGTTCGGCCGGAGCCAGGTCGGCCAGGTGGCGGGGCGCCCTGGCGACCCGCTGCGCCCGCTCTGGCCGCTCAGGGCCGTCAGCGGACTCGCAAGGGCGGCCGGTCATCCGAAGACCTCCGTCCCGAACAGCGTGATCACGACATAGAAGAACGGCGCCGTCATCAGGACCGAGTCGACCCTGTCCAGCACACCGCCGTGTCCAGGCAGCAAGTGGCCCATGTCCTTGATGTCGATGGCCCTCTTCAGGAGCGACTCGGCCAGATCGCCCAGAGTGGCGGCGAGAGCGCCCAGGACGCCCAGGATCGCGCCGAAATACCAGGGCCGGTCCATCAAGACCATCCCGCCGATTCCCGCCACCAACGCCAAGCCGACCGATCCGGCCAGGCCCTCCCAGGTCTTGTTGGGGCTGATTCGGGCGGCCAGCTTGTGCTTGCCGAAGTACGAGCCCGCGAAATAGCCGCCCGTGTCGGAGGCGACCGGGATGGCCACCAGCAGCAGGACCAACCAACGGCCCTCATGCTTGAAGCTGAGGAGGGTCACCAACGCGGCCAGGGCCGGGAGGTAAGCGGTGGCGAAAGCGGTCGCGTAGATGTCCTGGACCACCGAGCGCGCCTGCGGCCCGTCGCCGGACCCAGCCCCGGCCAAAGCGGCGGAAGCGGGCTGCCTGTGAACGGCATCGTCCACCTGGCGGTAATCCCCTTCCAGAGCCCGCCACAACGTCCCGGCGGCGAGCGTCAGGAAGATCCCCACCACCACGCCCGGCTCGCCTGTGCTGGCGGCCGCCAACTGGGTGGCGACAGCCCCCACCACCAACGGCACATACGGCACATGGAAACCGGTGCGGGCGAGCGCCTGGACCAACTCGCGCAAAGCCAGGCCGAGCGCGACCGAGACCAGGACCACGAACGGCCATGGGCTGAACACCACGCTGGCCACCAGCGCGGCGATCAGACCGAGGGCGGTCGGCACCGCCACGGCCAGGTTGCGGCCTCGTCTGGGAATCGCGGGGGGCTCGGTGCTTTCAGCCGCCATCAGACCTCGAGCAGTTCGGATTCCTTGTGCGCCAGCAGATCGTCGACCTTGGCGATCCGGCTCTTGGTCATGGCGTCGAGCTCCTTCTCCGCGTGGCGGACGTCGTCCTCGCCGACCTCGGCGTCCTTCAAGATCCGGGAGAGCGCCTCCTTCGCCTTGTGCCTGGCCTGACGCACCGAGACGCGACCCTCCTCGGCCCGGTTGCGCGCCAGTTTGACGTACTCCTTGCGTCGCTCGGCGGTCAGCTCCGGGAGGTTGATCATGATGACGGCGCCGTCGTCGGACGGGTTGACGCCCAGGTCCGAGTTGCGGATGGCCTTCTCGATGGTCGCCATCGCGGTGCGGTCGTAAGGCGTGATGGCGACCGTGCGCGCCTCGCGGATGGCTATCGAGGCCAGCGATTGCAGCGGCGTGGGCGTCCCGTAGTAGTCGATTTCGATGCGGTCGAACAAGGCCTTGTTGGCGCGACCGGTCCGGATGGCCTGGAACTCACTGGCGGCGTTCTCGACCGACCGGTCCATGCGCCTGGCGGCATCTTTCAACACATCAGCGATCATGTCTGTCTCCCTTGCATCTCTTCTGAGTACATCTCTTCCTAGCGCGGCGATGCGCCTATTTGGCGGCTGTTACCAGGGTACCGAGCCGTTCGCCCTCAAGCGCGCGGGTCACCTGATCTGCTCCTTCCAGACCGAACACGACCATCGGCAATTGGTTGTCCATGCACAGCGAGAAGGCGGCGGCATCCACCACCCTCAGATTCATGGCCAGGGCGTCCTCGTAGGTGATGCGGGTCAGCTTGGTGGCGTTGGCGTCGCGGCGCGGGTCGGCGGTGTACACGCCATCGACCCCGTTCTTGGCCATCAACAGGACCTGGCAGCGGGTCTCCAACGCCCGCTGGGCGGCCACCGTGTCGGTCGAGAAATAGGGCATCCCCGCGCCCGCGCCGAAGATCACCACCCGCCCCTTCTCGAGGTGCCGGATTGCCCGCAGGGGGATGTAGCTCTCCGCCACCTGGCCCATCGAGATGGCGGTCTGGACCCTGGTCGGGACGCCCGCCTGCTCGCAGAAGTCCTGCAGGGCCAGGCAGTTCATGACCGTGCCCAACATGCCCATGTAGTCGGCCCGTGCCCGGTCCATGCCCCTTTCGGCCAGCTCCGCGCCGCGGAAGAAGTTCCCGCCGCCCACCACTATGGCGACTTGGACGCCGTTGCCCACAGCCGTGGCGATCTGGTCGGCTATCGACGTCACCACGTCCGGATCGACCCCGAGGCGACCGCCGCCGAAGGCCTCGCCGGACAGTTTCAGCATCACGCGGCGACCCTCGGGGCGACGCAGGTCGGTGTCCAACATCTGAGCTCGGTCCCGTCTTCTGGCTATCGGTTGCTTGGTTATCCTTGGTTGTTCCTTCTGGGACGCCAGCCGCGGTTCCGCCTCAGGCCCCGACCCGGAAGCGGACGAACCCGGAGACGGTGCCGCCAGCGCCGGCCAGGACCTTGCCGACCCGCAGCTTGGGGTCCTTGGCGAAGGCCTGGTCCAGCAGCACGTTCTCCTTGAAGAACCCCTCCAGGCGTCCCTCCACGATCTTCGGGATGGCCTTGTCCGGCTTGCCCTCCTCGACGGCGGTCTCCTCGGCGATGCGGCGCTCGGCGGCGATGGTCTCGGCCGGGACCTGCTCGCGGGAGACGTAGGTCGGAGTGTAGGCGGCGATGTGCATGGCGATATCGTGCGCCACCTTCGCGCCGTTCGCGTCGGTCGCCAACAGCACGCCGACCTGCGGCGGCAGGTCCTTGTTCGTGCGATGCAGATAGACCTCGACATGCTCGTCGCTGACCACGCCGACCCGGCGCAGCTGGATGCGCTCGCCGAGGGTCGCCGAGACCGCGTCGATGGCGTCCTGAACGGTCCCCTTGGCCGAGGTCAACGGCGATCCCAGGACCAGCGCGGCGTCTTCGGTGGCCACGGCGGCGGCCGCGCCCAAGACTTGCTGCGCCAGTTCGATGAAGGGCTTGGACTTGGCGACGAAGTCCGTCTCCGAGTTCAGTTCGATCAGCACGCCGGTCTGGCCGTCCTCGGTGGCGACCACCTCGGCCGCCACCAATCCGTCCGAGGTCGACCGGCCCTCGCGCTTGGCCAGGCCCTTCAGGCCCTTGACGCGGATGATCTCGAGCGCTTTGGCCTGGTCGCCCTGGGCCTCGTCGAGAGCCTTCTTGACGTCGAGCATGCCCGCGCCGGTCTTTTCCCTGAGCGCCTTGATGTCGGCGGTGGTGTAGTTCGCCATCGGTCTGGTTGCTTCCTTTGCTTAGCTTGTGACGTCTTTGGTGGTTTCGGCTTCGGGCTTGGTCTCGGGTTCGGCTTCGGCTGTGGCCGGGGGCCCGTCGCCCTGGTTGGACGATGCCGCCGAGTCTGGTCCGCCCTGCGCGGCGGGCCCAGCCGGGGTCGGTTCGGGCGCCGCTGAGGCTTGCGGCGCCGGGGTCGGCTCGCTGGCCGGGGCCGACTCACTGGCGCGGGCCGGCTCAGCGTTGGCGGTTGGCCCGGTGTTGGCGGTTGGCCCGGCGCTGGCAACCGGCTCGGTGTTGGCGGCCGGAGGGGACGGCTCGACCGCGGGCGCCGGTGCCGGTTTGGCAGCGGCTGGCGGCGCCTTTCGCGCGGGCGTCGGCCGAGGCGCGGACGCTGGCTCCGATGCGGGCGCTGACTGGGGAACGGACTGGATGGCCTGCGCGACTGGCTCGGCCAACGGGGCGGGATGGGCTTCGGCTTCGATGGTGGCGGCGGCGGCATCCGCCACCGGCTGGGCCAACGGTGTCTCGGCGGCCTCGTCCGTCAGCTCGATCCCGACGATCCCTCCCTGGGACGCGGCGGCGACATCGGCGGACGTGCCATCACTGGCAGGAGCGGCCTTGGGCGGCGCGTCCAACTCCGTGACCACGGGCGCCTGCGGGCCGTCCACTGTGGCTTCGTCTTTGGCGACGGCGCTGGTCTGGGGGCGCGCGGCCAGGACGGCTGCCACGGCCTCGTCGGAGAGCGGCACGGTGGCGTCGAAGGCGCCCGGCGCGTGCAGGAGTTCTTGCTCCCATTCGGCCAACGGCTCGGTCGGGGGTGGGGAATCCTCGTC
>JAISCU010000258.1 GCA_031265345.1 Bifidobacteriaceae bacterium
AGATGAAGTCCGACTGGGCCTCCGAGAGATAGGACCATTTGCCCCGCGAGGCGCCCAGGCCCGCGCCGAACCAGCCGCCCGTGGCGAGCGAGTACTCGGCCTGGCGGATCTGCCAGCACTGGTCGGCCAGCTCCTCGCAGACCTCGGGATTGATCGCCACCAGCAAGCGGTTGAGCCGGTGCGGCGCGGCGATCACCACCACGGCGGCCACGGCCGCCAACGAGCCCGCCAGGACCGCCAGCTTGGACCAGGGCACGCCGGCCAGGACCAGGGCGCCGAACGCCATCAGACCGATCACCAGCGCGGTCCCGGCGTCGTCCCCCTTCAGGACCAGGCCCATGCCCAGCGCGATTCCGATCAGCCCCGGAACCACCAACTCGGACCATTTGGTCAGAGCTTCCTTCTTGATCGCCAGCATCGACCCGAGCCAGAGGGCCAGGCCGAACTTGATGAACTCGGAGGGCTGGATCCGGGTGATGCCCAGGTCGAGCCAGTTCCGGTTGCCGCCCTCCGACAGGCCCAAGGGGGTGAACTGGGCCAAGGCCTGCAGGATCAATGTGACGGCGAAGGCCATCCAAGCGACCGCGCGCCCCAGGAGCCGGTGTGTGTGGGCCAGGATCGCCCCCACGACCGCTCCGGCCAGAGCGTAACCAGCTTGGCTGAGGCCGACCTGGTAGGGGTTCAGATTCTTCGTGAGCGCCCAGATGGTGGTCGCGGACATCGTCATGAACAGGCCGATCACCGTCAGCAGGCTGACTGAGGCCAGGATCATCAGATGGGCCACTCGCAGCGAGTGGAGACGTTCAGGCGGCATCGGCGGTCACCGACTCCCGGACCGCGGCCGCGAACTGGCGCCCACGGTCGGCATAGGACTCGAACTGGTCCATCGAGGCGCTGGCGGGGGCCAACACCACGGCGTCGCCCGCGGCGGCCAACCCGGCCGCCGCCGCGACGGCGCGAGCCATCAAGTCGGGGCCGGGCTCGATCCCGACCACCGGCAATTCGGGGGCGCCCGCCGCCAGGGCCTCGCGCAGCTCGTGGTTGTCCAGGCCGATCAGGACCACGGCCTTCAACCGGTCGGCCCGGTCCGACACCAACGACTCGAAGCGGGCGCCTTTGGCCAGTCCCCCGGCGATCCAGACGACCGATCCGGGCGCGAACGAGGCCAACGAGGCGCTGGCCGCGTGCGCGTTGGTCGCCTTCGAATCGTCCACGAAGCGCACGCCGCCGACCTCTGCGACGTCATCCAGCCGATGGCTGCCGACCGTGAACGACCGCAACGCGGAGGCGATGGCCTCCGGCGCCGTGCCGTAGGCGAGCGCCAGGGCGGCCGCCGCCAGGGCGTCCGCCACCAGGTGGGGGGCGAGCCGTCCGTCCGGGCCGCCCAGGTGCGCCAGATCGTCCAGCGAGGCGATGGCCTCCGCGTGGCGGAAGCGCCGCTCGGTGAAGGCGCGGTCCACCAACTGGCCGTCGATCAACCCGAGCTCGCCCAACCTGGGGGCGCGCAACGTGATGCCGACCGCCCGCGGCGACCCGGCGGCATCGGCCGTGCTGGCGGCACCGGCGGCACCGGCAGCCTGAGCCAGCTGGACCGTCCTCGGATCGTCGGCGTTGAAAACCACCGCGCCCTCGACGCCGGTGTAGACGCGGCCCTTGGCGGCGGCGTAGGCGTCCATCGAGCCGTGCCAGTCGAGGTGGTCCGGCGCCAGGTTCAGAACCGCCGCCCCCAGCGGGCTCATCGAGTAGGTGTGATGAAGCTGGAACGAGGACAGCTCCACCGCGAAGACCTCCACCGAGTCCGCCGCCACGGCGCTCACCAGCGGGTCGCCGACGTTCCCGGCGGCCCGCGCACGGGCACCCCCAGCGGCCAGCATGGCCTGGAGCATTTCCACGGTGGTGGTCTTGCCGTTGGTGCCGGTCACCGCCAACCACGGCGCCTCGGTGTTGGCCCGCAGGTGCCAGGCCAGCTCGACCTCCGACCAGACCGGCAACCCGGCCGCCTCGGCCTCCGCCAACAGCGCCGAGCCGGGCGCCCATCCGGGCGAGACGACCAGCAGGTCGAGCCCGCCCAAGTCGACCTCGGCCGGGCGCGCGACTCCAGGGGCGGCATCGTCGATCAAAGTCAAGACGGCCCCGAGCGGCGCCAACGCTGCCGCCACCGCCTGGCCGGTGACGCCCATGCCCGCCACGCCGACCCTGCGGCCCTCGAAGCTCGCCCGGGCCGTCACCTCGCCACCACCCATTCGGCGTAGAACAACCCCAGGCCCACGGCCACGAACAGGGCGGCGATCAGCCAGAATCGGATCACGATGGTGACCTCGCCCCAGCCGGACAACTCGAAGTGATGGTGCAGCGGGGCCATCTTGAAGACCCGCTTGCCGCCGGACAGCTTGAACCATCCGATCTGGATGATGTCGCTGGCCACGATCAACACGAACAGCCCGCCGATGATGGCCGCCAGGATCTCCGTCCGGGTGACTATCGAAAGGCCCGCGAAGGCACCGCCCAGGGCCAGCGAGCCGGTGTCGCCCATGAAGATGGACGCCGGGTGGACGTTCCACCACAAGAACCCGACGCAGGCCCCCATGATGGCAGCGGCGACCATGGCGGCGTCCAGCGGGTCGGACATGACGTAGCAGTGCCCCGTGGCGGCGGGGTCGCAGAGGTTGGAGATGCCCCACAGGGCCACGATGATGTAAGCCGCGAAGACCATCACCGAGGCGCCGGTGGCCAGCCCGTCCAAGCCGTCCGTCAGGTTGACGGCATTGGTCCAGGCGGTGATGAGGAAGTTGGCCCACAAGACGAACAGGACTATCCCGAGCACCCGGCCGGCGAAGGCCAGGTCGATGGCGGTGTCGCGCAGAAAGGAGATCTTGAACGAGGCGGGCGTCCAACCGGCCTCGTTGGGGAAGTTGATGGCCAGGAGCGCGAAGCCGACGCCGACCACGCCTTGGCCGACGAATTTCCAGACCGGGCGCAGGCCGAGCGAGCGGTGGCGCGAGATCTTGATGAAATCGTCCAGGAAGCCGATCACGCCCATGCCCACGAACAGCAACAACACCAACAGCCCGGTCGGGTGCGGGACGCGCCCCAGGACCAGGTTGGCCAAGAGGTAGGCGATCACCGCCGCCAAAATGATGACCACACCGCCCATGGTGGGCGTGCCGCGCTTGGTGTAGTGGGCGGTCGGGCCGTCCTGGCGGATGAACTGCCCGTAGGACTTCTTGACCAGCAGGCGCGCGAACAGCGGCGTGCCGAACAGCGACACCACCAGTGCCACAGCGAAGGAGTAGAGGATGTTGAGCATTAGGAGTCTTCCCCGGTCAAGGAGTCCGCCACCTTCCACAGGTCGGTCCCGTGCGAACCCTTGATCAAAATAAGCTCCTGCCCTGCGATTGACTTCAGGCGGCTGGCGAGGCCTTCCGTGTCTGGCCAAAACTCTATGGCCCCGGTCGGCATTCCGTGGGTTGCCGCGCCCAGGTAGATGCCGCGAGCCGCCTCCCCGACCACGATCAGGCGGTCGATCTCGCCGCGCGCGACCGCCCGCCCGGCGCGCAGGTGCTCGACCGAGGCCTCCTTACCCAGTTCCCGCATCTCGCCCAGCACGGCGGTGGTGCGCCGCCCG
>JAISCU010000281.1 GCA_031265345.1 Bifidobacteriaceae bacterium
TTATGCCTTATACCCCACCACCAACATCCGCAGTGCGGCTGCGGCTTGTTGTGGGACGACGCCGTTGCCCAGGGCGTGCCATTGTTGAGCGCGGGTGAGTCGGAGGGCGGGGTCGGTGACCCATCCTTCGGGCAGGCCCATCAGCCATTCCACGAACATCGCCGACGCCTGCTCACGTCCGGTGCCGCTGGTCGCGGTCGGCGGCGGGGCGGGCCGACTCAGGACTTGTTCCCAGCGGGTGATCGCCGGGGCGTACTCGTGCCACAGGTCTGGATCTGTCGGTTGATTCTGGTGGCGGGTGGCGAGGTCGTTCAACTGGTGGGTGAGTGCGACTTGGCCTCGTCTGGCTTTGACTTTCTCCATTTTCTCGGAGCCTCTGGTGGAGTCAGAGGCCATTGGGGTCCTGAACAGCGGTCCGAGCGAGGATGAAGATCCTGAACCGGGGGTGGGGAGCGCCGACGGTGGAAGCCGGTAGGCCGACCCATTGTGTGTCATACCGCAGGCGGGCCAGGTCTGCGAGTACGGCTCCCATAGCCCGTTGAGGTCTTCCTGGCAGGTCCGCCACACCCCACAAGCTGGTTCCAAAACCGCGAACGGCACCCGTTCCGGTCGGTTCACGGCCACCGCCTGGTTCCGGTTGGGCAGGTGTTGGCGCGGCGGGCGCGGATAGCAGTCCGCGAACGTTCTCGGCGACGACCCAGGATGGTCGCAGCACGGATATGGCGGTGGCCATCTCGGCCCACAGTCCGGAGCGGGTGCCCGGCGCGAGGCCCCGGCCCACGCCCGCCTCGCTGAGGTCCTGGCAGGGGAACCCGCCGCACAGCACGTCCACCGGCTCGACTTGGCCCCAGTCCACGGCTGTCACGTCTCCGAGGTTGGGGATGCCGGGCCAGTGGCTCGAATACACTCTCGCGGCGGCGGGGTCGGTCTCGGCGAACCAGATGGTCTCGGCGTCGAACACTTCCTCGACGGCGAGGTCCAGCCCGCCATACCCGCTGAACAGGGAGCCGCACGTCAGCCTCCGACCCGGGTTCCCGTTTGTCACGGGCGCGGCAAGCGGCCATGGCAGGTGCCTCGCCAGACGACCACACACGACGGGAACGACGCCGGATGCTTCGCGCCTTGGAACGTGAGCCGACCTTTGATGTACCGGACCTCATCGGCTGTCATGACGTGCTCGTGCCACCAGCGGGTGTCGGTGCGCGACGGGATCAACAGCACGACCGTCTTCCCTTTGGCGGCCTCAATGTGGGCTTTGGCGATCCATTTCGGCAGGTGTGTCCCGTAGGGCGGGTTGACGAAGTTGGAGCGGCCCCATTCAACGGCCAGCCCATCGAACTCAGGGTCGGTCGGGCAGGGATCGAAATCGAAGCCGAACTCGTCGTCCAACATCTCGTACAGGGCTTGCGGAGTTTGCCAGTCCATGCGTAGCGACGAGAACACCACCGGGTTCACCACGACGCTCGCCCGTCCGTGATGAGCCGTCGGCGTCTCGCCACCATAACCAGTCCAATCCCGCCGGCCAGCAGTGATCCGCCAAGGAGAATCCACAAGCCGACATCGGCGCCGGTTCTGGGCAGGTTGCCGGGTGGGGGTGGCACGGGCGGCTGGTGCCACATGGTGCGCTCGTTGACGGCGCCGAAGTGGCCCTCAGCCAGGATCTCACGCTCGGGGCCGTCGCCGGGTGCGAACGCGGTCTCTTTGATCCAGGTGCAGCCCTCTTTGTCGCTGGTGAATTCCGGTGAGCGCAGCTTCTCGGTGACGCCTTCGGTGATGGCGTGGTCGAGGACGGTCTGGCCGATCTTGATCGCGCCTTCCATGCTGTTCGGGTCCGGGGCTTCGCAGCGTAGTTCGTCTCGGGCTGCGCCGGGGTTGATGAACGGTGTGTGCTGGTACCAGAACTCGACCTGGGTGCCTTCCGGGTAGGGGCCGGTGAGGCTGGCCTCGTCGGTGATCTTCTGACCGACCTCCGCATGGGCTGGGGCGAGAGTGGTGATCTCCGGCACCACTGCGGGTGGCGGCGGGGGTTTGAGGATCGCGGTCTCACTGACCACACCGCAAGCACCACGGCGCACGACCCGGCCTTGTTTGTCGGTGACGGTCTCGACCACATACAGCAGGCCAGCGTCGTTGGGCATGGTAAACTCGCCCGACGCGACCGTGCCTGGGCCGTTGACCGGAACCGGGTCACCGCTGGTGGCGTACAGGGTGTCTGGGGTGCAGGCCGCACCATCATAAACGAGGCTCTCGGACGTGTCAGCAGTGATCCTCGGCTCGGGATGGTCGGCATCTATGGGTTGCCAGTAGGCGTCCCAGGTCGCCGTCCACCCGTCCATGTCGATCTGCCTGGCGTCGCCGGGGAACCATGCGTGTAGCAGGTCGGTCAGTGTCGCCCCCGCCTCGACTTCAACAGCCTCGGTCCGGGCTTGCGCGGTCTCGACAGAGGCCCCTTTGCGTTCGGTGACCAGTTCGGTGATGAACGACGGTGACTCGCGGTCCAGAGTGATGGTCTCGGACTTCTCCCCGCACACCGACCGGTAGGGTTCGGTCCTGGCGTCGCCGGGCCAAGTCACGACGAACGTGTAGGTCGCATCGCCGCCCTCGGCCTTGAACCGGGAACCGGACACCTTCTGCGCTGCGGCCCAGGTGTTGACCGCCGGGGTCGCGGTGTTGCTGGCTATCAGCCTGGCGTCCGGGTTCTCTGCAGTGCAGGATTCCGGGGTGACCTCGCCCTCGATCCGCCACAGCTCGACCGTGATCGTTTTCCCGTCCGGCTCCCACGGCCCGTAGCCGGGCCACTGGCCGTGCCAGACTGCCCCGTACAGGCCGGTGTCTTCGGGACTGTCGGGCCATCCGGTCTGCCATAGCTCATCGGTGAGGAACACTTCCTCGACGCCGTTGTTGGTGGCGGTCCAACTGGTCGCGGCGGTGTGGATGACCGGGGTCCGGCGGACCATCGTCGTCTCGACCGGCAGCCACAACGGGGTGCTCGTGCCCTTCGACAGATAGTCCTTGGTCGTGGTGGGCTGGGTAGCCAGGTCGATGTTCCAGGCGAAACCGTATGCCCCGTACTCGCCATAGCGGATCGTGTGGCACACAGTCTGGGCGTCAGCTTTTCCGGCGGCGGCAAACGTCAGCGAGAAGTCCGCGACCTTGGGCACATCCACGCTGATTGAGAGGGTCTGCGCGGCCGGGACCGCCGAACGATACAGGCCGCCGTCCACTTTTACTTCGACGGGCTTTCCAGCACCCCACTGGTCCAGCCACAAGTCTCCCGGCGACGTGTGCTCGACCCACACCGTGTCACAAACCTCGACCGTGGCCTCGCCGGCCGGCTCCGGGACACTCACGTCAGCTACCTCGGAGTGGATCGTCAACTCCATCTGGGTGACGTGGGTCTCCAAAGTCTGGCCGAACTTGTCTGCTGGGTCGTTGTCGAACAGGACCGCCACGTCGGGCGTCTGGTCGGCGCGGTCGATCTGCCACACCCAGGTGCCGTACTGCGAGGACGGCACTGTGAACCCGGCCGGGGCGGGGACCGTCACCGGGTCACGGCCTGACGTGGGCAAGGTCACCTTCACTGACGTGGTGCCGAGGGCCGTCGCGTCGGCGGGAGGCGTGTTGGAGATGATAAAGCTGGAGGCCGACCCCGCGTAGTAGGTGCCGGTCACCTTTACTATGGCGGGTTTGCCGTCGGCTTTGGCTACCCACTGGTCGTCCCCACGTGGCAACGAGACCGTGATCGTGTCATCAGGCGCCACACCCTTGGCCCGATACTGGGCGGGCAGCCTCGACGAGACCGCCAACTCCATCGGGGTGAACCCGGACTCCGACACGCTGCCGTATTTGTCGGAAACATCCGCCTCGATCAGCCGGGCGGTCTGTGCGGTCTGGTCGACCTTGCGTATCTCCCACACCCACACCCAATAGCCCGAACCCTTGACGCCGAACCCAGCCGGGGCGGGCACGGTCACCGGCTCGCGCCCGCTGGTCGGCAATGCCACATTGACTGTGGCCTCGCCGAGCTTGACGGCACCGGCGGGCACAGTGGGCTGCTCGCTGATCGGCTGGGACGAGCCGTACAAGGTTCCGTGGGCTTTCACTGTCACGGGCTTGCCGTCCAGGCTGGTCATCCACTGGTCGCGTGGGTCGGGCAGCGACACCGTTAGCGTGTCGTCGGCGGGCTTACCGGCGACCACCCTGTTGGAGACCACATTAGTCTTGACGGCGAGCCGTATCGGGACGGGGAACGTCTCTGCGGTCTGCCAGTACTTGTCGCACACGCTTTCCTCGTCCAAAGTCGCGGCGATGTCCTCGTCCTGGTCGTCACGGCTCACACACCAACGGGCCGTGTACCAGCCAGACCCCGCCTGCGGGATCGGCATCCTCGCCAACACACTGCCCGAACGGTCGCTATAAGAGTTGTACGCCCCCTCGCCACGCAGCAAAACGGTCGTGTCCGAATCAGGCACAAGCACCGACGTGGCGGGCAGGGTGTCGGACGTGGGCCGGGGCGCGGTGTCCTTGAACAATTGGCCGTGCGCGGTCACCGCGACCGGCTTGCCATCGTCGTCGGCAGCCCAGCCTTGCAGGTCGGCGTCCTTGCCGTCGGCTGCCGCTGTCTTCGACTTGCCGGTCTTCAACGTGGCCCACACCACATCGGTCTTGTAACTGACCGGCACCATCTCCCCGGTCGCCTCCGAGACGAGCATCTGCCCGGTGTCCCGCTCCACCTCCGGGGTACCCGCGAGATCAGAGTGGGGTTGAGGCTGCCACCAGCCGCCACCTTCGGGCGCGTCCAAGCTCGTGGAAGCCTTCAACTTCACAGTGTTCGCCGAGTACGCCTGCACCATGACCTGCACAGACGACGTGTTCGCCCACTTGTAATACTTGTTCGACCATACGCTCACACTCAACTCCGCTTTCACGTCCGTCAAACCGGCAACCGCGCCCTCCAGATCGACCGCCACACCGACAGGCCCGCCAGCGGCAGTGAACGAGTGCGTGGCCTTGCCGCCGTCGTGGAAGGTCAGCCCCAGCCCGGAGCCGAGAGTGAGCGTGCCCTTCACACCGGAGGCGTAAGCCTTGGACTTCACCTTGTCGAACGCCGGGACCATGACCGAATCCCACGCCGTCTCCCAATCCGCCTCGGACGGGATCTGCGGATCAGACGGGACAGCAGCCTTCACCCCCGCCCAGGCCGTCTTCAGATCGGCCACATCGTCAGGCCGCGCGACAGCAGCCCACAGCTTGGAGTCTCCGGGGTTGTAGGCGATGAACGGCTCCCACGGCCCGGCATTTTGTTCCGCCTCTTTCCACAACGTGTCGCCCAGTGACGGGTCGATATGCGAACCCGTGCCACCCGAGGCGTACTCGCGGACCAGATGCGACACTGCCTCGGCCTCCTTGTCCGAAACCCCGTCATCGGCGGTCCCGGTGTACTTGCCCAACAGATACGCGATCTTCGCGTGCTTGTCCGGCGTGCCATCCGAATCCACCCCGCCAGTGACAGTCGATTTGGACGACAGCGACGACGGCCAGTCCTTACCCGGCGTCACACACCACACCCGCTTACCCGAGATCGTCACCCACCCATACCAAGACATGCCATGCTGCACACCCTGTCCCCGATCCACCGCATGCGCCGGAGTCGCGCCCAGCACCCCCACCACTATCGACAGGAACGCCGTCACCAAGACGACCACCGCCCGCGCCAGCCGCCCAAACGTCGGCTTCCCGATCTGTTGTGTAGCCACCTTTTTGGCCCCTTCCCGGCCGGGACTCCCCGGCTATCCGTGTCACCAGGCCCGCCCAGACCGGGCACACCCACCACGACACCCAGGTGCGCGGCGGGCACCTGCCAGGTGTGAAGGAACGGCTCCAACGCATCGAACGCGACATCGCCAAAGCACTCAACGCCGGCGACCTCGCCAGCGTGCGCCGATTATCCAAACAATGGAGCCGCCTATGGCTCCTAGACCAGGGACTGCGACGTGGCTGAGATCACCCCAGAACAAGTACACGACCTGCTAACCGGCACCCACGAATTCCTGGCCAGCACCGAAACAGCCACCAAAGCCCGCGACCAACTCGCCCGCCTGTTCCTCGACGTGGCCCGCCAAGCCAAAGCCGGCCTACGCGACCTCTCCGCAGTCAGCGGCCTACACCACGCAACCATCCGCGCCATGATCCAACGTGCCACCGGCCCCGGCCTGCCCGACGGCTGGGACCAACCAGAACTACCCATCCTCGCCGACCTGGACAGGCCATTCATCCCGGAGCCGAAGCGGACGAACCACGCTCAGTCCATGCCACCTTCACCTGTGAAGCCGATCCGTACTGTGCCAGTCATAGGCATGTAACTCAACTGTCGTCGGGTGGCTGAACTGGCATGGCTGTCCGCGCCGAGTCGCATAGAACCTTCCTGACGAATCGGCCCGCATTCCAGATTCGCGGCCCAGAGGGATT
>JAISCU010000286.1 GCA_031265345.1 Bifidobacteriaceae bacterium
TCATGGCTTCGAGCCGGTCGTGGTTCTGGTCGATGAACTGTCGCTCGAGGTCGTGTTGGATCGCCATGATCCGGTCCATGTAGCCGACCTGTTGGCGGCAATCGAAATCGGCCAGTGCCACGTCGATTTGGGCCGGGTAGGCCCGCAGGTAGCCGAACTCCGGGTCCTCGCCCTCGACGGGTTGGTAGTCCGGGTCGGGCGGTTGGCCGTCCGCGTCCAGGCTGCGGGCGATGTCGAGTGCATGGACCGGCGAGGGGTGGTTGTACATCGAGGCGTCGGCTTGCCCTCCTCCTTCGAACCAGAACGCCTGGCCGGAGAAGTCGAGGCCCTTTGCGGTGGCGCACTGCTCCCATTCCTGGTCCAGCGCCAACGTCCTGGGGTCCATGCCGACTTCCCATTTCGTCAACTCGACCATCGCCTCAATGAGGTCGCCGTGGGCGGCGTCGAAACTGGCGGTGGTGTCGGGTAGCGCACCGACTTCCGGGACCTGCTCGGAGGCCGCGGCCGCGCATCCTCCGCCGTTCGGCAGCGGGCGTCCGTCCTTGTCGGTCGGGCCGGAGAACGCGGTCCAGTACTGTTCCTGCGCTGCCGCGCTGAGGGACTTCACGTAGGCGTCGTTCTGCGCCATCACCTTCTCGACCTCCGGGTCCAGCCCAACGAACGGGCCGGACGGGCCATCGGTCGGGTCGAGCCCGTAACCCCATTTGGCCACGGCCGCCCGGTCGGAGTCCAACGGCGGAACCAGTAGGTATGTCGCGCGGGAGATGTAGTCGGGTTGCGGCTCTTTCGGACCGGCGTAGGGTGCCGGGCGGTACTCGAATCCGGCGTCCTTCATGCACGAGGCGATCAGTGCCTCACGTTGGTCGCTGGCCTCCACCACTCGCTGCATGTGTTGGCCGAAGTCGTAGGCCGGGCCGCGCATGTACTCGCGGTACGCGCCCAAAGGGGTGTCCTCGCCAAGCACCGTGTGGTCCCGCGCCGTCGGCGCCTCGACGCCGCCCGCGGCCGGATCGTCACCGCTGGCCGCGTGATCAGCCGGGTCGCCTGACGGCGGCTCGACGGGGGATTGCGACTGAGCAGTGCAGCCCGCGACCAGCGCCACCGCGACTGCCGCAGCGAAGACCCGCGCTGCGGCTCTCGCGTTCGTCGAAGTCAATCCACCCATCACGTCCGCCCCGCTCCCCGTCAGTCCTGAGGCTTTCCCCTGCGCCGACCTGCTAGGACGAAGATCCCAAGCGCGCGGGGTCCCACCTTAACATCACAACCCAACCGGAAGCCCAATCCGAATCCTCGAACGCGTCCCGCTCCCTTTCGGCATGCGGAGCCAGGGCTGACGACTATCGTTCGGTGCCAGGCCAAGGGCCAACGGTCGACAGTCGTCTCGCTCAGGACCTTGGCGATGAAGGCCGCGCTGTGACAGCCCGAGCCAGCCGGGCGGCATCGTCCGAATGCTCCGCCCGATGCCGCGTGCCTGTCCAGGCGCCAATCGTCGCGTCGGAACCATCCCGAGCGAGCCCCCGCGAACGCGCACGCCCAATAGCCAGAATTCCGCCCCTTGAGCATGGAATGGGGACGGACCTAGTTATGCGGACGGTTGACCTGCGGGTATGCGTGCCGCATCGGCCGGTTTGGGCACGAAAGGGGACGGTACCATTTCTGCCCCGCCCTGACCTGCGGAAACGCCCTATCGTCCCTGGTCAGCGGCGGGCAGAAAAGGTACCGTCCCCGGGCGCGCGGCCTCTGATCTGCGGAAAGGTGCATTTCGGCTGGTCGATGCCGGGAGGGCAAGGTACCGTCGCTTAGGGGGAGTCCCGCAGGAGTTCCGGCGCGGCGGGAGGAGGCTTCAGAGAGGGCGGGGGGGCGTAGGGAGCGGAGGCTAGGTGCCTTCTTGGAGGGCGGTTGCGGGTTCTAGGCGGGCGGCGCGTATGGCGGGCACCAGCCCGGCCAGGACGCCGACTAGGGCTCCGGCCAGGGCGGCGGCGCCGACCAGGCGCAGGTCCAACACCGGGGTCCAGTCGCGGGCGGCGGCCAGAGCGACGGTGGACAGTATCCCGGCGGCGGCGCCGGTCAGGCCGCCGAGGAGACCGACCACAGCGGACTCGGTGACGAACTGGACCGCGATGTTCAGCCGGGTGCCGCCCAACGCGCGGCGCAGCCCGATCTCGCCCCGGCGCTCCATCACGGACATGGATGTGACCACGGCGATGGTGACCGCCCCGATCGCCAACGCGACCAGCCCGAGGATCATGAACACGTCGTTGACGTCGGCGGTGACCTGTTGGCGGACCTGGGAGGGCGGCAGGGGCATGGCGATGTCGTACCCGGCCGGGTCGTTCGGGGACAGGGCGGTCGCGATGACTTCGCCGACCATCGGCCCGGCGCCCATCTTGACTTTGACCTGCAGTTCGGCGGGGGCGGCCAGCGCGAACACGTTGCGGGCGGTGGACTGCGGCACGATCACGGCGTCGATCAGGTCGTTCGCCCGCTCGACCCGGTCCAGGACCCCTATCACGGTGTAGGAGCGGCCGTTGACGAACACGGACGGCTGGTTGTCCACCCGGGTGACGCCCAACAACGCCGCCGCGCCGCGCCCCAGCACCGCGACCGGTTGGGCGGCCTGCTCGTGGAAATAAGTGAGCCAACGGCCCTCGACCATCGACGCCGAGACGGCATCGTACAAACCGGGCGTCGCGGCCATGACTTTCGGCACCCTGGTGGGGGGCGCCATCGGGTCGGACACGGGCGCGGCGGTGACGACCGGGCTCTGCAACTCGATCTCGGAGACCAGCCCGGCCGCCTCGACCCCGTTCAACCGGGCCGCGGTCGTGTCCCCGTCCCAGGGGAGGACCGCGGCGGGGGCGGCGCCCTGGGCGAAGTCCTGCTCGGACGGTCTGACCACCCCGTGGACCGCGTCGACCGCGTTGAACACCGACTCCAACTGTCTGGCGCCGGTCTGCGCGAACCCGACCGTCGCGACCAGCGCCCCGATCCCGAGCACCACCGTCAACGCCGTCAACGCCAACCGTCCCGGCCGCCCCGCCAACCCCCGGACCGCCTCGCCCAGCAGGTCCCGCGCCCCGAACCGGTCCCCGCGCGGGAGCCGGTCGTCTCTCCGGAGGCGCCGCGCGTCGGTCTTGGCCTTCCTACGGGCCTGCCGGGAGGCGCCGGACGGGGCCGGGCTCGCGTCGGCGGGGGCGTCAGAACGGGGGACAGGCCCCTGTTCCGATGCCGCGCCGAGACCCGCCGCGTCAGCTTTGGCCCGCCTTCGGTCGCGCCTGGCGGAACGTCCCGCAGGAGCCTCGCCCGATGCCGCGCCGGGGCTCCCGACCAGGTCGGCGGCCTTGGCGCGGGCTCGGCCCGAGCGCCGGAAGGGTCGGCTCATGGGGTCTCCTCCGACCGGCCGTCGCGCGTCAGGAGCCGGTGACGGCTGGCGCGTCGCCGCGACCATCGAAGGCCCGGCCCGCGCCCATCGGAACGCTGGCGCCTGGCCCGGTGTTCCGGCCCGACGCCTGCGTCTTCGGCGCGGCTCATGGGGCCTCCTCCAACCGGCCGTCCTGCATCACGAACCGGCGCCGGGCGGCGGCGGAGACCTCCGGGTCGTGGGTCACGACCGCGACCGCCAGACCGGACGCGTTCAACCCCTCCAGCATCTCCAACACCTCCCCGGAGGTGGCCGAGTCGAGGTTCCCGGTCGGCTCGTCCGCCAACAACAACCGTGGTTGGGCGGCGACCGCGCGGGCGACAGCGGCGCGTTGCCGCTCCCCGCCGGACAGGGTGGTCGGGTAGAAGCTCGCCCGGTGCGTCAACGACACCTGCTCCAACGCCCGCCAGGCCCGGTCGCGCCGCTCCGCCCTCGGCACCCCGGAATAGGTCATCGACAAGGTCACGTTCTCCAGCACCGTGCGCCGGGACAGCAGATGGAACGCCTGGAACACGAATCCCAATGTGCGGCCCCGCAGCCGGGTCCGGTCGCGGTCCTTCAACGGAGCGGTGTCCCGCCCGCCCAGCAGGTACCGGCCCACCGTCGGCCGGTCCAACAACCCGAGCACGTTCAGCATGGTCGACTTCCCCGACCCGGACGGCCCCATGATCGACACGTAGTCGCCCTCGAAGATGGTCAGGTCCACATCCCGCAAAGCCAACACCTCCGGCGGCCCGGGGAACGACCGGGACACGCCCTCCAACCGCACCAACGCCTCCCGGCCGCCAACCTGATCGGCCGCGCCGGGCGGGACCGTTACCACGGAGAACTGTTCGGTCGGCGGCTCCCTGTCGGGCGGGTCACCCGGCATCGGACCCGGCCCCCTCCTCGCCGGTCGCGGGGCTCTCGGCCTGGCGGCCCTGGCCTATCACGACCAGGTCCCCGGCCTTCAACTCGCCTGGGGCGGCCACGACCTCGACCATGCCCTCCGCGGTCAGCCCCGTCTCGACCGCCACGACCCTGGTGGCCTGGTCGGCGGCGGCCTGGTCCTTGGCCAGTTCGCCCTCGACCACCTCGATGCGGGCGTTCCCGGCCGTGTCCGCGCTGACCGCCGCCAACGGCACCACCAACGAGTCCGCCGAGGTGGTGCCCACCACCATCGTCACCAGCACGTTCCCGACCATCGACTCAGGGTCCACCCCGGCCAGGTCCGCCACCGTGATCCCGATCTCGCAGGTGCCGCCCGCCGCAGCGGAGCCAGTGCCGCTCTCGGCCGCCTCGGGGCAGATCTCGGTGATCTCGCCGACGATCTCCGTCTGGTCAACCGCGAGGACCGCCGGGCCGCCCGCCTGCAACAGCGCCGCCTCGTCGGTGTTGACCTGGGCGGTGACCTTGATCTCCGCGCCGGAGAGCACCACCGCCGCGGACGGCTCCCCGGTCCCGCCGCCCATCATCGGGTCGCCGCCGGAAGTGTCCGCCTCGTTCAAATTGCTGCCGACCTTGACGTTGACCTGGTCCACCCGGCGCGGCAGGCCGGTCACGAACACGACCTCGCCCATCGGGACAGTGGTCCACGCCGCCCGCTGCGCGTCCGCCAACGCCTCCTCGGCGCGCTCCACGCCCCGCTCGGCCTGCTTCAACCCCGACTCCGCGGCGCCGACCGCGTCCTCGGCCTGCGCCTTCGTCTCCGCGTCCGGGGCGGCCGCCACCTGCTTGCGGGCGTCGGCGAGCGCTTTCGCCGCCTGGTCCCGCGCCTCGCGGGAGTCCGTCACCCCGTCCTGCGCGCCGCGCACGCCCTGCTCCAACGCCGGGTCCTCGCTGCCCGGCGGCGGGTACCCGGCCTGGTCGTACAACGCCTTGACCGCGCCCGCCACCGTCGCGTCGTAAGCCTTCGAGTCGGTGTTCCCGGCGTTGAACCCCAGCCCCGCCAACGCTTGGCGCAACTGGGCAACGTCAGGGCCGGACGACCCGGGCCCCATCGCCCGGAACGACTGGAACTCGCCCGGCAGCACGAACACCGGCCGCCCCGACACCTCCAGCACCACGTCCCCAGCGCTCACCTCGGCGCCGACCTCCGGCACCTGCCCCGTCACCACCGGCACGCCGTCCGGGGCGGTCGGGTTGATCCGCACCGGGTCGTCGAACACCACGTCCGCGCGGGCCGTGACCGTCGAGGTGATCTCCCTGGCCTCCACCCGGGCGGTGATCAGCCCCTCCGGCGGGACCGCCGTCTCCTTCGCCAACTCGTCCGGCGAGCGCACCAACCGCCCGATCCCGAACCCCGCCGCCAACGACACTGATGCCACGATCACCAACACCCACACCGCTTTGCCCGCCCGCCACCACGAACGGAGTTTGCCCGGACCGTTTGGTTGGCGTGGCGTTGTTCGGGGGACGATGCCGCTGGGCGGGGTTTCGAGGGGCTGCGGCGCCGTCGGGGCAGGCGCAGCGCCTGCTTCGTCGTTGCGGGATCGCCGCCTCATAGCTACTCCTCAGGGCTTACGGATTTGGCGGGGCGCTTCATGCTAACACCGAGCCCCCGGCCGACGCGTCCCCCATCCGGCCTACTGAGCGGGGCGAGGGCAGGGCTGCGGACGAACAATTCTGAAAATGTACCCATTTGGGGGACGCGTGGGGCCGCGCAAGCGCGGTACGGTCGCAGAAGCCGGATCGCCTGACCCGGCCGAGCTTCAGCCCGTTAGAGCCCTCATGAGCATCACGAAGCTCCAGCCACAATCGAAAAGAGGTTCATGAGAATCATGACTCGAATCAGAAAACTATCAACGATGATCGTCTCGGCGTTGGCGCTCTCCGCCATCGTCTTCAGCGGAGGGGCCCTAAGCCCCAACGCGCCAGCGGCCGACGCCGCAACAGCCAACGTGGCCTGCTCCACATCCAGCACCACCTGGCGCAGCTGGGCCATCTGGCCTAGAAACCAGTACCTCAAGGGCAAGTATGTGAACCCTATGCTGCCCGTCTCGTCTGCGAAGAGCGAGAACTGCTACCTCGTGTCCGGCAACAACGGGTCGGGTGTTACGGCGTTGCAGAACGCGCTCGCGTTCACGAACTATGACCTGAGGCGAGGGCTGTGGGAATACGCTGGCCTCCTCAACGGCGGCAGCCCGTATCTATCAGCGCACAACTGGGGGATCGATGGCAAGTTCGGGACCAACACGTACAAGGCGCTGAGGGCGTTCCAAGAGGATGCGCGGATCGGTGTCGACGGTAAGTATGGGAACGAAACTTACTCGAAGCTGGAGTTCGGCGAGGATCACCTTACGGATGGCTACAAGTGGGTTGTGAGCAAGCTCGGCTTCAACGGCGACGGACACCCGGTGTATGCGTACTGAGCCTTGTTGGGAACGGCGAGCCAAGGCGCGCCGTGTCCCGCAAGACTTGCGGAGGGGCGGCCTGTTGGTGGGCCGCCCCTCCAGGGCCGGATGGCGGCGCGACGCTTTGCGGTCGGGTTTGACTGCGGTCTTGCTGCTGGCGAGCACCTGTGCTTGTGACGCAAGCGACCTCGGTCGGGACCTCGGCGGTTCGCTCATGCCTTCGCCACCGGCTCCAGCCGTGCCTCGAGACGCGCCGCAGGCAAGGCAGTGGATCGACCGGCCGGAGCTGCCTTTGGACTACTACACCGATCTGATCGCGCAAGCGCGTCTGCGTATGAGCGGCATCGCCACAGCTGACGGGGGAGCGTGGGAGGTCGCCCAGGAGGAGTTCATCGCGACGTGTATGAAGGCGGCGGGGTTCGTGTACTACCCGGACGACGTCGAGCCGTTGCTGGAGGAGGGCGAGTCGGCCATCCGGGTTGGGGACCGGCGGCTGCAGGTGCCGTGGCTGCCGGATGACCCCGCCGATGTGGAACGCTATGGCTACGGTCACTATGAGTCCGGCGACGTTGTCTATCAGGCGTCGCCGGGCCCGGCGGCCGAAACGGATCGCAACGCGGAGTACGTGGCGTCGCTGGGCGCTGCGGCTCAGCGTGAGTACCAGGTCGCGTTGATGGGTGCCGGGTTGGCCGACTACGTGTTGAGAGGCGTGGATGCTGACGTGCCGCTCCCGGAGCTGGGCGGTTGCATGGGGGGCGCGGACGAGGCGCATCCGATGCCTATGGTGCAGGCGATGGAGGAATCGCCGACGACTCTGTATGAGGATCTGATCTACCAGATGCTCGACGAGGCTGCCGACCCTTACGCCATGAAGGATGAGTGGGACATGCCGTCGGCCGGGACGTTCTTGAGGCGCGAGCAGATCGACGCTTTGGACACCGCGTGGCGCGAGTGTGTCGCGGAGGACTTGCCGGAGTTCGGTTGGGCGAGCGTGGTCGGCGTGGCCACGTCTGAATTCGACGGGCCGACTGGGGCCTGGGACTCGGCTGTCCGCACGAATCCCGAGGGCGAACCTTGGTCCGGCGCGTCGGGCGAGGAACCGTTGGAGTACCGGTCTTTGACTGGCACGCCGAGGGAGATAAGCATCGCCGTGGCGGATTTCAGATGCCGCCGGGAGACGGATTACGTGGACCGGTTCTTGGCGATCGAGCGGGAGGCGCAGGAGGAGTTCATCGCCGCTCACAAGTCGGAGTTGGACGAGATGGCTGCTGCGTTGGAGGCGTACATCAACGGAGCCTGACCAGCTTGTCTGCTGTTCCGGGCGTCCCGGAGAAAGGCTCGCCCAATAAGTCTCCAGACGACTTTCTGGGCGGCCGCTCGGCTGGTCGCGGGGCCGAGGCCGGGGTCTGCGCCGGGGACGGTCGCGCGGCATCGTCCGCGGGCGGTCGGTTCGTGGCCGTGAGCCCGCTCCCGGACACCGGTCGGGGACAGGCCCGATCCGGTGTCGGGGACGGGGCTGTTGCTCGGGCGGGATCGTGCGCCTGGCGGTGCTCGGACGGAACATCGCGGGGAATAGGATCGGAGGGTGCGCGTGCCCAAACGGCGAGCGATGGTGGGGGCGGCGTCGGCCGCCATCGTTGTGCTGGGTGGTTGCACCAGCGGTGACGATGCCGCGCCGACGGGTGCGCCATCGGGCTCGGGTTCGTCGTCGTCGTCTTGGGCGCCGCCTGAGGGCGTGCCGGTGGCGAGGGAGTGGATGGAGCGTCCTGCGTTGCCGCTGGACTATTACGCCGATGAGGCCAACCAGGCGGATCACGTGATGTCCGATATCGCCAACCAGGATGGCGGGGTGTGGGAAGTGAAGCAGGAGGAGTTCATAGCCGCTTGTATGAAGGAGGCGGGGTTCACCTACTATCCGCGCGAGGTCGAGCCGGCGGCTGAGGGCGAAAGCCCGTTCGGCAGTGGGTCTGGCGCGGGGCGTCGCTTGTGGGTGCCTCAACTGCCGGAGGATTTGGCGGATGCGGAACGCTACGGTTACGGGTATTCCCGACCGACGGAGTCGATAGATCAGGCTCCCACCAGTGCTTCAGGCGAGCCGAACCGCAACGAGGAGTATGTGGCGTCATTGAGTCCGTCGGCGCAGAAGCAGTACAGGGTAGCGTTGATGGGCAAAGACCTGGCGGAGTACCACCTGGTGGCCGACATCGACACCGTTGCGCTGCCGGAAATGGGCGGCTGCATGGGGGCCGCGTCCGAGGCGCACCCGTACCCGATGATGGACGCGATGGCGGGGTCCCCGACCACCTTGTACGAGGGTCTGTTGGACCAGATGAACGAGGCGGGTTGGCCTTACAACGAGGGATATCTCGGCCGCGCTGAGCTCGATGCTTTGGACGCTTCTTGGCGGGAGTGTTTCCACGCCGACTTCCCGGCGGTGCCGATCCAGCCGGGGGACGGGGATCTGGTGGGCACGGTTGAGTTCGTGTCGGGCGAGGACGACGGCCCGGCCGGGGCGTGGAATCTGGCTTTCCACACGAACCAGGACGGAGAGTATTTCGACGGCGATATCGCTGCGGCTCCGGCCGAGTATTCGTCGTTGACGGGGACGCCGAGGGAAGTGGCTATCGCGGTGGCGGATTTCAAGTGCCGCGCTGAGACGGATTACGTCGACCGGTTCTTGGCTATCCAGCGCGAGGCGCAGGAGGAGTTCATCGCCGCGCATAAGTCGGAGTTGGACGAGATGGCAGCGGCGTTGGAGGCGTACATCAACGGCGGCTGACCGGCCCCGTCCCCACAGCCCCGGGCAGCCCCGAAAGGCTCGCCCAATAAGTCTCCAGACGACTTTGTGGGCGGCCGGTCGGCTGGTCGCGGGGCCGAGGCCGGGGCCGGGGACGGGGACGGTCGCGCGGCATCGGGCGTGTCGGTGGTCCATGGCCGAGCCATGGGGGCCGCTAGCATCGGACCATGGCACGGCGCTCGCGAAACCCCAGGCCGCAGGCCCGGACACGCAGACGCCGGCCACTCGAGCCGACCCGACGGCGAGCCGGGGCGGGGGTGGCGGCTTTGGTGAGCGGCATCGTCCTCGGTGGTTGCACTGACAATCAGGCGGACGATGCCGTGCCAACACCAGCCGCGGCCGCCCGGTCCGCAGCGGCGGGCGTGGGCGTCAGGGACGTGTGGGCGGCGGAGAGCATCGAACTGGATTTCGAGACCCCGCTGACGCCGTACCTGCCGTACATCAACTGGCGCCTGCCGGGGCCGACGGAGGCGGAACTGGCCGAGGCGCGCGAACGGAACGACAACGCGGGTGGGGTACGGGCGGACCAACCCGGACACGGCGGCCAGCGCCCGACCCAAGCCGGAAACTGTCAGAGCGCCAGGAACTCCGCAGGCGTCATGATGAACGGCTCTTTCGGGTAATGCTTCATGTTGCCGGTCACGAGGCAAGCGTCGGCGTGACGCGCTGTGTCATAGAAGACGCGGTCATCCTCGGCGGGGTTGCCGCGCTCCGTCAACAGTGCCGACAAAGGACATTGGTGTCGAGCACGGCGCGGGTGGCGCTCACGCCTCGGCCAGACTCGCCCTGCGCTCTTTGCGGGCCGCCGCTATCTCGGTGTCGATGTCCGCCATCGTCATCCTGTCGGTACCGTTCCGCACGGATGCTTGCCAAATCCGTTCGGATGCAGCCATCGCTTCAGCCAGCGCCGCGCCCCGCCCGCCATCCGTGGAGTCGAGAGAAATCTCGAACGGGATTCTTCTCTGCCGGACAGCCTGGCGCACGAACACCGTGATCGCTGTGGTGAGATTCATGCCGAGGGCGTTGAAGACCTTGTCCGCCTCGTCTTTGAGGCTCCGCTCCATCCGTATGCTCAGGTTAGTCGTCTCGGTCACAGAACCGCTCCTCTCGGCAGTTTCGATACAGGCTAGCGGATTTCTCGTGCGTCGTCTATTCAGCGCACGATCCGTTACGTGCGCTGTCGCTGTGGGCGGATGCAGTGCCCCTACCGGGGACGCCGCAGTCGAATCGCTCAGCGCGTCGGCCCGGGCGGCCTACGAGTTGGCTCTGGTCGAGTGGCCGGACGACAGGAGGTGGCGCTCCCTGGCGGCCGCCGTGAAAGCCTGGGAGGTCAGCCGACCAGGCTAGCCGGCGGAACGCCATCGAGCAGGCGAGCGGCCTTGCGGTCGAAAGTCGCGAAGACGTCGGCGCCCAGGCGGGCCCCCTCGAAGGCGATCACACCGTCGGCGAAGTCCCCTCCCGCATCCAACGTCGCCAGCCCGGCGTCGGCTGCGGATCGGTCGCATCGAAGGGTCGAAGCCGCTGTGAGGGCGCGGACAGCCGAAGCGGCATCGGCGGCGTTGAATCCATACACCGAGATCAACACCCGCACCAGTTCGCAGAGCGCGACTGCCGGGACCGCGATCAGGTCGGCTTCGCGGAGCAGCCGTGCAGCCTCGGCGGCCTGTTCGGGATCATCCGCCACCACGGCCCGGACCAGGACATTCGTGTCGGCGGTGACTCTTATGGTCGTCATGCCTGGTTCGCCCAACCGGCCGCGATGGCCTCATTGATCTCCTCGATGGTGGCGACCTTGTCGGTCTTGCCCGCGAGCAAGCCTATGAACCCGTCGATTGAGCCGGTCTGGCGCGGGGCGGTCAGGACCACACGGTTGCCCGGCGCAAGGCTGACATCGATCTTTGAGCCCTTCTCGACCCCCAAGTGGCGAAGGACCTCGTGGCGGAACGTCACCTGTCCCCGCGATGTCACCTTCAGCGTCGACATGGCCCCTCCTGAATGAGTAATGGAATATTGCATTACTCTACCACCGGCTGGCGGCCCTTCCACAGGGGGAGTCGTGGGCAGCTTGAAGCCGCTGATCCACCATTGGATAAGGACGCGAGAACTGGTCGCTTTCGGGGCTCGCATCATCCAGCGGAAGGAACCCGCTCCCAGGCGGGTCGCATAAGGTGGGGCCAGCCGCCCAGCGCCCCGACGGCATGCACCGCCGAACCGCTCGCGGCGGTGGGCCGGGCGTTCGATCTCATCGAGGACGGTTCACTCCGACTCCCAGGCCAACTCGCAGCGCACCGGCTGTCAACGCGGCCGGTTCGCGAGCGGCATCGCGCAACGGTGTGCCTGATAACAATTGATAAATCCGGTAGTCTGAGTCGGTGATCTCTGCAGAACTCGGCCCTCGCCTGGAGCAAGTCGTGAGCGGATTAGTGGACACGGGTCGCTACGGATCGAAGAGCGAGGTGCTGCGTGAGGGCGTCCGGCTGGTGCATGACCGCGAAGTGCGCCTGGAAGCGCTGCGGGCGGTGATGGACCCCGCACTGGCGCAGGCTGACGCGGGCCGAGTTCTTCCCGCCGACGAGGTCTTCGACCGTTTGGAGGCTAAGTACCGCATGATCGCGGATCGCGCGGCATGACGGTCGTCCTGACAAAAATCGCCGAAGCGGACCTTGAAGGCATTGGCGACCACATCGCCCGCGACAATCCCGCCCGCGCCGTGACGTTCATAGCGGAACTGCGGCAAGCCTGCGCCGAGTTGGACCTGTTTCCCGAGGCCCACGCCCTGGCAGAGGGGCTCGAGGCGCGGTTGGTCCGGCGGCATTCCC
>JAISCU010000302.1 GCA_031265345.1 Bifidobacteriaceae bacterium
GCGGAAGTCGATGAGGAACTGATCGCCGAAGTCCTGGCCATGTCCACCGGCATCCCGGTGGTCAAGCTCACGGAAGAGGAATCTAGCCGCCTGCTGCGGATGGAGGACGAACTGCACAAGCGTGTGATCGGCCAAGACGAGGCCATCAAGGCCCTGTCCCAGGCGATCAGGCGCACCCGCGCCGGGTTGAAGGACCCGAAGCGTCCGGGCGGCTCGTTCATCTTCGCCGGGCCGACCGGCGTCGGCAAGACCGAGTTGGCCAAGGCGCTGGCCGAGTTCCTGTTCGGGGACGAGGACTCCCTGATCCAACTCGACATGTCGGAGTTCTCCGAGCGGCACACCGTCTCCCGCCTGTTCGGTTCGCCCCCCGGCTACGTCGGCTACGAGGAAGGCGGCCAGCTAACGGAGAAGGTGCGTCGCAAGCCGTTCTCCGTGGTGCTCTTCGACGAGGTCGAGAAGGCCCACGCCGACATCTTCAACTCCCTGCTCCAGATTCTGGAGGAAGGCAAGCTGACGGACGCCCAGGGCCGCACGGTCGACTTCAAGAACACGGTCATCATCATGACCACCAACCTGGGCACCAAGGACATCGCCAAGGGCGTCATGACCGGTTTCCAGGCCGGCGGCGCGCTCTCCAACGACTACGAGCGGATGAAGAACAAGGTCCAGGACGAGCTCAAGCAGCACTTCCGGCCCGAGTTCTTGAACCGTGTCGATGACACGATCGTCTTCCCGCAGTTGACCCAGTCGCAGATCGAGCAAATCGTGGACTTGATGATGGCCCGCCTCGACGAGCGGTTGAAGGACCAGGGCATGACCATCTCGCTGACCGAGGCGGCCCGCAAGCTGCTGGCCGCGCGCGGCTACGATCCGGTGCTGGGCGCCCGGCCCCTGCGCCGCGCCATCCAGCGCGAGATCGAGGACGTGCTCTCGGAGAAGATCCTCTTCGGGGAGATTCGCCGCGGCGAGCGGGTCGAGGTGGACGCCACCGGCGAGGGCTCGGACGCCAAGTTCGTCTTCCTGCCGCATTCCGCCGAGCCCACTCCAGTCATGGTGGGCGGCGGCCCGGTTCGCGCCGAGGATCTGCCGCCGGTAGACTAGAGGCATCCACATCCCCCGATGCTGGGAAACAGGGTCCCGTCGGTGCTTTGTCCCGACGGGACCCTCTTTTTTGTTGGACGATGCCGCCGGGCCCGGTCCGGGGCGCCGCTGCGTCTTGAGAGCAGGTTGTCAGCGGTGCGCTGCCCCCGCCGCTAAGCTGTCGAGGACCCGCAACGCCTGCGGCGCCTCCCACACCCGGTCCCGCTTGTCGCCCTTCGACTGAACCAGCACCCCGGCCTGTTCAAGCACGCCGATAGCGTTCAATGCGGTCGAGGGCGCCACCCTGAGCGTCTCCACCACGAATGCCCCGTTCACCGCTGGCTGTGCGAACAGCGCGTCCGCCAACCGACTGGCCGTGCGGTTGCGGCGTATCGCTGGCACCGCCAGCCACCGGTCCCGGACCTCGCGGATGTCTGCCTGCATCACCCGACCGGCTGCGACAGCCTCGAGGGCGGACTCCGCCACGCGACGGATGATCGGTCCCACGTCGCCCTCCCGGTAAGCGCGGAGCCCTTCGAGGTACCCGTCGACATGGCTGAGCAGACCGGCCGACACAGGGATGGTCGCGTGCGCGGCCAGACCCCGGGCCCTCAGCACGGCCTGGATCAGGACGCGCCCAGTGCGTCCGTTGCCGTCCGCGAACGGGTGGACGGTCTCGAATTGGGCGTGTGTTAGCGCTGCCTGCACCAACACCGGCAGGTCCGCCCGCGCCGCGAACCGCGACAGATCGTCCATCAGGCCAGGCACCCGCTCCCACTTGGGCGGCACGAACACGGCCCCGACCGGCGACCATCCCGACGTGCCGATCCAGACCTGCTCGCGACGCCAACGCCCAGCGAGTTCCGGGGCCGCGCGCCCCATCAATGCGGCGTGGGTCGCGAGCACGCCTTCGGGTGTGACGCCATCGATGGCGAGCGCCGCCTCCATGGCGCGAACGTTCGCGGCGATCATTTCCGCGTTGCGCCTGGTTCCCGCGCCAAGAGTGGACAGCGCGATCTGACGGGCGCTGGCCGTGAGGTTCTCGATCTGGGACGAGCACGCCGACTCGCTTCGAAGCAGCACCGCTGGCATAGGGGTCGGCGCCGCCGCCGCCTCCAAGTCAAAACGTGCTATCTCCACTGTCGCAATTTCGATGAGGGGCGCCAACGCTTCCGGCGACTGAACGCGAGCAGTCGCTATGCTGGCGGGCACACACGCCTCGTAAGGCCACTGCAACGCTTCGACGGCACGACGCGAGAGACTGGATTCGGCCGCGTGCAAGTCAGCGAAGCGCCAATCGAGGGTTTCCGATCCGGCCGATGGCCATTCGGTGGCCCCTCCAACGCCCCCGGTCCTCCCCATGTGGTCCCCCAGAATCGAAGTAGCCAACCCGTGTTGTTTCGGGTTTTCAGTTTACCCGAAATAACCAACGGGGTGGGATCGGCCTCGCAGGGGAGCTTGTCGGCGCTTTGCCCCGACGAGACCCTTTTGTTGGACGATGCCGCCGGGCCGGGTTCGGGGCGCCGCTGCGTCTTGAGAGCAGCCCAGGCTTAGAGCCAGTTGAGCGAGCGCTCGACCGCCTTCCGCCAGTCGGCGTAGAGGCGTTCGCGCTCCGGCGGTGCCATAGCCGGGGACCAGCGTCCGCCCTCGTGCCAGTTGGCCCGCAATTCATCCAGGGAACCCCAGTAGCCGGCGCCCAGACCAGCAGCGTAGGCCGCGCCCAGAGCGGTGGTCTCCGCGACCTCGGGCCGGACCACGTCCACGCCCAGGATGTCGGCCTGGAACTGCATCAGCAACGAGTTGCCGACCATCCCGCCATCGACCCGCAACTCTGCCAGCGCGGCTCCGTCCGTGGCTGCGGCGTCCAGCACGTCGCGGGTCTGGTAAGCAGTCGCCTCCAAAGCCGCGCGCGCCAGGTGTCCCTTATTGACATATCTGGTCAGCCCCGCGATCACGCCGCGGGCGTCGGTCCGCCAATAGGGCGCGAACAGCCCCGAGAACGCTGGCACCACATAGGCGCCGCCGTTGTCCGCGACCGTCAGCGCCAGCGTCTCGACCTCTGCGGCGCTGCCGATCAGCCCCAGGTTGTCCCGCAGCCATTGGACCAACGATCCGGTCACGGCGATGGACCCCTCCAAGGCGTAGCGCGGCTGGTCGCCCGTCAATTGATAGGCGACAGTGGTCAGCAGCCCCGCTTGCGAGAAGACCGGTTCGAGACCGGTGTTCACCAGGAGGAAGCAGCCGGTGCCATAGGTATTCTTGGCGTCGCCGGGGTCGAAGGCGCACTGGCCGAAGGTCGCGGCCTGCTGGTCGCCCAGAATCCCCAGGACCGGCACTCCGGCCAGCAAACCCTCGTCCGCGACCCTCCCGAACTCGCTCACCGACGGCCTGATCCGGGGTAATATCGCAGCCGGGATGCCATAAGCACCGACCACGCCAAGGTCCCAGTCCAAAGTCCGCAGGTCCATCAAGTTGGTCCGCGACGCGTTGGTCACGTCGGTCAGATGGCTCCGCCCGCCCGTCAGGTTCCAGGTCAGCCAGGTGTCCGTGGTGCCGAACAGCAGTTCGCCGCGCTCGGCCCGGCCACGCGCGCCGGGCACATGGTCGAGTATCCAGGCGATCTTGGTGCCGGAGAAGTACGGGTTCAGGGGCAGCCCGGTGACTGTCCGGAACCGTTCGATGCCGCCGTCCCGCGCGAGAGCATCGACGTAGTCCGAGGTGCGGGCGTCCTGCCAGACGATCGCGTTGTAGACGGGCTCCCCCGTCACTCGGTCCCACACCACTGTGGTCTCGCGCTGGTTGGTGATCCCGATCCCGGCTATGTCCTTCGCCCCCAACTCGGCCTTGGCCAGCGCCAGGGCGATCACTTGGCGGGTGTTGGCCCAGATCTCGACCGGGTCGTGCTCCACCCAACCGGCCTCGGGGTAGATCTGGCGGTGCTCCAGCTGCCCGCTCGAGACAATCAGCCCGTCCCGATCGAAGATGATCGCCCTGGTAGAAGTGGTCCCTTGGTCGATCGCCAAGACGAAGTCGCTCACGAGCCCAGGTCCTCCATCGGCGTCAAATCGGCGGCCTTCAAGCGCGCCGCCTCGGCCTTCGCATCGGTGGCCAGTTCGGACGCGGCCCGTTCAGCGGCCACCCGTGCCGCGTAGCCCGCCAGTTCCGTCTTGACTCGCGAGCGGTTCCACCCAAGATGAGGCGCGACCAACTTGGCGATGACGGCGGAAGCCGCCAGACCGGCATCGGGCACCTCGTGGTTGAGACGGGTGCGGCTCATCATGACGTCGTCCAGGTGGATAACGCCCTCGTGGGTGGCTGCGTAGACGATCTCCGCCTGGAGATAGTGCTCGGCGCCTTCGACCGGCGCGCCCAGCGAGGTGTCCGCGTCGATCAGGTCCGTGATGTCGCTGACACGCGAGCCGTAGCGACCCAGCAAGTGGAGGGTGCGGTCGCGTGACCAGCGGTAACGGCGGGCCAACCGGGGCGCGTTGTTGCGCACGGCATCGTACCCCTCGGCCCCCAGCAACGGCAGGTCCTTGGTGATCGAGGGCCGGGCCGCTGCCAGGCTGGCCCCGAGCGCGAAATCGACCGCGTCGCGGGCCATGACCCGGTAGGTGGTGAGCTTGCCGCCCGCGATCATGACCAGGCCGGGCACGGGCGAGGCGACCGTGTGCTCGCGGGAGATCTTGGCGGAACTGGTGCCCTGCTTGGTGCCCGGCTGCAGCAAGGGCCGCAGACCGGCGTAGAACCCGATCACGTCGGTCCGGCTGAGTGGGCGGTTGAGCAGCTTGTTGGCGTGCTCCAGCAGGTAATCGACGTCGGTCGAGGTGGCCACCGGGTGCTCCAACTGGGCCTGGCGCCAGGGCGTGTCGGTGGTGCCGATCAGCCAGTAATGGTCCCAGGGGATGATGAACAGCACCGACTTCTCGGTCCGCGAAATGATCCCCATGGACCCGTTGATGCGGTCCTTCGGGACCACGATGTGCGCGCCTTTCGCGGCCAACACCTTGAGACCGCCGCCCTGGCCGGTCAGGGCCTCGGTCTGCTCCGTCCACACGCCCGTGGCGCCGACCACGTTCTTGGCCCTTACTTGGACCGTTTCGCCCGTGAGCAGGTCTTTGACCTGGGCTCCATTGACTCTACCGGATCGGTTCCGCGTGATCGCCACGACCTCCGCGCGCGAGGCGGCATGCGCCCTGTAAGCTGCGGCCGTCCGCACCAGCGTCAGGACCAGGCGCGCGTCATCGACCTCCGAATCGAAGTACCGCACCGCGCCGACGGCCGCGGACGGCTTCAGGTCGGGGAAGACCCGCCGCAATTCTTTGCTGAAGTAGTGCTTCTGGATGGGCAAGGCCCTCCGCCGTCCAGGGGTGTGCGCCAGCAGGTCGTACATGCCCACGCCGGTCGCGACATAGGGGCGCTCCCACAGGCGGTGGGTCAGCGGGTAGAGGAACGGCACCGGCTTGACCAGGTGCGGCGCAGTGGTCGAGAGAAGCCGGTCGCGTTCCGTCAGCGCCTCGTGGACCAGTTTGAAGTCCAGCATCAACAGGTAGCGCAGGCCGCCATGGGCCAGTTTGGAGGAGCGCGACGAGGTGCCCGCCGCCCAGTCCTGAGCCTCCACTATGCCGGTGGTCAAACCCCTGGTGACAGCGTCGACGGCGATTCCCGCTCCGGTCACGCCGCCGCCGATCACCAGCACATCGAGCTCTCGGGCCGCCATAGCCGCCAACGCGGATTTGCGCGCGGCCGGGGAAAGGGCTGAATGATCCATTCTCTCTTGACTCCTTGTGTTCCGTTGGGCGACCACCGCTTCAATCGTGCCACTGATCAGGGGTCGGTTTCAGGACCGACCGCCGCGGAGCAGGATTCGGATTTGGACTGTGCCGCTCGACCGGCCCCGGGCCCGGTCCGCCTGGGCGCGTCCGGGCCGGAAAACCTGCATGCCGTGGCAGTCGGCGCCGAGTGCCGCGCCTGGCAGGCTTTCTGGCGGCGCCCCTGATCCGAGTGCCACGATCTGCAGGTTCTTGCGACCGCGACCCGGGATCATTCCGCGCGGAAACGCAGGTCAGAGAGGTGCGCCCAAAGAGGCACCGGCGAGAAGACCTGCAATCCGTGGCACTCGGTGAAACTCGCGGACTGGAAAACCTGCATGCCGTGGCAGTCGGCGCCGAGTGCCACGCCTGGCAGGTCTCCTGTCGGTGCCCCTGAACCGACTGCTGGGGCTCGCGGTTTCTTGGGTCGGCGACCGGCCTGCCGGTTGATCCGCGCCCGCCCGACGGGCTCCTCCCGCCGATCCCGACCCGCTTGGCCAGCGGCGTCTGCCCAACGTCGCACGCACGCCGGTCCTGCCTGCGCCCGTCATCCGTCGCGACAGCCCAGGCCCGCCCCCGCGATCCCTTGGAGGATGCCAGCGCTGTCGATCCAGTCGTGGTCAAGGCAAACCTTGATCGGTCCGGCCGGCCGTCACTGGACGGGCTGCTCGAACACCCTTTCCGGGGTGCCAGGGCCGGGCGTCCAAGACGCCCGGCCCTGTGGTACTTGGCCCTACGGCACCTAACTCGAAGCCGCAACGGGAAACGGACAGAGGGATGTGCTATCTGCAGAGCGTTGCGGCGAGCATACTCGGCGTTGGCACCGGTGGCGGACAGCGATTGGCGGGGACAGTCCGTGTCTTCTTTGGGGGATTCCAGGCGATGGACGAGCAGATATCCGGCCTCGGCGCCGTCGTTCCCGGAATCACCGGGCACTAGACTTCGAAGATCGCGGCTTAGGCTGCGGGTCGCACGCCCGACGCCGCGACACTCATTTGGTGCCGGGGCGCCAGCTTTCGGCGCCGCGCCGAAGGGCGTAGGCCGCACCGACCGCAGCCCCCAGACCAGCGAGGGCAATAGCCCCGACCATGGTCCAGGCGAAACTGGCCGAGGGATCGAAATAGCTGCCTGCCGATAAGCCAGTATCTACGGTCAATCCTTGGGGCAGCAGGTAGTAGCACAGTGCCGCCACGGCACCCGTCGCCGCGACGGGCAGGGCCACCTGCCAGATGCACAGGCCGAGGAGCCAACCCCTTCGGGAGTAGAACGCCGAGAGGGGCGCCACTGCGGCGCTGAGGGAACGTGACTCACTCGACTGCAAGAGTCCCACGCTCAAAG
The DNA here is from genome assembly GCA_031265345.1 of Bifidobacteriaceae bacterium. The sequence continues at coordinate 7,230 of JAISCU010000302.1, forward strand.
CCAGTCCGGCCAGACCGATCACTCCGAACAGCATGGCCCAGCCCGCATGCGTCTTCTGCGTAGTGCCGGTGGCGAGCCAGGACTCCGCGACCGAACTGAAATCGAGGCCGCCCGGAACCAGAGGCGCGGCGATCTCCTTCAGATCCCACACCGGCAGGTCGGCGCCGGTCCTCGACGCCAGCAGCAGCCCGGTGGGGTCGGCGGGCATGCAACCCAGGACCTGGTCCGGGCATTGTTCGATCACCAGACGGTCAGCGTCGAGGTAATACCCAAGCAGGGTCGCGGCAGGTTCAGGCCACTGGGCCAACTCGGATCTGTCCATGGGGGCTCCGACCGTCACCCCCAGCCACTCCGCCGTCCCTGGTCGCACCGAGACGACCGCGATGCCTCCGTCGCTGAAGTCGTCCGCCACCCAAAACGTGGCGACCTCGCCGGGGACTCGTTCCAGGAACGTTCCGACTCCCTCGTCGCGGAGGGGTCCGCTCACTTCCAGCCCTTGGGTGCCCAAGCGTTCCTGAATGGCGGACGCCTCGTAATACTGCAGCGACAGCGTGCTGGCGAGAAGCTGCGCCTGGCCCGCCAGGATAACCGCTGCCCCGAGGCTGAAACACACACGGATGCCTCGTCCCCGACCGCGTTCCAGCATCCGGCCACCAACCAGCGCCGAGGGAATTCCCCACTTACCGCCCCCGTGTCCGATCCGGCCGCCGAGTGCCCTGGTGATCACTGCGGCGAGCGATCCGACCGTCACCATGACCACCGCCGCGCCCACATAGTAGGACAGGTTCCGGGCGAATCCGTCAGTCATGAGCCAGACCGTCACCCAAATGGTCGCAGTGACACTGAGGAGACAGATGATGGCAGCGGCCTGGATGACCCGCGCGCCGTTCTTGGAGGCCTTGGCCCGGTTGGGGACCATGTTGGACAACCCACCGCCGGTCAGGGCGACCGTGCCGACCACTATGACAACGGCCAGGACCACGGCCACGCCTATCCACGGCCACAGCCTCCGCGTCCAGACCGCTGGCCACTGCGCGTCCAGCCAGGGGAAGCTCACGTCCACCAGGCCGGCCACGGCCGCCGTCGCCAAGGCCGCCAAGGCGCCGGTCACGATTGGCATAGCCATCTCTGCCACCGTGACTGTGACGAGTCGCGGGCGGCTGGCCCCGAGACAGGCCAATGTTCTGAGACGGTCGCGACGACGGTCGGCCCCGATCATCACGGCCGCGACCAGCGCCGCCAAACCAGCTAGGGCCACCATCCCAAGAGTCAGTGACAGCACGCTCGCCAGATCGGCGGCGTAGCCGCTTCCCACGCCGGTGAACGCGAACCGCTCACCATCCGCCACGCCGAACCCCGACGCAAAGACTGGGCTCAGTCCCGATATGTCTTGAGCAGGCCGGAAGTAAGCTCGCCGCTCGCGGGGCGCCTCCAACCCGTCAAGGCCGATCAGCCCGACCGCTTGGCCGTACACGGCCTCCCACTGGTCCGGCAATTCCTCAGCCAGGGCAGGCGAGACCACCGCTTGGCCAGGGCCGGGCCAAGCCCGCACTCCCGGCGGCAATGGCGCGTCCGCGACCAGTGGCTGGATGACGTAGGCGGCCACCGGGTAGCCGTCCACCGATGGGTGCGAGACTGGCGCCCACATGAGCTCCGCCCGCTCCGGGGAGACGGCCGGACTCGGATGCACCGCCAGACTGGTCTGGTCCCGCTGGCGTTCATAGGCGATGGCGCCGACCGTCAGCGCCAACCCGGCCGCGAGCAGCCAGGTGGCCACGGCCAGCGCGACACTCTGCTGGTGCCTCGTCTCGTCGCGGCGACGACTCGCGCGGGCCAACCGCCACGACCAACCCCGTCGATCCGGAACGGTCACCCCGACCGCCCTGCGCCCGCGTCCCGCGCTCCGTCGCCGTGATGGACCTGAGCCAGGCGCCCGTCGCGGAGCACGCGGACCTTGTCAGCGCGTTCCGCCACCGCCGGGTCATGCGTCACGACCAGCAGAGCGCGCGGCGACTCGCGCGGGATGGAGAACAGAGCGGCCGTCACCTCATCTCGACTCGTCGGGTCAAGCGATCCGGTGGGCTCGTCCGCCACGACCAGTTGAGGGTCGTTGACCAAAGCCCGCGCCACGGACACACGCTGCCGTTCCCCTCCGGACAGGCTGGTGACCGGACGGCTCGCTTTCGGCAGACCGAACCGCTCCAACAACGCCCTCGCCCGGTTCTCCGCCAATCCCGGCGCCATACCCGCTAGCAGACCGGCCACCTGGATGTTCTCCAAGGCGGTCAATTCATCCAGTAGATGGCCGTCCTGGAACACGGCCCCGATCTTCTCGCGTCGCAGACGCGTCGCGGACCTTGACAAGCCGGCCCTCATCGGGGTGCCGCAAATCGACACTTCGCCCGCCATCGGCTTGGTGAAGCCGATGATCGCCGAAAGCAGAGTCGATTTGCCGCACCCCGACGCACCCGTCAAGGCCATCGATTCGCCCGGATACACCTCCAAAGACAGTCCATCGAGCACCGTTCGCGCCCCATAACGAACCGTCAGGCCATCCACGCGAACAGCCGGGGCAGCATCCAAGCGATGCACTTGCGGCTTTCCGTCGACCCGACTACGACTTCCAGCTGGAGCACGAATCCGGGTGCAGCTGGATGTTGGTGCATGCCATCACAGTGGTGATGGTGAAGCCATAGGTCTTCTCCACCGTGGTGCCAACGCCGCTGTGGTTGTCCAACCGATTGTCTTTGTTCTTGGCATAGCCATAGGCCGCATGTGCGTCGGCTTCGGCGTCCGTGACATACATGGTCTTGCCGCTGGTGCTGACTTTCGAACCGCCGTCAGGCGCGGTGGCCGACACGGCCAGCGCAGGGCTTGCTGTCGCAAATCCGGCGCACAAGGCCAGCGTAGCGACGAAAAGGCTCTTCCGTTTTGACAGTTTCAATTTCCCCCGAAACTCTCAGATTCCTGTTTGGTGTCAGCCCGCCCGTTTGCGGGCGATTCAATGGTAACTCAGGATTTGCATGGTTCTGACAGCCCCCTGGCCGTCGTCCGGCCTTGTCTTCCACCCCCTTTCCGTCCATGGTTCAGTTATGCGGGACTCGTGTCGGCGCCCCATGGGCAGTCGTTGCGCGCCCAGCCGCTGACCTGGGACGACGCTCGGGAGCTCGGGGAGGGCACCGCGCACCTTGGGACGCCCGCGCGCCGAGGTGAACCATGGACGCAACGGCGCGCAGTCAACCGGGCAGGCCCTGGGCGGGATTCTGATTTGCACGATGCCGCTTGGACTGCCGGGCGCGCGCGCCTGGGTCCGCAACGCCGCGTCCGGGCGCATCTGGGCACGTGTGGCCGCGTCTGGGTGCCGTGAGCGGGCCGCGTTTCGACGGCCCACGGCCCGGATGGCAAGATTGGTGATCATGTCACGCGATTTCGCGGTTCGTCCCGCCCGCAGCCAGGACGTGGCCGCGATCCGAGCTTTGACAGCGCCCTTCGTGGACCGGCGGCTGCTCGTGGCGAAGCCGCCCGTCAGCTACTACGAGTCGCTGCCGGAGTTCCTGGTCGCCACCGACCGCGCAGAGGGCATAATCGGCTGCGGCGCGGTCCATGTGATGTGGAGGGGTCTGGGCGAGATCCGGACCCTGGCGACCAGCCCGGACTGGCAAGGCCGGGGGGTAGGGCACCGCTTGGTCGAAGCCCTGATCGCGCGGGCCCACACTCTGGGATTGGAACGATTGTTCTGCCTCACCTTCGAGGTCAAGTTCTTCGCAGCCCATGGTTTCGAGCCCATCGAGGGCATTCCCGTCATCCACGAGGTCTTCGAGCAGTTGCTCAGGTCGCACGACGACGGCGTGGCCGAGTTCCTCGACTTGGCCCGCGTCAAGCCCAACACCCTCGGCAACACCCGTATGCTCCTGCGCCTGCCGGACCGTCACGCCTGAGGTTCCTGGCGAATCGTCCCGCCGGATCGTCTTGCCGGACCTTGACCTGGCCTTGAACGGCGTTTCTGTCACCCACGACCGCGAGGTGAACATAGACTCTTAAGCGTGAATCGGCTTATCCACCCGGTGGGTCCGGAGCCGACCGCTGTGTATTGGCGGCGACGGGCCGCCCTGTTGGCGGGAATCGTTGTCGTGATCATTGTGCTGATCATGATCATCAAGGCGCTCGCCTCTGGCGGCTCGGACGAGCCCAAGCCTAGCCCCAGCCCATCCGCTTCCACTTCTGCCGAAGCCTCGAAGCCCGCCGCGTCGAAGATCGCCGCCTGCACCTCCAAGCAGCTGCAGGGCGCCAAGCTCGCGGCCGACGCCGACATCCTTCTGACGCACGACAAAGACAGCTACACCGCCGCGGAGCCCGTCACCCTGGCGGCGCACGTCAAGAACACCTCCGCCGACGATTGCTCGATCCTCAACAACCCCTACAACGTCCTCCTCCACGTCGTGTCCGGGGAGGATCGCATTTTCGATTCGTCGGATTGCGCCTCCAAGACGGCCGAGGACGCTGGCGACGCTGTCATAGTCAAGGCCGGTCAGACCGCCGACATCCCGATCACCTGGGACGCGACCCGCTCGCAGCAAGGCTGCCCCGACACCGCCGAGAAGCCCTTCCGCGACAAGGACGCCACTTACGTCGCGACGGTCAAGATCCTCGACGTCGATTCGGACAAGACCCAGTTCCTGCTGGTGCCCTAGCGCCTGAGCGGCTGCTTGGGAACCGTCGGCGGGACGGTGGCCCGCCGGACCTGCGGCAGAAAACACGCGGAGCGGGCAAGAAAGACAAATCCACGGGATCTCGGCACCGAGATCCAGGGTTTTTGTCTTTCTTGGGCGCACACCGAAATCGACAGCCAGGGAATTTGTCTTTTCGTTGACGACCCTCGACCGAGCCTGGGTCGAAGCCGCAGGTCAGCGGATCGGACCGAAAGTGCCTCACTCAAGAAAAGACAAATTCCCTGGCACTCAATGAAACGCAGGCTGAAACAAAGACGAATACCCTGGCTTTCGCGTGCCAGTTCCAGCCGATTTGTCTTTTGCGCGCGCCGAGCGTGATCGCCTGGGGCTCCCGTGACCCGCTCGCGGCGCGTCTGCCCGCGAGGCATTGTCCACATCCCCGGACGCCCGAACCAGCTTCCGCCCGTCGGGGGGTTCTAGAAGGCGTACTGGATGTCGCGCCTTGTCACTTCGAAGCCCTGGCGGCGGTAGGCGGCGATGGCCGGAGCGTTGTCGGCCTCCACGAACAAGCGGGCTTCCGTCACACCTTGGCGTTCCATGTGGCTCAGGCCAACGTCCAGGAGTTTGGTGCCGAGCCTGCGGCCCTGGGCTTGCGGATGCACGCCGATGGCATAGATTTCGCCCACGCCGTCCACGATCTTGGTCCAGACGTAGCCGAACGGCGGCGCCTGTGGGCCTGGGGCGGCGAAGAGCAACCCGCCCGCGTCGAACCAGTCCTCGCCCATGCGCCGGTCGAGGTCGCCGACCGTCAACTTGCCCTGTTCGGGATGGCCGGCGAAGGCGGCGGCGTTGAGGTCGATCCAGGTCGCGCGGTCGGTCCTCGGGTCGAAAGGCCTGATCGCGCACGATGCCGCTCGGTCGTCTTCGCGGGCCACCGTTGCGCTTTCGTGTCCGCGTCGATCCGACGTCATCTCCCAGAGTTCCCGCACGGCGGTCAGGCCGACTGAATCGGCCACCATGCGAGCCGCGCCGAGGTCGCCGTGAGCCCACAAGCGGACCTCCGGCGTGTCCACCGCCAGTGTCCTCACTATGGCTTTGGCCAGTCCAAGCCGCCGGGCTCCTGGAGCGACCGCCAGTTCCGCCGAGGCGCCGGAGGCATCGCGCTGGCAATAGCCCGCCAACTGGTTGTTCTTCCAAGCCAGGATGTGCGTCACGGCCGGATCGCCGTCCGCGAGGGCCAACAGCGGCGCCTCGCTGATGGCTTCCACGCCGTCGTATTCGCGCACTTCCCGTGCCAGGTCCAAGGCCTGGCGCCGGACGGCCACCTCCAGCGCGCCGACCGTCTGCTGCAATGCTTCGTGTTCGACTATCACCATCACGTTTGCCCCCGATCTAAGTCATTCCAGTTTTCCTTGCCGCCATTTGACGGCCGCCGATTCCAATGCCTCCGCCGTGCTGAGCAGCCCCTCCGCCCGCCGTGTCACGGTCGCCGCCTCCGCCGGGCTGGCGTCATCGAGCCAATCCGCGTCCAGCGCCGATCCAGTGGACAAAATGCGGGCGAATGCGGCCGCCCGAGCCAACGCCACGTCAAGCTCACCGGTGAACAGACCCGACAACACGGCATCGGCCAACTGGAGCATCTCTTCGGGACCGGGCGGCTCCACGGCGCCGGCCACCACGCGAGCCACCGGCTGGCGCTGCTCGCCCAGCTTGTAGCGCTCGGAGACGGTGCGAGGGTCGCGGCGGACCCACTCGCGCAGCGCGTACACCCGCCAGAGCGCCCCCGGCAGGGAATCGGGCGGCGACTGCGCCCATAGTTGGGCTAACGTCTCGATGCCCTCGTCTTCGACCAGTGAGACCAGGCGGGCGGCGAGGGCCGGGTCGTCCGGGGCCTCGTCGCGGGCGCGGGCCAGTAGCCCTTGGGCGCTGGAATGGGCCAGTTCGGCCTGCACGGCCGGGTCGATCCCCCCGATCAGCTTGTCCGCATCGCCGGGGTCCAGCATGGCCGGGCGGCGGAACCTGGGCTGTCCACTCACTCTTACAAGGGTGCCACACTGGCGGGGGGACCCTGCGGGCCCCCAGGGTGACGTGGGCGTCGCCGGGCGGTCGGCGGCCGGACGGTGTGGGGTGGCCGGGCGGTTGGCGGGCGACCGACGGGCGCGGGCCAACCTGGGCGCGGACGCGAAACGGAAGGATAGAAAGGTCGGGAATGGTCGAGTTCGCGGCTCAGGAATGGCAGGGTTGGACCTTCGATCCGTGGTTCCACGGAGCGCCCGGTCCATGTCGGCCTGGGCAACGGGGCTACGCTCGGGCTATGAGCACGGAGTGGTACTTGAGCTGGTGGGCGCGGGGCGAGCCGCAGGCCGTCGCTGTGGGGGCGATGTTGGAGGCGATGGCGCCTTTGGGGGCAGCCGTCGAGGAAGGGCAGGTGGTGTTGACCCTGCCCGACCAGCCCTCCGGTCACGACCGGGCCCAGGTGGTCACGGTCGATACGACGCATGGGCATGCGTCAGGGCTGGTCATCATCCGACCGCTCGAGAGCGACGCCCTCAAGCGGGTCCTCTATGGGCTCATGCGACTGGGCGATGCGATCATCTACGCGCCTGACGCGGAGTACCCCGTCACGTTGGGCGCGCAGGTCGCACGAGAGCTCCCAGCGGGCATGATCGACTCGCTTGGACGGCCTCGCGTAGCCGCCACCGAAGACGAGTTCTGCCGCCTACTTGCGGGATGGTACGGCTCGGCCTGATCGCGCATGTGTCACGTCTTCCTGAATGCTTGTGAAGATAAGCGAACCGAGCGCATCGAAATGTGCGGGCCTGGCGGGGGTTCAAGGTTTCTCGACGGACCGCCTGTCAGGTCCGGTAGACGTCCCGGCGATGATCAGCGGTCACTATCAGAATCGTTTCTGTGCCCTCGTCAACGCGGTAGATCACCCTGTAGTCGCCTCGCCGCGCCGACCAGAGTCCCACAAGGTCTCGGCGCAGCGGCTTCCCCACACGCCGAGGCTCTCGTGCCATCGGGCCGTTGACGAACTCCCAGACGGCACCAGCCACCTTGGTCGGCAGACCGTTGGCCAGCTTGCGCCGGGCAGTCGGCGACCAGATGACCGTGTAGGCCATCAGCCACGCTCCGGCGCGCGGTCCAGGGTGACTCCGAGACCCGCGTCAAGTTCCGTTTGGGCAGCGGCGATCTCCGCCATCAACGATGGGTCGGATTGGATGGCCAGGGTCTCTTCCAATGATTCGAGGTCGTCTGGCGAGATCAAGACCGCAGCCGGGATTCCGTTCTTGGTGATGACGATCCGTTCGTGAGTGCCGCTGACTGACGTTATGAACCGCGACAGCTTGGCCTTGGCTTCCGCCACATGGACGTAGGTCATGGTCATGATTATAGTCACATATCCAGCAACGGCGGCCAGCCCATGGTGGGCCCCGTGGGGCTCGAACCCACGACCCACGGATTAAAAGTCCGCTGCTCTGCCAACTGAGCTAGGGGCCCTGCGTTCATCCATTGTGCCAGGTTTTCGCCAGCCATGCCGCTCGGCGGGGTGACGCTTCACGACGCGCGGGGGTGCCGCGGCCGGTCGCCGGGTCCAGTGTCCGAGTCTGGCGGCCCAGAAAGACGAATCGGCCGGCTGGTCCCTGAACACCCTGCCCACACGCGCGTTCGCAGCCGTCAGGAACACGGGTTTGCGTCAGACGCCAACCCGTGTTCCAGGGATGGGCTTCACGCTAACGCGCGCCAGCTGTTTCGCACATGTTCCCCGAACGGCCCCATTCGGGTTCACCCAGGGTTCACCTTGCGGTGGAACGCTCTTAGGCGGGATCGGGGACCCCAGCCGATCACGCGGAAGCCCGCGCGAATGCGACTGCTGAAGACATCATCAACATCGCTCACACGCCCGTTCGTCCCAGCGACTAGGGCAACAAGGGTAGCCATGACCAACAGTGCGCTTGCAGTCGAGTCCGCCGATCCGGGCGTGCCCAGCGCGGACCGAGCAAACCCGCCAGACCTCCCCCGCCGTCTCGGCTCCGCCCGCACCGGCGCAGCCGACCGAGTCTTCAAGTACGGAGCCCACGGCGCCGGGATCCTGGTGCTCGCGATCATGACCCTGGTGGGACTGTTCCTGGCGATCAGGGGCGCCCAAGCCATCAACCAAGCGGGCGGCCAGTTCTTGACCGAGCAGGACTGGGAGCCCAATTCGGGCCGGTTCGGGATCGCGGCGGTCCTGTTCGGCACCATCTCCATCGCCATCATCGCCATCGCGGTGGCTCTGCCACTGGCTATCGGCACCGCCACCTACATCTCCGAGTACGCGCCCCCCGCCGTCAAATCGTTCCTGGTCGGAGTGGTCGATCTGATGGCCGCGATCCCCTCGGTGGTGTACGGGCTGTGGGGCATGTTCTGGCTCGAGGGCCAGCTGCTGCCGGTGTCCGAGTGGCTGGCCACGCACTTGGGCTGGATCCCGGTCTTCAAGGTGTCCAGGTTCGGCCCTGAGGACCCGCTGGCCACGCCGACCGTGTTCACGGCATCGGCGATGCTGGCCGGGTTGGTGGTGGCCATGATGGTGGCGCCGATCGCCTGTTCGGTCATGCGGGAAGTCTTCGCCCAAGCCCCCACCGGCGAACGCGAGGGCGCGCTGGCGTTGGGCGCGTCCAAATGGGGCATGATCCGGTCGGTGGTGTACCCGTTCGGCCGGGGCGGCATCATCGGCGGGACCATGCTCGGGCTGGGCCGCGCCTTGGGCGAGACCATCGCCGTCTACCTGGTCATCTCCCCCGTCTTCGTCATCAACTGGGAAGTGCTGTCGACCGGCACCAACTCGATCTCCTCGCTGATCGCGTTGCGCTACGGCGAGGCCTCGAACTTCGAGTTGTCCGCCCTGATGGCGGCCGGCCTGGCGCTGTTCGCGGTCACCATGGCGGTGAACTTCGGCGCCGGGGTCATCATCCAGCGCTCCCGTTCGGGTGAGTTGAGTTGAGGCCGCCCGTGACGTCTCCGCTCCCCGCCACCACCGTGGACGATGCCGTGCGCCCGGCTCCCCGCACCTTCCTCCCCTCGCCTGACACGGGTTCGCGCCCGCCCGAGCAGCGCCGCAGCCTGGCCGGGGTCAGGCGCGAGGACGTGCTCCGCGTGGTCGGGGCGGCCTGCGCCGCCATCGCCACCACGGCTTGGCTGTTCACCCAGGTGGTGCCCGCGACCGGACCGTTGGCTTTCATGTTGACGGCCTACGCGCTGTTCCTGGGCTTCTTCGTGATCCTGATCAGTTTTGACGCCGACCGGGTCACCGTGTTCGACCGGCTGGCCGGGGTCTTCATCCATTCGGCAGCGATCACCCTGTTCGCGGCCCTGGCCGTGGTGGTGGTATTCACGTTGGCGCGCGGCGCGGACGCGTTCAAGCACCCGAACTTCTGGACTCAGGACATGTCTCTGGCCGGTCCGCTCGACCCGCTGACGCTGGGCGGGATGGCCCATGGCGCGATCGGCACGCTCATCATGATCGCCTTCGCCTTGGCCGTCTCGATTCCCCTGGGCCTGGCCTGCGCGGTCTTCCTGGCCGAGTTCCCCTCGCCTTTCGCCCGCCTGGTGCGAACCGTGGTCGAGGCCATGACCGCCCTCCCCTCCATCATTTGCGGCTTGTTCATATACGCGACGTACATACTGTTGTTCGGCTTCGACAAGTCCGCCTTCGCGGCCTCGCTGGCCATCACCATCATGATCCTGCCGATCATTGTGCGTTCGGCGGACGTGGTTCTGCGGCTGGTCCCGGCCACCCTCAAAGAGGCCTCGTTGGCGACCGGCGCCAGCCATTGGCGCACCATCTGGCACGTTGTGCTGCCGACCAGCCGCTCCGGGCTGATGACGGCGGTGGTGCTGGGGACGGCGCGCGGAATCGGCGAAACCTCCCCCGTGCTGCTGACCGCCGGGTACACCACCTACTTCAATCTCAACCCGTTCTCCGGTCCCATGGTGTCCCTGCCGTTCGCCACTTTCACGCTCGTCAAGTCGCCCGAGCCGTCGCAGATAGCCCGCGGGTTCGGTGCGGCGGCGGTGCTGATGGTGATGGTGTTCGGGCTGTTCTGGCTGGCCCGGCTGATGGGCGGCAAGGGCGCCGGGGTGCTCTCCGCTCGCGGCGACCGGCGGGCGCGGGCCTGGTCCGCCAGGGACGCCCAGCGTTTCGCGAACCGTCATTTGTCCGATGCCGTGGACCAGTTCGAGCGCTCCCTGGGCTCCCCGCCGCCTTCGTTCCCGCCAGAAAGGCCTGTCCCATGAACGCCTCGCGCCGCCATGTCCTCCGCCGCTCAAGGGGGAACCGCCGGCTCGACCCCAGACGCGGGCCGCATCGGTGGGCGGTGTCCGCGGTCGGCATCGTGCTCCTAATCTCTGGCGGGCTGGGGCTGGCGAGCCCGGCGCTGGCGGCGGGGTCGGTCCACGCGCCGATCACCGGATCGGGCTCGACCTGGTCTGCCAACGCGCTCCAACAGTGGATCACCAATGTCTGGGGCAACTACCGCTGGAAGATCACCTACTCCGAGTCCGGTTCGACCCAGGGGCGGAACGACTTCGCCAACGGCACGGCCGATTTCGGCGTCTCCGAGATCCCCTACGCGATCGCCAACTCGAACGAGGGCGACGCCCGTCCGAACCGGCGGTTCGCCTACATGCCGATCGTGGCGGGTGGCACGGCCTTCATGTACAACCTGCAGATCGCGGGCAAGCGGGTCACCAACCTGCGGCTGTCCGGCGACGTGATCGCCAAGATATTCACTGGCGTGATCACCCGCTGGGACGATGCGGCGATCAAAGCCGACAATCCTGCCCTGGCGTTGCCAGCCCTGCCGATCGTGCCGGTGGTCAGGTCGGACGGGTCGGGCGCGACGGCCCAGGTGTCGATCTGGCTGCGCCAGGAGCACACCGCCGCCTGGGACGCCTACTGCGGCAAGGTGGGGCGCCCCATGGTGGCCGGGCACTGCGGGGTGACCTCGAACTATCCGGTCGTGGCGGGCTCCGGGTTCGTGTCGCGCTCGGGCTCGAACGGCGTGGCGGGGTACGTGGCCCAGTCCCACGCCGTCGGCGCGATCACGTTCGTGGAGTACTCGTACGCGCTCAACGCCGGTTTCCCGGTGGCCAAAGTGTTGAACCGGGCCGGCTACTACTCCGAGCCGACCGCTTCCAACGTGGCCGTCGCGCTGCTGGCGGCGCAGATCAACCAGGACCAGTCCTCGCCCGACTACCTCACCCAGGACCTGCGCGGCGTGTACACGAACGCCGACCCGCGGGCGTACCCGCTGTCGAGCTACTCGTACATCATCTTGCCGACCGCCCTGGAGTCGGGTTTCACCGAGGACAAGGGGTTGACCTTGGCCGACTTCGGGGCTTACTTCCTGTGCGAGGGCCAACAGCAGGCCGAGGCCCTGGGCTACAGCCCTTTGCCGGTCAACCTGGTGCTGGCCGGTCAGGCCCAGATCGAGAAAGTGCCCGGAGGCGACCCGGCCATCAAGGGGATCAACCAGTGCCACAACCCGACCCTCGACCCGGCCGATCCGAACGGGAACGCGCTCGCCAAGAAAGCGCCCCTCCCGTCCGATTGCGACCGCAAGGGCGCTGCCCAATGCACCACCGGGACTGGCGGGGCCAAGGACCTCCCGCCCGATCAGACCGCCAACAGTTCCGATCCGGATGGTGCTTCTGGTGGTGACAAGGGTTCCGGTGGCGGTGGCCGCGCGGCAGATGATGCCGCTGGCGCTGGCTCCGGGACTGGCGGCGACGCCGCCAACGGCGCCGGTTTGGATTTGGACGAGGCCGCGCTCGCGGCCGACGCCGAAACGGTGGCAGCGGACGAAGAGCTCGCCGCCTTGGCGATGGCCGCCGCGAGCCCCCAATCCATTCCGGCGCCGACTCATTCCATGGCTGCGCAATTGGCGATGTTCGGCGCTGGGCTGGCGGTGCTGGGGGCGGCGGTGTTGCCTCCGGTCTTGGGCAAGCGCGGGCGGCGCCGGAGCGGACTCGTGGGGCTGGCGACGAGCGGCGGCGGTGCTGGCGCGAGCGGCGGGGACGGGCGAGCGGCATCGTCCACCGAATCTGTACCCGTGAGCGGGCCGAAGCGTGTGAGCGCGTTCCGGCCGCCCACAAAGGAGATGGGAGCAGCATGAACATGCATGGTGGGGGCCGGTGCGGCGCCAGGACTGGGGGCCGGGCGGTGATGGTCGCCGGACTGGCGGTGGTGCTCGGCTCCGGGGCGGGGCTGGCGGTCGTGCCGGGGTCAAAGGCCACCGCCGCCGAGGATTCGGCCGTGACGGTGGTGTGGGCTGGGGGCAACGGGCCTGAGCTGCAGCAATACCAGCCGGCGCGGGACCCGGCCTCCGTTCACTATGAGGACTTCGCCGATGTGCGGGTGACGGTGGCGCGGACGCGGGACCTGGGAGACGAAGTGGTCGGCGTCACCGTCGCCGGGATGCCCGGCGCGACCCGCCAGCTAGCTCAGCACAGCGGCGCCATCGCCGAGTTCGGGGCCAACTTCGTTCAAGCCATGCAATGCTGGGGCGACCCGGCCGACCCGGAGTTCTACAAGAACTGCCAATGGGGCGCTTGGGGGATCGGAACGGCAATTGCCGCCACTCCGTCACTCGCTCTCGGCGGTGTTCTGCGGGCCGGTCACCAGGGTGAAGACGTGCCTTTCAGGGCGGTGAGCGGCCACGAGTATTCATCCGTGGTGACCACGGACCTCGGAGTCAGCACGGCCGAGTGGTTGCAGGTGTTCAACCGCCAGACGACCAACGAGCGCACGGAACTGGTCGATTCCACAGGCAAGTCGGAATTCTTGTTCGAGGTCCAATCGAACGACACGCAGCCCTATTTGGGCTGTGGCGACGAGAGCTCGGCCACGGGCACGCGTTGCTGGCTGGTGGTGGTGCCGCGCGGGATGCACGTCACCGAATCCAACGCCGGCTGCCCGATCGTCACCGACTTCGAGATCCACCCGGAGAACGAGCCGATGCTGCAGCAGCAGTCGCCGGTCAATCCGCATTGCGACTATTGGGCCAACCGGATCGTGGTGCCGCTAGACTTCCAACCGACCGGCCCGGCCTGCCCGTCCGGCTCTGTCGAACGACTGGTCGCGGGCAGCGAAGCCGTCCAATCGGGTTTCTCTTCCTGGCAGGCGGGGATGTGCCAATCCTCCGGGATCGCCTATTCCCTCACCACCGCCGCGGACCGGGCCGTGCGCGGGCAATTGCTGACCGGACAAGCCGGAATGGCGATCACTTCGCGGCCCTTGGTGGGCGACTATCTGCCGGAGGGTTACGACCCTGACCAGTTAGCCGCGAGCGAGATCGTGTACGCACCCGTCGCCGTCTCCGGGGTCGTGATAGCTTTCCTGGCCAACGCCGAGGGGAACCGTGAGGCGGAATTGCGGCTCAGCCCCAGGCTCCTCGCAAAGATGGTCACGCACTCCTACAAACGGGACCAAGCGCTATCCAATTACAACGCCGTCATGGACGAGGCGTCCGAGTCCTGGGGCACAATTCCGTTGGCGCTGACCAACGACCCGGAGTTTCAGGCCCTCAACCCCGGCACCTTCGCTCCCGTGGCGGGGGTGCTCATCATGACCGGCCCCAACTCGGCTGACGGCATCGCGCAATTCTGGGCCTACCTTCAGGCGGACGATGCCGCCCGCGCGTTCTTGGGCGGTTACCCGGACAACATCCTTCCTGGCGACGAGGGCAACTCTGGCATGACTCTGAATCCGTATTACCTGCCCAAGGGGCATGGCGGCGCCCAAGTGCCGGAACTGTACGAGGGCGAGGCCCGGAACCCCAGCACCGGGACGATGACGCCGACCATGCTCCCAGCCCGCGATGAGGCCGGCGCCATCAAGATGCGTTCGGTGGGGTTGGCCCATGACGACGGATCGCCCATGTGCCTATGCGACACGGCGCTCGACACCTTCCCCAAAGCCGACGAGACGCTCAATCCGCCCCAATTGACGAGTGCCAACCAGTACCGCTACGACATCTTGCAATCCCGCCCCTACGCGGAAGACGCCACGGCGGCGGCCCAGATGGTCTTCCGGGCCGACAACGGGTCGAAAACTTCCTGGGACACCACGGCATTCACCGGTCTCACACCAGGCGCCTACGTGTCGAACGGCATGAGTCGTCAAACCAACGTGCTACTGACCGGCTACACCGATGCCGCCAACGCCGCCGCCTATGGCTTGGCGACAGCCTCCCTCCAGGCGCCGAACGCGCCCGGCGTGTTTGTCAACGCCGACCATGCCGCCCTCACCTCGGCGCTTTGGGCGCAGACTCCGACCGAAGTCGCGGACGTGACCGTCACCGATCCGGCGTCGTTGCCGAACGATGCCTATCCGCTGACTTCGATCCTCTACGCTGCCGTCAACCTTGGCGCGACCGACGCCGCCGCCCGCGAGCAGTACGCCGACCTGATCGAATTCGCCATCTCCGACGGCCAAGTTCCTGGACACTCCATCGGCCAGTTGCCGGACGGCTATGCGCCTCTGACGGACGGCCTGCGTGCGCAGGCGCTCCGCGCCGTCCAGGCTATTCACGACTACGACCCCGGCGAGGAAGGCCCCGCGCCTGTTCCGACGCCGACCGCGTCACCTTCGACCGGTAGCGCAAGCGGCACGCGACCCGTGGGCTCTGCGGCCAACGCACCCGGCAACACTGGGGGGCCTAGTGCGTTTGGTGACGGCGCGGTCCCGCCAGCCGATCCCGTCGACGACGAAGCGTTGACGCCCGACGAGCCCGCCACCGGCTACACCCAGACCCAGGCCATCGAGGCCGCCGCGACCGCTGGTGGACAGCCACCCGCACGCGCGGCCCTCGGTGCGGCCCTGGTCGTAGGCCTGGTCGGGATCGTGGCCGGACCCCTTCTGCTGCGACGCCGGAAGGTCAGGCCATGACCGCTCCGCGCCCAGCTTTGATCTTTCCCGTCGACCGGTCACGAGCCGACCGATGGGAAAGCCCCCACTCCGCTTGTCCGTGGAAGACATCAGCGCGGGGTAGGGGCCCATGCGGCCACCCATCCGGGTGCCCGTAGATCATCAACCTTACACAGGAGATGAGATGTTTAGGAATGCAACGCGCGCCGTTGGCGCACTTGCAGCGGCGGCTGCCGCAGTGGCCCTCGCGGCCACACCGGCCCTGGCCGATCCGAGCGGGTACCGGTCGTTGACCGGCACCGGCAGCGACACCACCCAGTATGTGATGGGCGGCCTCGCGGATGTGATCGGCGGCGGGACCGTCATCGGGTCGTATGACGCGATCGGATCGACCACGATCCAGACGCGCTCGGGCGGCCCAACGTTCGCGCGGCCCAACGGTTCCGGGAACGGCGTCAGGGCGTTGACCGCCTCGATCAACCCGACCGGTGGCTACACCTATTCCAACGGATCGGGTGGCCAAGTGGCCATCAATGGTCAGTTGGACTTCGCCCGGTCCTCCAGCGGCCCGTCGGCAGCGGGCACGGACCTGACCTATATCCCATTCGCGCGGGACGCAGTCAGCTATGCCTACTCGAACTGGGGGACGGCTTCGGCGCCTTCGTACTTGACAGTCGCCGAACTGGCTGCCATCTACCGGGGCACATTGACCACCTTCAGGAGCGCGGATGGTGTGACTCGCGAATACTTGCCACGTCTGCCTCAGACAGGCTCCGGCACCCGGCAGTTCTTCTTGCAGCAGATCGGCGTTTCTGAGGCCGAAGTCCACTGGATCACCGGCTTGGTGCAAGAGAACGACGGGTCGGAGATCGACTCAATCGGTGAAATCGTGCCGTTCTCGGTAGCATCTTGGGTCGCTCAAAACAACAACGTTGTCCCGAACACTGTCGTGGACAACGATGTCGTCCTCGGCGCTATTGACGATGACTACTGGGGAGTGGTGGCACCCGTCTGGCACGGGAAGCTCAACTCGGTGTTCCCAATCAATCGCCTGGTCTACAACGTGGTTCAGACGTCACGCCTTAGTGGCACATCGCCGGCCGACCTGTTGTTGCAGCAGACCTTCGCCGGTAGCGGCTCGTCGGTCTGCCAGAACGCCTCGGTCATCAACCAGTACGGCTTCGGCACCATCGCCAATTGCGGCAACACCACCACCTACAAGAGCGGATACGTGGCGCCATGAGGAACACAACTGGCCGGACCGCACTGTCAAATCCATCGCACAACGAACCAAATCAAGCTACCTACAAGACCTACAAGGGAGATTTCAACATGTTGCACACACTCGCCAGGAAGACCCTGGCCACCCTCGCTACCGGCGCTATGGCCACTGCCGCGCTGGTCGTGATCGCTCAGCCGGCTGTCGCCACCGATGGTGACCCGCTGCAATTGGGCTACCTCCAAGTCACGCCGAGTTCAGGCCAAATCGACGTCAGCGATTCGGTGGGGTGGCTGACCTCCGCCTTCACGAACGAGGGCGAGGTCTGCCCAGACGGCCACCGTGCCCGCTCCGGTTTCTATTCCAAGGTTGACGGCGTGCTCGACACCAACCCCATCGCGGGCCAAATCCGAGCGGGTATCACCTATGCAGGAAGCCACGGGGGCATCAACGACGGCGAAACGAACATCCTCCGCACGGCCGATCTCGTCTCGAACGCACAGGCAGCCTTCCCCTGGGAAGAGGTGGCACCCAACGGCGGCGTGGTCGAATTGCGGCACGCCTGCCAGGCGGCCGCCCAGTACGCGCCGACCAGCGATCCCTACTACCAAGTCACGATCGAGGTTCAGCCAGGCGGAGCCTGGGTCGTCATCCAGCAGGGTTCTCCCGCTGGTCCGTCGGCCTATGACTCCTCCGAGTCTGACATCAACGTGGACGTGCCCGAGGCCACGACCACCACCCCGCCCACCGGCTTGAAGATCTCGGTCAAGCCCGGCCCCGTCACCTTGACCGGCCCGGCCACCCGTGAGGCCGGCGAAGTGTGGTCCGCCACCGGCACGCTCGACAACGTGACCGTGAACGACGACCGCCGCGACTCGGCCGCAGCCGGATGGACCCTCAACGGCAGGGCCTCGGCTTTCACCGCCACTGACAAAGATCCCATCCCGGCCTCCAATCTCGGTTGGACCCCGGCCAAGGTCTCCGGAGCTGGTGCGGCTGGCGCAGCCGTGGCTCCGGGCGTGGCCGGTGGCCTGTCCACCGATAAGCCGCTGGCCACTGGCACGGCATCGGACGATGTTGACGTCAAGACC
>JAISCU010000307.1 GCA_031265345.1 Bifidobacteriaceae bacterium
CAGGGGACGCTCAGTTGTGAGCCCCGTTTCAGAACCTTGTTGGAGCCAGGCACCAAACTGGGTGCCCGAATTGGGCTCCCCGCCGAAGACCTGGGTCGAGACGGTCGCCTCCGGGCCCTACCGACCCCGGAGTCGGGGCCAGCGCGGAGATGGGTGGGCGGCATCGTCGCAGGGCGGTGGACGATGCCGCCCACCGGGCCGGGAGCCCCGAGGCGTCTTGGCCGCTGATCGGGACAGCGGCTCGTCGGAGACGGCCTTTCGCGGAGCCCCGGCGGCGCCCTAAACCAGCATCAATTCTGGTTCCGGGCGCGGGTCGGACGGGCGGACCACCGGGCGCTCGGCCGGGCCGTTGTACACGGACAGCGGCCGGATCAGTTGGTTCTCCTGGAGCTGCTCCATGATGTGCGCCGTCCAGCCGGTGATACGGGAGGCGACGAACAGCGGCGTGAAGGTGGCGGTGTCGAAGCCCATCAGGTGGTAGGCCGGGCCGGACGGGTAGTCGAGGTTCGGCTGGATAGCCTTGCGCGAGGTCATGGCGTCGTTCAGGGCGTCGTACAGCGCGGCCATGTCGGGACGCTGATAGTGGTCGACCAGCCGGTCGAGCGCCTGTTTCATGGTCGGCACCCGCGAGTCGCCGTTCTTGTACACGCGATGCCCAAAGCCCATGATCTTGCGCTTCTGGGCGAGCGCGCCATCCAGCCAGTCGGCGGCCTTGTCAGCGTGCCCGACCTCCTGGAACACGTCCATCACGGCCTCGTTCGCGCCGCCGTGCAGCGGACCCTTCAGCGCGCCGATAGCACCGACAACCGCCGAGTACAGGTCCGAGAGCGTTGACGTGATGACCCGCGCCGTGAAGGTCGAGGCGTTGAACGAATGCTCGGCGTAGAGCACCATCGACACCCGGAAGCAGTCCACCACGGTCTGGTCCGGCACTTCCCCGAAGGTCATGCGCAGGAAGTTCGAGCAGTAGTCCAGGTCCTCGCGCGGCCCCACCATGCCCTGGCCGCGACGGCGGCGCTGGTCGTAGGCGATGATCCCCGGAATCTGTGCGAACAGCCGCAGGGCCTTGGCCTGGTTGGAGACGGGGCTCTGATCCCAAGCACCGGGGTCGGTGGTGCCCAGGTAGCTGACAGCGGTGCGCAGCACGTCCATGGGGTGGGCGCTCAACGGGATGGCGTCGATCACGGCCTTGGTGTGCGCGGTCATGGCCCGCTGGGAGCGCTCGATCTCCGTGAAGACCTCGAGCTGCGAGGCGGTCGGCAGCTCGCCGTTCCAGAGCAGGTAGGCCACCTCCTCGAAGGAGCACCGCTCCGCCAGCTGCTGCACCGGATAGCCCCGGTAGAGCAGCGAGTTCGTTTCAGGGTTGACGCTGGACACAGCGGTCACATCGACGGTGACGCCGTAGAGGCCTTTACGGATTTCGGTCATGGCCGGTTCCTCGTTTCTTGTGATGGGCTTGGTGCCCGTCGGCAGACAACAGTTCGGGGGAACCGGGGGATTCGTGGGGCCGCTCCAGGAGCGTTCGGCGGTGTCCGATGCCGTCTGGTCAAGCCGGCCCGGCCCCGCCGAGTCCCGATGGCGCGGCTTGACAGTCGCTGCGCCAAGGTGTGGCGTTGGACGCTTCGCGGCGGTCGCGGCACACGGCCTGTGGCTGGTCGTAATGTGCCGCGTCGCGTGTGGCGCGCGCCGCCGCTTCACAAGTCATGCTAACACCCGAAATTGGCAATGTTGACGCAAAGGTGTGACCATAGTGGGTAGAGGTCGGCTGAATCGGGGTGTGTTTGTGCTCATTCCGGCCCGGTTGGCCTCAGGGCGGACTCCCCCTTCTTCCGTTCGCCGACCGCTGACCGCCGACCTGGGCGCCCCCTGAACCCGGTCCCGGACAGCGCCAGAGAACCGAGCCAGAAAGAAGGTCCCAGGTGATAACCCACCAGGTCCGAGTCCATGAACGCGGCCAATCCCTCCAACGAATCGAGCAGTTGGCCTGGAAGATCGCCGAGGTCGCCGCCGATCCGGTGCCGGTCGAGCCCGAAGTGAGCGAGATGGTGATCAACCGGATCATCGACAACGCCGCCGTGGCCGCAGCCTCCCTAGGTCGGCCGCCGGTCGTGGCCGCCCGCGCCCAGGCCGAAGCCCATCCGTACTCGCCCGGCGCAACCGTTTTCGGAGTGGTGGCGGACGCGCGGTTCTCGCCCGAATGGGCCTCCTGGGCCAATTCCGTGGCGGTCCGGGAGCTCGATTTCCACGACACCTTCCTGGCCGCCGAATACTCGCACCCCGGCGACAACATTCCACCGCTACTTGCTGTGGCGCAACATAGACGACTTGACGGCCAGGCCCTGCTGCGCGGCATCGTCACCGCCTATGAGATCCAAGTCGACCTGGTCAAGGCCATCTCGCTGCATGCCCACAAGATCGACCATGTGGCCCATCTGGGGCCATCGGTCGCGGCCGGGCTAGGGACAATGCTGGGGCTGCCGGTCGAGACCATCTACCAGGCGATCGGCCAGGCGCTGCACTGCACCACCGCCACCCGCCAATCGCGCAAAGGCGCGATCTCCTCATGGAAGGCCTACGCCCCCGCGCTGGCGGGCAAGATCGCTATCGAGGCGGTCGACCGGGCGATGCGCGGCCAAGGCTCGCCCTCGCCGATCTACGAAGGCGAGGACGGCGTGATCGCCTGGCTGCTGGATGGTCCCGATGCCGATTACGTGGTGCCGCTGCCCGCGCCGGGCGAGCCGAAGCGCGCCATCCTGGACACCTACACCAAGGAGCACTCGGCCGAATACCAAGCCCAGGCCTGGATCGACTTGGCACGGCGTTTGCGCCGCCTGTATCCCGAGGTGGCCGATCCGGCCCAGGTCGAGTCGATCGTGATCGCGACCTCGCACCACACGCACTACGTGATCGGGTCCGGCTCCGGCGACCCGCAGAAGTACGACCCGACTGCTTCACGTGAGACGCTCGACCATTCGATCCCGTACATCTTCGCGGTGGCTCTGCAGGACGGGGCGTGGCACCACGTCTCCTCTTATTCGTCCGAGCGGGCCTCGCGGCCGGAGACCGTGGCGCTGTGGCACAAGATCACCACCGTCGAGGACCCCGCGTGGACCGAGCGCTATCACTCGAACGATCCGTCTTTGAAGGCCTTCGGCGGACGGGTCGAGATCACCCTGGCCGATGGCCGCGTGATCGTTGACGAGATCGCAGTGGCGGACGCCCATCCGCTGGGGGCACGGCCCTTCGCACGGGCTGACTACATCTCCAAGTTCCGTTCCCTGGCCGGGGACGTGCTGGACCGGGCCGAGATGGACCGCTTCCTGGGCCTGGCCGAGCGCTTGGCGTCGCTGAGCCCTGACGAGGTGGGTCGACTGACCATCGTGGCCCGGCCGGAGTCGCTGCCGGGGGCGAGTCTGGAGGGGCTGTTCTGATGCTGTACTCACGGATTGCGCCTTCCGCCAAGCGCGCAGCCCTGCGCGCCGCCCTGGCGTCGGGGCAGATTCAGCGCTTCCCCGGCGCCTTCAACCCGCTCAGCGCGAAGCTGATCCAAGCCAAGGGCATGGAGGGGGTCTACGTCTCCGGGGCTGTCATCTCGGCCGACCTGGGGCTGCCGGACATCGGGCTGACCACCGCGACCGAGGTGGCGACGCGGGCCGGGCAGATCGCCCGGGTCACCGACCTGCCGGTGCTGGCCGACGCGGACACTGGTTTCGGCGAACCGATGAACGTCGCCCGGACGGTCCAGACCATGGAAGATGCTGGGCTCGCGGGAATCCACATCGAGGATCAGGTGAACCCCAAGCGCTGTGGGCATCTGGACGGCAAGCAGGTGGTCGATCTGGCCACGGCCTTGGGCCGGATCAAAGCGGCGGTCGAGGCGCGGCGCGACCCCGATTTCTTGATCATGGCGCGGACCGACGTGCGCGGGGTCGATGGCTTGGCGGCGGCCGCGGACCGCGCCAGGGCCTTGGTGGACGCGGGGGCTGATGCCATCTTCCCGGAGGCCATGGCCTCGCTGGAGGAGTTCGCCGCCATCCGCGCGGCGGTCTCCGTGCCCGTCTTGGCGAACATGACGGAGTTCGGCAAGTCCGAGTTGTTCACGGTGTCCCAGTTGGCGGACGTGGGAGTGAATATGGTGATCTTCCCGGTCTCCTTGCTGCGCCTGGCCATGGGGCTGGCGGATCGCGCGCTGACAGAACTGGCCGAGCACGGCTCCCTGGCGGACTGCGTGCCCCAGATGCAGACCCGCGCCGACCTGTACGAACTGCTGGACTACGAGTCCTACGCCCAGTTCGACAGCGAGCTGTTCAACTTCCGCCTCTAGCCCCAAGGCCGTGCTGCGGCTGCCCGGTTTGGCCGCGGGGCGCCGAAATGCGGGTAGAACGCGTTCGTGGTCGCGGCACCCGTGCCACGAACACCGTCAAGGCGCAATTCACGCCCGCACCCGGCGCCCACGACGGCCGCAGGAGCCCGAAATGCGGGTAGAACGCGTTCGTGGTCGCGCCGCCCGTGCCACGAACACCGTCAAGGCGCATTTCACGCCGGAAACTGCGCAACGGGACCCGGCGGCGACATGAACGGGCGGCAAATGGGTTTGTGCTACAATGTAGCACTATGACTACGGCCATCGGTATTCGAGAGCTCAAACAGAACGCCTCCCAGGTCGTGGCCAGGGCCGCGCGCGGCGAGACGCTGACCGTCACCGACCGCGGACGCCCGGTGGCGAGGCTGGTGCCGCTGGCCGAATCGCGCCGCGACCAGCTGCTTCAGGAGGGCCGATTGAGAGCCGCCACAAGATCGCTGGCCGACCTCCCCGAACCCCTCCCCGCCGCGAGGCCCTCCCTGTCCGAATTGTTGATAGCCGACCGCGAGGACCGGCTCTGATGCCCTACTATTTCGATTCCTCGGCCATTGTCAAACTGGTCAGGACGGAGGCCGAGACCGTCGCGTTGCGCTCGTGGCTCCGTTCGGGCGAGCGGGTCATGACTTCGGACCTGGCCAGGACCGAGGTGGCCAGGACAGTCCGTCGGCACGCGTCCGCAGCCGCCGCCCAGGCCGAGGCTGTTCTGGCCACTTTCGACATTTTCGGACTCGGCACGCCCGAATACCTGCAGGCCGGGATGCTCCCGCCGCCCGAACTCAGAAGTCTCGACGCGCTCCACTTGGCCGCCGCCATGACGCTGCGGCCCGAACTGGACGGTTTGGTCACCTACGACGACAGGCTGGCCGATGCCGCCGCCCGGCTCGGCGTCCAAGTCCTGTCGCCGGGGCGTTCGCCTGCCTGAACGGCAACTTGCCTGCGCGCGCGAGCCGCCCCAGCGGCATGCGGCGTGTCGTGTACCCGGACACGTCGGCCCCGGCTGCGGAGACGGGCACGGGGCCCTGAGCGTGTGCGCCAGGCCGGGACGGCGGCATCGGGCGAATCAGGCTCGGTAGGAAGAGGTCCGTCCCCCGACTAGGCCGGGAACCGTCCCGTGCTTGGGATGGGCGATGCCGCCGTCCCCGTTCGCGCATCGGGCCTGGTCGCGAGGCCGCATCCGAGCAGTCCTTTTCTGCGCGCCGTGGATGCGGTAGCATCAGATGCATGCGCACCACCCTGTCCGTCGATGATGACGTGCTGCAGGCCGCCAAGGAACTCGCGGCCCGGGACGGCAAGACCGCCGGGCAGGTCTTGTCAGACTTGGCCCGGTCGGCGTTGACTGGAAGCGCCTCGGCCCATCAGGGCGCTGCGGCCGACCCGCTCGACGCCGAACTGGATCGGCGTTTCGGCATCCGGCCGCGTCGCGCGCCCGGCACGGTGATCACCAACAGTCTGATCAACCGCATCAGAGCGGAAGAGGGGATATGAGCCCGGCATTGCTGGACGTCACCGTCCTGCTGGCCCTTTTCGACGCCACCCACACCGCGCACGCGGCCGCGTCCCGCTGGCTCACCGGAATGAATGACGACTGGGCCACCTGTGCCATCACCGAGAACGGATTCGCGCGGATTCGAGCCAACCCTTCCTACCCGGCGCCTGTCACGGTCGCGGAATCACTGGGCGACCTGCGCAAAGCCCGCGAGCACGGCGGACACCAGTTCTGGCCCTGCGACTTGTCGGCGACGGACGCCACAGCCATCGACCCCACTCGCCTGCTCACGCCGAGCGCTATCACCGACGTGTACCTCCTGGCGCTCGCCGTCCGGCACGGCGGCCGCTTCGTCACGTTCGACCGGCGCATCACCATTGAAGCTGTGATCGGCGCGCGTCCCGACCACCTGGTGGTCCTTTCTTAGCGGCTTCCTGGGGACCGGCGGATCATCGGCGACCGATTCCTGGGGCAGACTCATCGAGCGCCCACATTTGCACCGCCGGATCGTTCGAGTGCCTAGAAATGCACGTCGGCGGACATCGAGTGCCTGGAAATGCACGCCATTCGAAACCGGCCGACTCGCTGACCTGCGCAAATGCAAAGCCTTCCCATGCAAAAGTGGGCACTCGATGGGCTGGAGCGTGCAAAAGCAGGCACTCGACGCCGACATCCAGAGACTGCGCCTCGCCGGGGACTCCCGCGCGAGGTTGCGTCCGAAGTCCGAGGGCTTGGCAACCCACGAAGACCGATTGGCCGATGCCGCCATCCGCCCTGGCGCCAACGTCTTGTCGCCAGGTCGATAGACGGCCCGAGAAGGGACCGCCGTGTCGCCGCGAGACGACACGGCGGCATCGTGCAAATCAGGCTCGGTAGGAAGAGGGTCCGTCCCCCGCCCAGGCAAGGAACCGTCCCCTGTTGGGGATGGGCGATGCCGCCGTCCCGGCTCGCGAATCATCACTGCTCGCGGACACGCGGCCTACCATCCTTCGTCCGGCGGACTGGTCGCTCAAGCGTCGCCGAGCAATCCCCACAGGGTCGCGGCGCGCTGGTCCCAAGTCCATTCGTCGGCCACCCATCGGCGTCCAGCCTGGCCCATCGTGCGGGCTTTCGCCGGGTGCATGAGCAATTCGATGAGGCTTGCGGCGACACCGTCCACATCGGCCGAGCGAACCACCTGGCCCGTCTCACCCGCGCGCACCGTCTCGGGAGCGCCGCCGGAATCGCCCACCACCAGCGGGAGCCCGGCGGCGGCGGCCTCGAGGCAGACCAACGGCAGGCCCTCGACCTGCAGACCGGCGGTCCTGTCCCTGGTGGGCAGCGCGAACACATTCGCAGCCGCGTAGTAGGGCGCGATATCGGCATTCGGCACCGGACCGACCAGGCGGACGGCATCGGCCACCTTGAGGTGTCGCGCCAATGCGGCCAGACGAGCGGCATTGGGGCCGCCACCGACCACCACGAGCTTCGTGCCGGGAACCGCCGCTCGGATCTCGGGCAACGCCCTGATCAGCGTGTCCTGCCCCTTATGCGGGACCAGGCGCGAGACCGACAAGACGACTGGAGCCTCGAGGAGCCCAAGCCGAACTCGTACGCCCCCCCCCCGTCAGATTCTGGCCAGAACTGGCGCGGATCCACACCAGGGCTGAGCCTCACCATCCGCGCCTGCGCCTGGGGCGTCAGCACCCGCCCGATCACCGCCCGCGAGTAGTCCGAGATGTACGTTATGTGATCCAACCCCTCGCCCAATGCGCGAATCGCCCCGCGCAACGGTTGTGTCTTGGTCCAGAAGCATTCGTGTGAATGGCTCGACCCGATGAAACGCCTGGCGCGAGTTAGCGTCCGCAGGTACGGGGCCATCAGGCCGAGGGAAGCGGCGGCGCCGAAGTAGACCGAGTCGCAGCCGAACCGCTCGGTCAGGACGGCGGCGCCGCGGACGGTGTGCGGGGTCGGCACCAGGACCTTGGTCCGGGCGCGGATCACCTTGAAAGGCAGGGTCGCGTCGAACGCAGTGTCGCCCTCGGCGCTCGACGTGAAAACCACGATCCGGTCTGGCGGCAGCCGACGCGCCAGTTGATGGACGTAGTTCTCGATGCCGCCCTGTTTGGGAGGGAAGTCGTTCGTCACTATCAGTGTGCGCGGCATGGCATCAATGGTCGCACACCGCGCGGGCACCCGAGCAGCCCTTGCAAGGTCAGGCGCGGGGGCGGTCCGTCAACTCCTCGGCGATCTGGACGGCGTTGAGGGCGGCGCCCTTGCGGAGGTTGTCGCCGACCACGAACATGGCCAGGCCGCGGCCGTCCGGCACCGACTGGTCGATCCGCAAGCGGCCCGCGTAGACCGGGTCCTGGCCGGTCGCGTCCAAGGGGGTCGGCAGGTCGGTCAGGACCACGCCGCGGGCCACGGACAGAAGCAGACGAGCCTCGGACGGATCGATGGGACGGGCGAACTCGGCGTTGATGGACAAGGAGTGGCCGGTGAAGACCGGGACCCGCACGCATGTGCCGGACACGGCCAGGTCCGGGATGTCGAGGATCTTGCGCGACTCGTCCCGCAGCTTCTTCTCCTCGCTGGTCTCGCCGAGCCCGTCATCGACCGAGGAGCCCGCCCATGCCAGCACGTTGAAGGCGATGGGCGCGACGTAGGCGACCGGATCGGGGAAGTTGACGGCGTGGCCGTCGAAACGCAGGGCCGCCAAGTCCTGGGCAGCCGCAGCACGGGCTTGCACGTCCAGTTCCTCCACCCCGGACGGCCCCGTCCCGGACACTGCCTGATAAGAGGAGATCACCAACCGGCGCAAACCGGCGGCGCGATGCAGCGGCGCCAGCACCGGCATGGCCGCCATGGTGGTGCAGTTCGGATTCGCCACGATCCCCTTCGGGGCCGAGGCCGCCAAGGGGCCGTTGACCTCCGCGACCACCAGCGGCACATGCGGGTCGGCGCGCCACGCGGACGAATTGTCGATCACCAACGCGCCAGCGCTGGCGAAGCGCGGGGCCAATCGGCGCGACGCGGCAGCCCCCACCGAGAACAACGCTATGTCGATGCCGGCCGGGTCGGCGGCATCGGCGTCCTCCACCTCGACCTCATGACCCGCGAACGGCAGCCTCCGACCGGCCGACCGGGCGGAGGCGAAGAACCGGATCGAGCGGACCGGGAACTCGCGCTCTTCGAGCAGAGCCCGCATGACGGACCCCACCTGGCCGGTGGCCCCGACCACTGCGACGTTGTGACCTGCCGAACCGATTCTCATCTTCCTGTCCCTCCGTAGACCACGGCCTCGCCCTCACCAGAGTCGAGCCCGAACGCGCTGTGCACCGCCCGGACCGCTCTTTCCAAATCGTCCTGCTCGGTCACCACCGAGATCCGGATCTCCGAAGTGGAGATCATCTCGATGTTGATCCCGGCCTCGCTCAAGGCGGCGAACAGCCTCGCCGAGACGCCCGGATGGGAGCGCATGCCGGCTCCGATCAGGGACAGTTTGCCGATCCGCCCGGAGTACTCCAGGCGCTCAAAGCCGAGCTCGCCCAGGGCCGACTGGAGCGCCTCGACCACGCGGGCGGCATCGGCGGTGGGAAGCGTGAACGAAATGTCGGTGCGTCCCGTGATCTCGGTCGACACGTTCTGGACGATCATGTCGATGTCGGCGTCCGCCTCGGCCACGATCTGGAACACCGCCGCGGCCTTGCCGGGCACGTCCGGGATGCCGATCACGGTGATCTTTCCCTGGCTGGAATCATGCGCGACTCCAGAGATGATTGGCTGCTCCACGGGGCTGTCCTCACTTTCTTGGCCTTGGTGGCTTGGCTGGCTCTGCTGGCCTGGCTGGCCCGCGGCGGTCGCCGGGCCTGCGGCGGTCGCCGGGCCTGCGACGCTATAGGTCTGGTCCGGCCCGATCGGGAACGTCGCCCGGCCCTCCACAATCAAAGTGCCGGGCCGATCCGAGAAACTCGACCGCACATGCAGCGGCACGTTGTAGCGGCGCGCGTACTCGACCGACCGCAGGTGCAGCACCTTCGCCCCGGCGGCCGCCATCTCGAGCATCTCCTCGTGGTCTATCACAGGGATGCGTCGGGCTGTCGGCACAGTGCGGGGGTCGGCTGTGAAGACGCCGTCGACGTCGGTGTAGATCTCGCAGACGTCCGCGCCGAGCGCGGCGGCCAACGCCACGGCGGTGGTGTCGGAGCCGCCCCTGCCCAAGGTGGTGACGTCCTTGGTGGTCTGCGAGACGCCCTGGAACCCGGCCACGATGGCGACCGCGCCGTCGTCAAGAGCCCCCCTGATGCGCCCCGGTGTGACGTCGATGATCCGCGCCCGGCCGTGTTCGGCGTCGGTGATCATCCCGGCCTGCGACCCGGTGAAGGAGCGCGCCTCGTGCCCGGTGTCAGAGATGGCCATGGCCAGCAGGGCCATCGAGATGCGCTCGCCGGCGGTCAAGAGCATGTCGAGTTCCCTGGCCGGCGGGTCGGGCGAGACCGCTCCCGCCAACTCGATCAGGTCATCGGTCGAATCGCCCATGGCCGAGACCACGACCACCACTTCGTGCCCGGCCGCCCGGTACGAGGCTATCCGCTTCGCCACCCGGAGCACGCTGGCGGCATCGGACACCGAGGAGCCGCCGTACTTCTGGACTACCAGGCCCAACGCCGTCCACCCACTTCCGCTGAAGATCATGCGGCGACCCGGTCGGGCCGCCATCGCCGGTCGCGGCACGAAAAGCCGCCCGCCGAATTGTCCCACAAAGGTCCGGGCGTTGCTTGGGTTGGGGGGGTTCGGCTTGGTTTGAGCGTACGGTCCCGCATAGCTCGGGTCGCCGGTGCGGCTGGTCGCGGCGTC
>JAISCU010000313.1 GCA_031265345.1 Bifidobacteriaceae bacterium
TGGCCGCCGGCGCGGCGGTGACCGAGGCCCATTTGCGGTGCCTCCTCGGCCGGGGTGCGCACCCTGTCACCGGGGAGACGCTGGGGCTCGCCTACATGCGCCCCGCGACCGCCCGAGACCGCGCGGCCAAGCGCGCGGCCAGGTTGGACCCGGCCCCGGCGCAAGACGAGCGCGAGGAAGGCCCGCGCCGCTTCTCGGACGACCAGCGCCCGCGCCCGCAGAGGCGCGCGGTCGCGGGCTACGACCTCACGTTCTCGGCGCCGAAGTCGGTGTCGGTGCTGTGGGGGCTGGCGGACGCCGGCACGCAGGCGCTGATAGCGGACGCGCACCACCGGGCGGTCGCGGACGTGCTCGGCCTGTTCGAGCGCGAGGTGGCCGCCACCCGCGCCGGGGCGAACAACCGCGACGGGGCGGCCGCCCAGGTCCAGGTGGCCGGGATCGTCGCCACCATGTTCGACCACCACGACTCCCGCGCCGGCGACCCGCAGCTCCACACCCACGTCGTGGTGTCGAACAAAGCGAAGACGGTGTTCGACGGCCGGTGGCGGTCGTTGGACGGGCGTCCCATACACGCCGCAGTTGTCGCTTTGTCGGAGCATTACAACGCCGTGTTGGCGGACCGGATCACCAGGTCGTTCGGGGTCGGCTGGGAGACCAGGGAAAGGGGTGAGGACCGGAACCCGTCCTGGGAGATCGAGACGGTCCCGGGAGAGCTGGTCGCGCATTTCTCGCGCCGAGCGGCCGGTATCGACGCCGAGGCGCGCCGCCTGATCGGGGAATGGGCCGGCCGGCACGGCCACCAGCCCTCCGCCAGGACGAAGATCCGGCTCCGCCAGCAGGCCACGTTGACGACCCGCCCGGACAAACAGGTCCGGTCGTTGGCGGACCTGACCGCCGAATGGCGGGAGCGCGCGTCCCAGGTCCTGGGAGGCGACCCGACCGGATGGGCGCGGACGGCGTTGGGGACCGCCGACCGGCCGGCGATAAGGGCGGACGACGTCCCGCTCGACGCGGTCGCCGCGCTCGGGGCCAGCGTGGTGCGCGCGGTCGGGGACCGCCGCTCGACGTGGCGGCGGTGGAACCTGCACGCCGAGGCGTCCCGGCAGACCATGGGATGGCGGTTCGCGACCGCCCGCGACCGGGAGGCGCTGGTCGGCCTGGTGGCCGACGCCGCCGAGCGGGCCTCCTTGCGGCTCACCCCGGAAGAGCTGGCTGTCTCCCCGGCGGGGTTCCGCCGCCCGGACGGCACATCGGTGTTCCGGCCGGCAGCTTCGACGGTGTTCACGTCCGAGGCGCTGCTGGCCGCCGAGGAAAGGCTCCTGGCGCTGTCCCGGAACCTCGGCGGCCCGCTCGCGGACGCGGACACGGTGGAAGGCGTCCTCCAAGACGGCCCGGCCGGGGTCGGCTTGTCGCCGGACCAGGCGGACGCGCTGGCGGCGGTAGCGACGTCGGGCCGGGTCGTAGACGTGCTGGTGGGGCCGGCCGGGGCGGGCAAGACCACCGCGATGGCGGCGCTCAAGGCGGTCTGGGAGGCCGGGCACGGCACCGGCTCGGTGGTGGGCCTGGCGCCGTCCGCGGCGGCGGCCGGGGTCCTGGCCGGAGATCTAGGAGTGCCGTGCGAGAACACCGCGCGGTGGCTCGCCGAGCACGACCACCTCGGCGCCCGGTTCGCCAGTGGGCAGCTGGTGATCGTGGACGAGGCGTCGTTGGCGGGGACGTTCACGCTGGACCGGATCGCGGCGCACGCCGCCGCGGCGGGCGCGAAGGTGCTGCTGGCCGGCGACTGGGCGCAGCTGCAGGCGGTCGACGCGGGCGGCGCGTTCAACCTCCTGGTCTCCGACCGGGACGGTGCCCCGGAACTCGCGGACGTCCACCGGTTCGCCAACCGCTGGGAGAGGCTAGCGTCGTTGGAGCTGCGGCACGGACGCCCCGCGGCCGTCGGCGCCTACGAGAAGCGCGGACGCGTCGTCGGCGGCGACGCGGACCAGATGGCGGACGCCGCCTACGCCGCCTGGCGGGAAGACACGCAGGCGGGGCTCGGGTCGGTGCTGATCGCCGAGGCCCGCCAGACGGTCACCGAGCTGAACCAGCGGGCCCGCGCCGACCGGATCGGCGCCGGGGAGGTGTCGCCGGGGCGCGAGGCGGCGTTGTACGACGGCTCCGCCGCGTCCCGGGGCGACATAGTCGTCACCCGCCACAACGACCGGTGCCTGGTCGCGGGCCGATCCGGGTGGGTGCGCAACGGCGACCGTTGGACCGTGGCCAAAGTCCACGGCGACGGAGCGGTCACGGTGCAGCGGGCCGGACACCGGCGCGGCGCTGCCGTGGTGCTGCCTGCCACGTACGTCGCCCAACATCTGGAGCTGGGTTACGCGGTCACCGCGCACCGCGCCCAGGGCGTCACCGCCGACACCGCCCATGTGATGGTCACAGCCACCACCACCCGCGAGAACCTGTATGTGTCGATG
This sequence comes from Bifidobacteriaceae bacterium, assembly GCA_031265345.1. Next base: position 2,469 of record JAISCU010000313.1, read on the forward strand.
ACCAGGGGACGCCACTCGAACCGCGCCTATGTGGCCACCGACCGGCCGGACCAGGACCATGACATCCCGCATCCGGCCGACAATCCGGAGGCCACCGCCGCAAGCGTTCTCCACGGGGTGTTGCGGCACTCCGGCGCGGAGCCGGCCGCCCACCAGGCCCGCGCCGGCGAACACGACAGGTGGGGGTCGATCGCCCAGTTGGCGGCCGAGTACGAGACCATCGCGGCCGCCGCCCAGCGCGACCGGTGGGCGGGCCTCGTCCGCGATTGCGGGCTCACCGCCGAGCAGGCCGAACAGACGGTCACGTCGGACGGGTTCGGGCCGCTGTGCGCGGAACTGCGGCACGCGGAGGCGCTGGGCCACGACCCGGAGACGCTGTTGCCCCGGCTGGTCGCGGCCCGCGTGTTGGACCCGGACGCCGACCCGGCCGAAGTGCTGCACCAGAGGCTTGAGGCCGCCGCGCTGCGTCCTCGCCGGACGCCTGGCGGACGGCCGCGTCGGCGTTTGGTGGCCGGGCTGATCCCGGAGCCGGCAGGCGAGATCGCGCCCGATATGAGCCAGGCCTTGCGGCAACGGGCGGCGTTGATCGAGCGGCGCGCCACGCTGCTGGTCCGCGAGGCGGCGGACGACGGCGCGGCGTGGTTGGACGGCCTCGGCCCTCGACCCTCCAGCGCGGCGGCCGCCGCCCGGTGGGAGCAGGCGGCACGCACTGTGGCCGCCTACCGCGACCGGCACGGCGTCCACACTGACGACCCGCTCGGCCCCCAGCCCGCGTCGGACCAACCGCGCCGCGACCGCGACCGAGCCGCGACCTCCATCCGAGTTATCGCAGCCCAGCGCGCCGCAGCCGGTGGCGACCCGCCGGCCCGCAGCACGCGGCCACCACAGCGCGGGCTGTGAAGGACCGCCCTGCCCGAGACCCCGACAGGCCGCCATGGATCGCCGGACTGCGGGAGAACCGCCGCCTCCCCTCGGAGCGCCGCCGCGCCCTACGGCGGTTCGGACGTGTTGAGGACCGTCGACATCGAAGCGACCGTCATGATCATCAACGCGGTCGCCACGGCGCCCAGCACGAGGTTCCAACTACCCGAGATCTCGTTCAGCCACCCCATGGCCGCGGGTCCCGTCGCGGCCACGCAGTAGCCGGCCGTCTGAACCACGGCAGTGAGGCGTCGGTTCTCATCAACGTCGCGGGCGCGCTGGATGATGATCATGAACAGAGCGGTGAAGAACGCTCCTTGTCCGACTCCGGCAATCAGGCTCCACACTGGCCAGGCGACCGGCGCGGCGAGCATCCCGATCGGCATCAATAGCCAAGTGGCGCAGACGCACGTGACGATCCGCAGCACCGGCCATCTCAGAGCGCCTACCGTCACGGCGACCGCGACTGGGCCGAGGATGCCTCCCGCCTGGAACAGGCTGGAGGCGAAGCCGGCACCGGGGATGCTCATCTCCTGTGTCTCGATGAGCATGGTGGGCAGCCAGGCAGTTATGACGTAGTAGGCGAACGTATGGCCACAGAATGCGGTGGCCAACAGCCATGTGACGCGCCATCGGAGCAGAGGTGACCGATCCACTTTGATCGCGTCTTTGGCGTGTACCCTGCCGACCGGCGCGTCGAGGCCGGCCCGGTGCTGGATCGACGCGCGCGCCCCGCGAACGCCAGGAGGATACACCCATAGCCACACGGCCAGCGCCAACGACCCAAACCCCACGCCGCCGACCGCGGCGGACCAGCGCCAGTCGCCCCAGAGCGCCATCGGCGCGGCCAAAGCAGTCGCCGCCGCCACGCCGACGTTCGTGGTGGCGGAATAGGCGGCAGTCAGCAATGCGGCACGGTCGCGGAACTGGCGACCGATGAGCATCGGGACCGCCAGATTCCCGATAGCGATGGCGGCGCCGATGATCACAGTTCCAGCGAATGCCCCGCCCAGACCTCCCGTCGAACGCACCACCGAACCGATGATTATCCCGGCCAGGCCGTACAACGCGGCGTGGTTGATGCCCACCAACCGGAGCAGACCTGACGCGACCGGGGTCAACAGCCCGAAGCACAGTACGGGGACACTCGTGAAAAGACCCGCTTGGGCCGCGTTCAGGCCGAAGTCGGCCCGGATGTCCGGGAGCAGCGGCGAGACTACAACCAACGGCGTTCGCAGCACGACGGCGTAGAGCAACAACGCGGCCACCGGCACTGCCGCCCACCATCGCGCCAGCCTCGCAGGTCTCACGTCGCCCACCTCTCCGTTTGCTCCTGACGGGTGTCAGGCCGCGATGCGCCGGTCAGCCGTGACCAGGCCATCTTTCATAGGCCGTCAGCAGATCGATTCGCCGTCGATGCCGCTCGTCGCCGCTGAAGGCCTCGCCGACGAACGCCTCGACCAGCGCCCACGCCTCCTCGGGCGTGTGCTGCCGGGCGCCGATGGCGATGACGTTGGCGTCGTTGTGCGACCGACCGAGCCTGGCCACATCGAGGTTCCACGCCAGCACCGCGCGGACGCCGCGTACCTTGTTCGCCGCAATCTGCTCTCCGTTGCCGCTGCCGCCGATCACCACTCCGAGCGCCGCACCCGGATCGGCCACCGTGGCCTCGCCGACGGCAACGCAGAACGGCGGGTAGTCGTCGCCTGGGTCGTGGACGAACGCCCCATGGTCGGTCACTTCGTGGCCGGCCGCCCGTAACCGTCCGACCAGGAACGCCTTGAGATCAAATCCGGCATGGTCCGAGCCGATGTGGACGGCCACGCGGGCGTCTCCTGCCTCCTCGGCAGGCACCTCAGGCGGCCCGGCATCCAAAGGCGTCGACGGGCCGCGGGTCACGTCGCCCCCGGCCCACCCGAGAACGGCAGCCTCGGATCGACCGGAAGGCCGGCGATAGCGTCCGGCACCCAGGAATGCGCGGGATCGTTGGTCACCAGCCACTCGCGCGCCCCCGGACCAGCCATCACGTTCAGGTAATACATGTCGTAGCCTGGGGCTGTCGCGGCCGGGCCGTGCCAGCCGTGCGGGATCAGCACGGCGTCTCCTGCGTGCACCTCGGCCATGATGTCGATTGGCCGAGCCGGATCTGTCGAGTAGGCGCGGGCGTAGCCGATAGGCGGCCCCGCGTCTGGGGGCGCGCCCACCTGGGGCCTGCCCTCGAAGTAGTAGATCTCCTCGAGCGCGTTTTCCCGATCCGTGATCTCGTCGTGCTTGTGCGGCGGATAGGAGGACCAATTGCCCGCCGGCGTGATGACCTCGCAAACCAGGAACTTCTCCGCGTCGACTATCCCCGGCATGCCCAGGTTGCGGATCTCCCGCGAGCACATGCCCGATCCACGCACCGCTACCGGCACGTCCTCGGCCTTCACCACCGCCGACTCGCCGCCTTTCGAGGCGGGCGCGCTGGCCACAGCCACGCGCCCGCCCGCATGCGAGACGAGACTGGCCGCCGCTCCCGGAGCGATGTAGGCCACGTCGGTCGGCCCGGCGAAGACGTCGCGGCGGCCGCGCAGCACATATGTGGCGCCGTCCGCGAGCGCGACAGCGAAGGAGCCCGCCAACGGAACCACGAGGCGTTCCTCGGCGGCGGCGGGAAGCGCCAGAGTCTGGCCCCCGTGTGTCTGAGCCACCCTGATTCCGGTGTGCTCCCAGCCGTCAACCTTCACCACCGAGCCGGCCGCGCCCACCGACAGTTCCCACGCGCCCTCGCGCGCGCTGCCTCGGGGATAAACCCATTGAGCCATTGTTGCCCTCCTTAAGTCGTGTTTGATCGTTTCCGTTGAGCAACCGGATCGCGCGGGTCCGGGCAGCCCACACTGGGCCGTGGCGGCGACGCTGACCTGGCGGGCGGCATCGTGCACCGGTTCGGCCCTCCCTACGCCGCCTGCGCCGACCGGGCGCAAAGGTCGGCCACCCGCTCGGCCACCCGTTGCGGCGAAAGCCCATACTTGTCGAGCAGGAAATCGTTCGGCGCAGACTCCGACCAGGCATCGGCCAAGCCGTGGCGCGCCACCCGCACGGCCAGCCCCGCCCCTGAGACGATCTCCGCGACCATGCCGCCGAGCCCGCCCAGGACGGAGTGCTCTTCGACGGTCACCACGAGCGGCGAGCCCGCCAGCGACCGAAGCAACGCGTCCGCGTCCACCGGTTTTAGCGACGGCACATGCACCACTTTCGCCTGGGTGCCCGCCTGGGACAACAGATCGGCCGCCTGCAGCACCCGCGAGGTCTGCACCCCGGTGGACACCAACGTGACGTCGCGTCCTTGGCGCAACTCATGGACCCGTCCAGGCTCGAACCGATAGGCCGCGTCGAAGACCTCGGGCACCGCGTCACGGGCGACCCGCATGTAAACCGGCCCGTCGTAGTCCGCCGCCCAGCGCATCATTGCGGCGAGTTCGTGCTCGTCCGCCGCAGCCAGGACCGTCATGTTCGGCAGCGCCCGCATGACGGCCAGGTCCTCTATGTCCTGATGGGTCTTCCCGGACGAGCCGTTCAACAGGCCGGCGTAAGCGGCCGCGACGCGGACTGGAGCTTTGGTCTGCGACACTCCGATCCGAATCTGGTCAAGGGCGCGGCTGGACAGGAACACGCCGAAAGTCGACAGCCAGGGGCGGTACCCGAGGGTCGAGAGCCCGAAGGCCACGCCGACCATGTTCGCCTCGGCGATGCCGATCTCCACGAATGCCTCCGGCACCTGATCGGCGACCTTGACCGCCTGAGTCGAGGTGGCGAGGTCGCCATCCAGCACGATGACGCGCCGGTCCTCCTTCGCCAGGGCGGCCAAGGTGTCGCCCCAGACGTTGCGTTGAGCTTTCATCGGTCCGCTCCCTTCGCTGTTGTTCCTAGAAGCTCCCGCCGCGCCGTCTCCAACTGCGCCGCGTCCGCTACCCCGTTGTGCCATTTGTAGGTGGCCCGCGTGAACGAGATGCCTTCGCCTTTGGTCGTCCGCGAGATGATGGCGCTCGGCTTGCCGGACACTCCACGCCAGGCGCGAATCTGCCCGAATGCAGCTTGGATCTGGTCGAAATCGTGCCCGTCGACCACCCGGACGTTCCAGCCGAACCCGGTCAGGACCGCCTCCAAATCGACGTGGCCCAGCGGCTCCGAACGGTCGAACCGGTCGCGCTCAGTGGCGGGCCAGCCGTATTGTTGCAGTCCGTTGACGTCGAAGACCGCGGTCAGATTGTCCAGGCCGAACCGTGGAGCGCTGATGACGGCCTCCCACACCTGACCTTCTTCGCTCTCGCCGTCCCCGAGCATTACCCATGTGTGGAAGTCGGCCCTGGTCTTCTTGGCACCCAGGGCGATCCCCATGCCGGCCGAGAGGCCCTGCCCGAGAGACCCGGTGGACACGTCAACGCCTGGCGTAAGTTTCATGTCGGGGTGGCCCTGTAGCCGGGAGTCTCCGTGGTCGAACGTCGCCAACTCATCGACGGGGAAGTAGCCCCGCAACGCCAGCACGGAATACAGCCCGATGGCCGAGTGCCCCTTAGACAAGACGAAACGGTCCCGATCCGGATCATCCGGCCTTGACGGATCGATCCGCAGTTCGCCGAAGTAGAGCGCGACCAGCATGTCAGTGGCCGAGAGCGGGCCCCCAATGTGGCCAGCCTTGGCGGCGGCCACGGTCGACAAGATAAGCCAGCGCGCTCGCTTGGCGATGCGCTCGAGTTCCTCTCGGCTCGCAGTCTGCGGTGCGCCCTCGCTTCGGCGCGATGTGGCGATCATGATTCGATGTGCCTTCCTTCGGCGCGCCCTGGAGCGGGCCGCGCCGAGTCGTTGTTAGGGCGGTCAGTAGTAGAGGCGCTGCTTGGAGCGTGCCTCGTCGTAGGCCGAGCGAGCCTCGTTGCTGGAGGCGATCTCGGCGACCTGCGGGACGGGTACCTCCCACCAGGCGCCCGATCCGCCGAAACGGCCCTGGGCGTCGACAACCGTGTAGATGACGTAGGTCTCAGGCGATGCCACGGCTTCCTCGAGGGCGGCTGTGAGTCCTTCAGCGGTGGAGACGCTCAGGACCTTGGCGCCGAAGCTTGCCGCGTTCTGGGCGAAGTCCATCGGCAGGTACTGATCGGAGAAGCGCCCCGACTCGCGGTCGCGGTATTGGAACCGGGTTCCGAATCCCTGCGAGCCGACAGTCTTCGACAGGGCTTCGATCGATCCGTAGCCCCTGTTGTCCACGAGCACGACGATCTGCTTGAGTCCCTCCTGCACGGAGGTCAGAAGCTCGGCGGAGAGCATCAGGTATGTTCCGTCGCCGATGAACGTGAAGACTTCCCTGTCCGGATCGGCCAGCTTCGCGCCGACTCCCGCCGCGATCTCGTAGCCCATGCACGAGTAGCCGTATTCGATCCCGTAGCTCAGCGGGCCGCCGGGCCGCCAGACCCGGTGCAGGTCGCCCGGCATAGAGCCGGCCGCGTTGATGACCACGTCCTCCGGCTTGGCGAACGAGTTGACGATGCCGATGGCGGCGGCCTGGCTGAGGGTAGGCGAGCCGGGCTCCGGCTCGATTATCCGGTCGATTTCCTCGCGCCAACGGCTCGCCTGGGCGATCGCGTGTTGCCGGTGGGCGGACGGCACCTGGTAGCCGTCCAGCAGTCCGGCCAGTTCGCGCAGCACCTCGCGCGCGTCGCCGACCACTGCCGTGGCGCCCTCCTTGTTGGCGTCGAACTCCAGGACGTTGATGTTCACGAACCTCACGCCTGGGCTCTGGAACAGCGTGTTTGACGCAGTGGTGAAGTCCGTGTAGCGGGTGCCGATGCCGATGACCAGGTCCGCTTGGGCAGCTAGCCCGTTCGCGTACTGTGATCCGCTGGAGCCCAGGGCGCCGACGTTCAGAGGATGGCTGTGAGGCAAGGACGCCTTGCCGGCCTGCGTCAGCCCGACCGGAATGCCGGTGTCCTCGACGAACTGCGTGAGCCGCTCGGTCGCGGCGGAGTAGATGACGCCGCCGCCCGCGATGATGATCGGATGCCGCGCCTCGCGGATCGCCGAGGCCGCCCGCTCAAGCGCGCCCAGGTCCGCGCGGTACCGGGGCACATGCCACACTCGCGGGGCGAACAACTCAGCCGGGAAGTCATGTGCCTCGGCCTGCACGTCCTGTGGCACGGCCACCGTCACGGCGCCGGTGTCGGCTGGGCTGGTCAGCACGCGCATCGCTCCGAGCAGCGACTCGGCCAACTGCTCCGGGCGCGTCACGCGGTCCCAGAACTTCGAGACCGCCCGGAAGGCGTCGTTGGTGGAGATGTCCGGCGACGTTGGGTCCTCAATCTGTTGGAGCACCGACCCGGTTCGCCGGGTGGCGAAGTAGTCCGAGGGGAGGAGCAGCACCGGCAGACGGTTGGATGTCGCGGTTCCGGCGCCTGTGATCATGTTGGCGGCTCCGGGGCCAATCGACGTGACGGCGGCGAGAGCGCCGAGCCGGTTGCGCGCCTTGGCGTAGCCGATGGCGGCGTGAACGGCCCCCTGCTCATTGCGCACTTGGTAGTACGGGAAGTCGTCCTGATACTGCAGGAGCGCCTGGCCAATGCCGGCCACGTTGCCGTGGCCGAAGATCCCGCAGGCCCCGCCGAAGAACGGGGCTGTCACGCCGTCGCGTTCCACCTGCTGGCAAGCGAGGAATCGGACGATTGCCTGACCGACCGTGAGGCGAACCGTGCGCTGGGTCGTCATGGGAGTTCCTTTCATCATTGAGAATCGAACCGTCTGCCGCGACACCTGGGTGGCACTGCCTGCCGGCGGACACATCATTGCGTCGCGGATCACACGTTATCGCCTGCCGGACATTCTGTCAACTGTGTGAGATTGTGATTCTGAACTTGCGGCGCTCCCGCCCCGCTGCCTGCGCTTCCCCGCGTTCTTCGGGTATTGTTGAGGTCAAGCTGTCCACCGTATGAGAGGCCGGGAGAGCATGTCACCGAACGCCGAAGCCGCCGATCCAGGCGTCCAGGGCCTCGAGCTGCTCGGGAAGGCTGACGCCGTGCTCACAGCGCTGGAGGCCGGCAAGGCGATGTCCGCCACAGCCCTCGCCGCCGCGACGGGCGAACCGCTCAGCAGCATGTACCGGATGCTCGCGAACCTGGTGGCGATTGGATGGCTGGACAGGGGGGAAGGGCGCGGGACGTACCGCCTGGGCCTCTACGACGTGGTGCTGGGCGGCGTCTGCGACGACAGGCTGGACCTGCTCGCCGCGAGCCGGCCCCAACTCGTGGAACTGCGCGACGCTACGGGTGTCACAGCATTCCTTCTCGTGCCGCGGGAGGCGAGAGGCGTCTGCGTCGACCTTGTCGCCGGCCGGGGCGTCCGGTCGATGGACTTGACGCTGGGCGGCTCCCTCCCGCTCTACGCCGGGGCAGGCCCCCGCGCGCTGCTCGCGCATCTGCCGCCCGGCGAACTCGGCCCGGCCCTGGACGCCTTCGAGCGCTGGGGCGCCGCCGACCCCTCGGTCCCGGCCAGGTCCTTCATCGAGCGCGGCATCCGGATCGACGCCGAACGGGGATACTCGCTCTCCGACGGAGACGTCACGCCCGGCGTGGCCGCCATCGGCGCGCCGGTCTTCAACCACCGCGGCGAATCGATCGCCGCGATCTCCATCAGCGGCTTCAGGCAGTTGTTGCTGGACGACGGCGGCCTCGCGCGTGACCTGGTGCGGGCGGCGGCGGCGAAGACCAGCGCCCTGCTGGGGCATCTGACCACGGACGGCAGACAATGAACGCGTCGACCTCGCCGATCCTGCGCAACGCCCGCTGCCTGCTTGACGCTCTGCTGGAGTTCGAGACCCTCTCGCACCAAGAACTCGCCGAGATAATGGAGATCCCCCGCTCCACCGTGTACCGGCTCGTCGAGGGCATGGAAGCCGTCGATCTGGTCCGGGCTCTGCCCGGCGGACGCACAGCCCTGTCGGGCCGCTGGCTGCGCCTGTCCGATGCCGCCCGCGCCGCCCAGACCGAGTGGCGGGACGCCCGCGCCGCGATGCGCGAGGTATCCGGACGAACCGGCTGCACCTCGTACCTCAGCGTGTTGGTCGGCCGGCAGAGCGTCTGCCTGGACTGGGCCCAGGGTCGCGCGGCCGAGGCTCTCATGCTCAAGCCGGGGCGCACGCTCCCGCTCTACGCCGGCGCGGCGGGACGGGGCACCCTCGCGGCGCTGCCAGCCGACGAGTTGCAGGGATACCTGGCCGAAGCGCCATTCCCGGTGTTGACCCCGCACACCATGACGACGGGCGCCCAGCTGGTCGAAGACGTCGCCCGGACGCGCGCCCAGGGCTACACGGTCTCTCTCCAAGACGTGACGCTCGGTCTCGGGGCGGTAGGCGTGGAGGTCAAGGACCCGAGCGGCCAGAAAGCCGCCATCCTGTCTCTCGGCGCGTTTGCCGACGACATCGGGCACCGCCTGGACGAACTGGTGGACGAGCTTCGCCGAGCCGTGGCGGACCTCCGCTGAGCTGCGGCCTCACCTGTCGAAGACTATGACCTGCCGCACGACCTCGCCAGCGGCCAAACGGTCCATCGCTCCGTTGATGTCGTCAAGCCCGATGGTCGAGCTGATGAGCGTCTCCACCGGCAAGCGACCGTCCTCCCACATCTTGGCGTACCCAGGTATGTCTCGCGACGGCACCGACGATCCCAGGTAGCACCCCACCACCGTTCGCGCCTCGGCGGTGAGCTGCGCTCCGGGGATCTGCGCCCGCTGGTCGGGGTGCGGCAAACCAGCGGTGACCGTCGTGCCGCCGGGACTGGTCAGGGCGAAGGCCGTCTCCAGCGCGCGCACGTTCCCAGCCGCCTCGACAACGACGGGGGCACGTATCCCAGCCTCGAGCGCCTCCTGAGGCCCGAAGGCCGCGTCGACCCCGAGCTCAAGCGCCTGTCCGCGCTTGTCGTCAACCGCGTCCACGGCGTAGACCCGGCCGGTGCGCAGCGCCAGCGCAGCTAGGATCGCGGCCATGCCCACGCCGCCGAGGCCCACCACCACCACGTCGTCGCCCGTCTGGGGCCGTCCCGCGTTGACGACCGCGCCGGCCCCGGTCAGCACCGCGCAACCGAGCACGGAGGCAACGGACGGAGGCACGGTCGCGGGCACCGGAACCACGGACAGTCGGCTGACCACGGCGTGGGTGGCGAAACCCGAGACGCCGAGGTGGTGCAGGATTTCTCGGCCGTCGCGATGCAGGCGGACACCCCCTGAGAGCAGCGTGCCCGCCGTGTTCGCCGCAGTCCCCGGCACGCACGGCAGGCGGCCGTCCGTCAGGCATCCCGAGCACTTCCCGCAGCGCGGCAAGAACGCCATCACGACGCGCTGGCCGATTTCCAGATCGTCCACGCCGTCTCCGGTCTGGACCACCGTGCCCGCCGACTCATGTCCAAGCAGCATCGGCACCGGCCGGGGCCGCGCGCCGTTGACGACCGAAAGATCTGAGTGGCAGAGGCCGGACGCCTCGATGCGCACCAGCAACTCGCCCGGACCGGGCGCGTCGAGTTCGAGGGATCCCACTGTGATAGGCGTGCTCTCGCGATATGGGGCCGGCCGACCGACTTCTTCCAGGACTGCGCCGGTGATTTCCATGGTTCTTCCTGCTCTCTTCATCTGATGATCGGAATCTGCGCAGATCGCTCAGCGCGCGCCCTGTGTTCGGTAGTCGTGAAAGCCTCGCCCGCTCTTGCGGCCGAGGCGGCCGGCCCGCACGTACCGGACAAGAAGCGGGGCGGGACGGTATTTGTCGAGGCCTGTCTCGCGCTGCAGGGTCCGCATGATCGCCAGCACCACATCAAGGCCGATCAGGTCCCCCAGAGCTAGCGGACCCATCGGGTGGTTGACGCCCAGCCGCATCGCCTGGTCGATGTCCTGGGCCGAGGCGACCCCCTCGGCCAACACCTCGACCGCCTCGTTGATCATCGGGATGGCGATCCGGTTGACGACGAAGCCCGCCGAGTCGGCGACCACCACGGGCACCTTCCCGATGGTCTCGACTATCACCGTGACGTCGGCCACCGCCGCGGCGGGAGTCGTCAGCCCGGCGACCACCTCTACCAGGCGCATGACCGGGGCGGGGTTGAAGAAGTGCATGCCTACCAGCGGACGGCCCAGGCCTTCGGAAAGCTGCGTGATCGACAGCGACGACGTGTTCGATGCGAACAGCGTCCCGGACGGGCACGCCGCGTCGAGTTCGGCGAAGATGGATCGTTTGACGTCCGCCGACTCGACCACCGCCTCGAGGACCAGGTCGCTGTCCGACGCCCGCTCGAGCGTCCCGATCTGCACCCGCCCGAGGATGGCCTCCGCCTCGTCGCGGGCGACTTGGCCTTTGGCGGCCCGTTTCTCGAGGCGTCGGGCGATTTTGTCCTTTCCGGCCTGCGCGAGCCCCTCGCTGACATCGCACAGGCGGACTTCGAATTCAGCGCCCGCCTGAGCGAACGCCTCCGCGATGCCCGAACCCATCGCTCCCGCGCCAATCACCGAGATTCTCACGCCGCAGTGTCCTTCCCTCGCTTATGTCTGTCCATGAAGGCGCGCATCCGTTCGCGCTGGTCGGGAGTCTCGAAGCAGCCCGCGTGCAATTCGGCCTCAAGTCGCAATCCGGTGTCGATGTCGACCTGCAGGCCCAGACCGACCGCGGCCTTCGTCGCCCGGATTGCCCCCGGGGAGTTGGCCGCGATCAGGCCGGCCAGAGCGCGCGCCTCGGCCATCAGCTGGGCAGCGGGGAAGACCGCCCCCACCAAGCCCATCCGCAGAGCTTCGACGGCGCTCACGGTACGGCCGGTGTACAACAGTTCCTTGGCCGAGGATTGCCCGATGATTCGGGCGAGCCGCTGCGTGCCCCCGAAGCCTGGCGTTATGCCCAGGCCCACCTCCGGCTGGCCGAACACGGCGGTGTCAGCTGCGATGCGCAGGTCGCACGCCAGCGCGAGTTCGCAGCCGCCGCCGAGGGCGTAGCCGTTGACGGCGACGATCACGGGGACGGCCAGCAGTTCGAGCCGGCGAAAGACCGCGTTGCCGCGGGCGGAGAAGGCCGCCGCTTGACCGCGCGTCATCTCGGCCATGCGCGTGATATCCGCGCCGGCGACGAACGCGCGCGAGCCCGCCCCCGTCACGATGACGCAATGGGTCGCGTCGCAGTCCAGACGGCCGATCACCGCGTCGAGGTCCGAGATCACCTGTTCGTCAAGCGCGTTGAGCGCTTCGGGTCGGTCTATCGTGACGATCGCCAGCGGGCCGTCTTCTTCGTGCCGGACGCTGCTCATCGGCCCGGCCCGTCTCGCCGCACCAGCGCCGACACGCCCATCCCGCCCCCGACGCACAGCGCCGCCAGGCCCAATCCGGCACCACGTCGTTCCATCTCGTGCAACAGGGTCACCAGGATGCGCGTGCCGGAACAGCCCAGAGGATGCCCCAGCGCGATGGCGCCGCCGTTCGCGTTGACCCGCGCCGGGTCGAGCCCCAATTCGCGCACCACATGGACCGCCTGGGCGGCGAAGGCCTCGTTCAGCTCGACCAGGTCGATGTCTAGGACGTCTAGGCCCGTGCGCGCCAGGAGGCGCCTGGTCGATGCGATAGGGCCGGTCCCCATGTGGGCGGGATCGACGCCGACCGCAGCCCCGGCCACCCAGGTCGCTTGCGGCTCGACGCCCAACTCGCGGGCGCGCCGCTCGGAAAGGACCAGCACGGCGGCCGCGCCGTCTCCGATGGCCGACGAGTTCCCGGCGGTCACCGTGCCCGGCTCGGCGAAGACCGGTCTCAGCCGCCCGAGCGCCTCTACTGTGGTGCCGGGTCGGGGCGTCTCGTCGGCGTCTACCGAGACCGTGGAGTTGCCGTGGGTGATCTCGACCGGCACAAGTTCGGCGTCGAACCTCCCGGCCCTGACGGCCTCGGCGCAGCGGCGCTGGCTTTCGGCGGCGAAGGCGTCCTGGTCTTCGCGGCTGACGTCGCCCAAGGCCGCGACGTTCTCAGCGGTCACGCCCATGGCGTAGCCGGCGAAGGCGTCCTTTAGGCCCTCGGAGCGCATCGAGTCGATCAGGGTCGCGTCGCCCATTCGGTACCCGAAGCGGGCGCGGTCCAGCAGGTACGGGGCCTTGGACATGTTCTCGGTTCCGCCTACCGCCACGACATCGGCCTCGCCCGCCGCGATGAGGGCCGCGGCGAGGTTCACGGCGGCCAGCCCCGAACCGCAGACCTGGTTGACGGTGAGGGCCGGCACGGGGACTCCCAAGCCCGCGGCCAGCGCGCTCTGCCGGGCGACATTCTGGCCGGCGCCGGCTTGGAGGACGCATCCGACGATCACCTGGTCTATGGCGTCGGCCGGCACACGCGCCCGAGTGAGCGCGGCGCTGATCGCGCAGGCGGCCAAGTCGGGCGCCGACAGGGACGCCAGTGCGCCGCCGAACCGGCCGATAGGTGTGCGGGCGGCTCCGGCGAGGACGATTCTGCGCGGCATGCGTTCAGGGCTCCTTCGGTTCGCGGACTTGGCTGAGGGCTGGTTCACGGCTTCAGCCCTCCCTGTATTGGACGCCGAAGCCGCCGCGCGGGTAGCGCCAGCGCAGGGAGCCCGGCGGCGCCACGGAGCGGCAGGTGCCGCACTCCAGGCAAGCGGCGTATTCGATCAGGACCGAGCCGTCCTGGCTCCACGAGTAGACCCCGGCCGGGCACACGGCGATGAGCCGGTCTACCAGGGCGGTGCCCGCGGCCGCTATGTCGATCTCGATGTGGCCCTCGTCCTCGTCCACCAGATAGCGGTTCTTGGACAGGCACTCGGTGGGTGGCGGCAGCCTCATAGCGCTCTCGCTCCCGCAAGCACGTCCCCGACAAGGCTCGCAGCGCCGACCGGAGAACGCCGCAAGGCGCTCCGCGCCACGGCCGTCAGGCGGCGGCGGGGCCGCCCGTCCAGATCGAACACGCCGTGCATGACGTCGGCGACCAACTCGCCGTAGGCGCCGTACATTCGTTCACATTCAAGGAACCTGGGCGCGCGGGCATAAGTCCGCATGTCGGCGCCCGCAGACGACCGCCACAGGGCGCGCTCGTAGGCGCCCAGACCACCGGCCGAAACGTCGCCGGTCGCGAGCGCCGCCGCGATCCCTTCTGCGGCCGCCACCCCCGAGGCGACCGCCAGGTCCATGCCGCGCACCGTCAACCCGGTGTTCAGGGTCAGCCCGGCGGCGTCACCGACCACGACCAGCCCGTCGGTTGTCAGCCGGCCGACCGCTGCCAGGCCGCCCTCCGCCACCAAGTGGCAGCCGTACTCCAATATCTCGCCGTCGCGCAGATACGGCGCGACGAACGGATGCCCGATGGCGTGCGCCATGATCTCCGCCGACGACTTGCCCTTGGCCAGCAGGTTGTCAAGACGCAACACGACCCCTACGGACAACGACTCTGCGTTCGTGTAGAGGAAGCCTCCGCCCGCGACCCCTTGGGTGCAGTCGCCGACCAGGGCCAGCGCGGCGCCTTCGTCGCCCGTCAGGCCGAACCGTTCCTCGATGGCCTGGCGAGGGAGGGCGACGACGCACTTCACGCCCACCCCCAACTCACGGTGTTCGGCCTGCCGCCGCAAACCAGCCTCGCGCGCCAGGAACGAGTTCACCCCGTCGGCCGCCACTACCACACGGGCGCGCAGGACGTCCTCGCCAGACCGCACCCCGACGACCCGAGATCCGGCGCCGACCGTTTCGGTTACGAGGCCGTCCACTCGCACGCCGGCCATCAGCATGGCGCCGGCCTCCTCGCAGCGGTCGGCCAGCCAGGTGTCGAGCCGCGCCCGTAGCACCGTCACGGCGTTCCCCGGGACGGCGAGGCGTTCGTCTCTGTAGTCCACCGCGACGGAGCTGTCGGCGTTCAAGAAGCACAACTGGTTGCGGATAACCCGCCGCTCGACCGGTGCCTCGGCCAAGAAGTCGGGGAACACTTGGCCCAGGCCGTGGCAGTACAGCACCCCGCCCGACAGGTTCTTCGCTCCGGGAACCTCGCCACGTTCGATCAACACGACTTCGTGCCCACGCTCGGCCAGCAGGTAGGCGGTGACGCACCCGGCGACCCCGGCGCCCACGACTATCACGTCCACACTCGAATCGGTCATCCCGTCGCCCCTACCCCAGCGCGGCCGTTATGGCAGGCACGATTTCATACAGGTCGCCGACCAGCACGTAGTCGGACTCGGCCGCTATCGGGGCCTCGGGATCGGTGTTGACCGAGACGATCGTCTTGGCTCCGCGCACTCCCGCCATGTGCTGGAGCTGGCCTGAAACGCCGACCGCCAGGTACAGTTCCGGAGCGATCTGCTGGCCGGAGATGCCGATGTAGCTGTCCCGGCCCAGCCATTCGAGGCCTTCCGCCAACGGCCGGGTGCAGGCCAGTTCCGCGCCCACAGCGCCCGCCAGCGCGGCGATCATGCCGAGGTCCTCCGGGCGCCGCAGGCCGCGGCCGACTCCGACGACGCGAGTTGCCGATCCGAGATCGACCTCGACGTGTTGCCTCGGCACCGTTTCTACGATCCTGGCGCCCGGTCGCGGCGCGGCGTCGACGATGGTCACGGGCGCGGTTGCGCCTGATGCCGCCGGGGAGCCGCCTCCTTCCTGAACCAGGACCACGGGACCCGCGAAGTGCGCCGTCTCGAGCGCCATGCCGCCCAGGACCGACCGTTCGATCAACAGGCCGCCGCCGTCCGGGGTGACTGCCTGGACCCCTGTCAGGATGGGCGCTCCGAGAGTCGCGGCGATGCGGGCCGCCGTCACCCGCTCGGCCGGGCGGCGGCCGGCGAACACGATTCCCGGCTCGTGGGCGACAGCGTCCGCGATGGCCGCCGCGTAGGACTCGACCGGCGTCGGCGCTGGGTCTCCGAACCACGACACTGCGTCGACTCCCGCGCTCGCCACAAGCGCGGCCAGGTCCGGCGGCCCGACCGCCGCCACGCGGACGCGACCTCCCAGAGCGCGGGCGGCTTCGACCAGTCCCGCAACTCCGGGATGGCCCGCGACCACCACCCACGCATCGCGGCCCGTGCCCGTCAAGCTGTCGGGCATCACCACCACATCCCTTCTTCGCGCAGCGCATCGATCAACTCGGCGGCGGCCGCCGACGGCTCGGCGGCGGAGATGACCCGCCCCCGCCGCGCCACCCGCCGGGCGGGGGCCAGACGCCGGACGGTCCCCGCCAATGCGGCCAGTGAGGCGGCGTCGACGCCGAGTGCCGTCAAGTCGAGCCGTTCCACCGGTTTCCTGCCGGCCGCCATCATGTCCTTCATGCCCGGCACGCGCGGCTCCGCGGCGTCGGAGGCCACGGCGATCACGACGGGCGTTTCGACGGACAACACTTGGAGGCCTTCGGGGATGACACGCTCCACCCGCAGCGCGCCGCCTGGCTCGCGCGCTAGCGAGGTCACGTCGGTCAACACCGTCCAACCGAGGATTCCGGCGAGGACGGCTGGGACCAGCCGCGCTCCGGAGTCGACCGAACAATCGCCGGCCACCACCAAGTCGACGCCACCAATGTGACGGATCGCCTCGGCCAGCACTCGCGCAGTCCCTGAGGCTCCGGCGTCTTCGAACCGGTCGTCGGCGACCACCACCGCCCGGTCGATCCCCCGCGCCAGAACGGCCTTGACCGCTATCGGCGCGCCGACGCTCTCCGCTCCGACGCTGAGAGCCACGACCTCCGAGCCCTCTTCAGAGCCACCGGTCGGCGGGTCGGCGGCGACTTGCCTGGCGACTTCGATCGCCACCGCGTCGTAGTCGCTCAGCGCTGGGCGTGCTCGTCCCATGTCGACCTGTCCTTCCGCTTCGACGCGGACGTCCTGCGGGTCGGACGCCCACTTGTACGCCACGACGATCCTCATCGCTCCATCCCTTCTCCGTCTTCGCTGGTTGTATCCATGCGGGGTTCACCGCAGCAAGCTCTTCGCGATGACCATCCGTTGGACCTCATTGGTCCCCTCGTAGATCTCGGTGATCCGGGCGTCCCGGTAAGCCCGCTCCACCGGGTATGCGACTGTGTAACCGTTGCCGCCGTGGATCTGGATCGCCTGCGAGGCGACCCGTGTGGCTGCCTGCGCGGCGAACAGCTTGGCCTGGGCGGCGGCCACACCGAACGGCTCGCCGGCGTCTTGCAGGCCAGCCGCCCGGTAGGTCAGCTGGCGCGCCGCCTCGACATCGGTCGCCATGTCGGCCACCATCCATTGGATCGCCTGGAAAGCGCTGATCGGCTTGCCGAACTGGCGCCTCTCCTTCGCGTACTCGACGGAAGCCTCCAACGCGCCCTGGGCGATCCCGACTGCCTGGGCCGCTATTCCGACCCGGCCGCCGTCCAGGGTCGCCAGCGCGATCCGCAGCCCGTCACCCACCTGTCCGAGCAGGGCGTCCTGCGGAACCCACAGGTCGTTGAAGAACAGCGGCGGCGTGCTGGAGCCCCGGATGCCCAGCTTGTCTTCGCCCTCGCCAACCGTGAATCCCTCCGTTGCGCGCTCCACCACGAAGGCGCTGACCCCTGTGGGCGGCGTGCGCGCAAAGACCACGAAAACGTCTGCGTATCCGCCGCCTGTGATGAACACCTTGGAGCCGTTCAGGGAGTAGCCGTCGCCGTCCTTGAAGGCGGTCGTCTGGACGGAGCCGGCGTCGGTGCCGGCTCCCGGCTCGGTCAGGGCGAACGCGCCGAGCGTTCGGCCCGACGTGAGTCCCGGCAGGTACCGCTCACGCTGCGCCTCGGTGCCGAAGTGGAAGATGGGCCAGGTCGCCAGGGAGACGTGCGACTCGACTATCACCGCCGTCGTCGCGCAGACCCGCGCCAACTCCTCGATGGCGATCGCATAGCTGACGTGGTCCGTGCCGGCTCCGCCCCACCGCTCGGGGAACGGCATCCCCATCAGTCCGTGCTCGGCGAGCTTGGGGAGCGACTCGCGGGGGAAGCGGTGGTCGCGGTCGATCTCGGCGGCGATCGGTTTGATCTCCGCCTCGGCGAACTTCCGGACCAGCGTCCGTGTCAATTCTTGTTCGTCAGTCAACTGACTCATCTGATCGGCCTTTCCTGCCTTAGAGAGGGACTGCATCGGTCGCCCACGCTTCGTGGTGGCGCCGCTCGTGCTCAGCGGCGAGTTGGTCGCGGAAGTCGGGATGCGCCACCGAAATCAGTTCCCGGCTGCGCTGGCGGGAGGTCTTGCCTCGCAGCTGCGCCACACCGTGCTCCGTAACCACATAGTCGACGTCGTATCGGCTTGTGGTGACGGCGGCGCCGGAGTCGATCAGCGGGACGATCTTCGAGATCTTGCCTTCCCGCGCGGTCGACGCCAGCGCCATGACCGTGCGGCCGCCCGCGCTCATGGAGGCGCCGCGCACGAAGTCAACTTGGCCGCCCACCCCGCTGATCTGCCTGGGCCCCACCGATGTGGAGACGACCTGGCCCAGCAGGTCGATCTGGACGCAGGAGTTGATCGAGACGAGGTTGTCATTGCGGGCGATCACCGCCGGGTTGTTGACGAAATCCACCGGTGCCATCTCGACCGACGGGTTGTCGTCCACGAAGTCGTAGAGCCGGCGGGTTCCCATCAGGAACGAGACGACGGACCGTCCGGGGTGGAAGTTCTTTCGCCGTCCCGTCACCACGCCTGCCTCGATCAGGTCGACCACGCCGTCGGACAGCATTTCGGAGTGGATGCCCAGATCCTTCTTGTCGCGCAGCGACAACGCCACCGCGTCGGGGATCGCGCCGATCCCCAGTTGGAGGGTGTCGCCGTCACGCACCAGCGCGGCGCAGTTGCCGCCGATCCCGGCCTCGACCTCGCCGATCTGCGGGCGAGGCAGTTCGATGACCGGCTCGTCCACTTCGATGATCGCGTCGAGTTCGCTGACGTGGATGAAGCTGTCGCCGAGCGTCCGCGGCATCTGCGGGTTGACCTGGGCTATCACCGTCCGTGCGGCCTGGGCGGCGGGCTTGGTGTAGTCGACGGAGAGGCCGAAGGAGCACCAGCCGTGCCGGTCCGGGGGTGAGAGATGGACCAGCGCCACATCGACGGGCAGGCCCCGCCTGAGCAGGTCCGGGACCTCGGAGAAGAACACCGGCGTGTAGTCGGCGTCGCCGTCTTCTATCGCGCGGCGGGTCGGCGGCCCGGCGAACAGCGAGTTGTGGCGGAAGTGGCCGCGCATCCCGGGCGAGCAGTAGGCCGCTTCCCCCATCGGGACCATGTGCACTATTTCGACGTCTGCCAGCCGTTCGCCCTGCGCCACCAACTCGCGCACCAACGCCTGGGGCTCGGCGCAGGCGTGGCCGATGACGACGCGCTGGCCCGATTCGAGCCGCCGGACCGCTTCTGGCGCGGAGACCAGCCGCGAACGGTACTCGTCCCGCCACCTCATCTCGACTCCCCCTCGGCGGCCAACGTCCAGGGGCGTTCCCGCAGCAGACGGCGCGCTTGGGCGATGAGTCCGTCCGAGACCCCTGACGCGGCCCGGACCTCGGCCACGCCCGCCACCCGTGACCGGACGGAATCCGCCACGAACGTGCTGATCTCCGCATGGGCCGCCGGACAGTGGGAGCACCGTCCGGTCAGGCGAAGGCTCAGCACGCCGTCCGGCGTCAGGCCGTCCACTTCGACGTCCCCGCCATGCAAGGCGAGGTAGGGACGCACCTCGGCGTCCAGCACGTCCTGGACCTGCTCCGCCAAAGGGCCGCGGGTCGTCGCCGAGGCTGCGGAGTGGAGGGTTGACACGGACATGGCTCAGGCACCAACCCGCGCGATCTTCTTGGCCAACGCCTTCTTACCAGCGAGGTCACCCTGGCGGTGGATCATGACGCGCTGGGCCTGGGGAGATCCCGCGCCGTGCAAGGATTCCGTCAGGTAGCCGACGGCCGCGCTGCCCAAGCTTAGGTTCTCGATCAGACGCATGATTCGCAGCCGGTCCTCAGTGGCGACACCAGGGGCCGCCGCCAGGTACTTCTCGACCACGGGACCCAGTTCGGCCGAGCGCAAGTCCTGCTCGGAGGGTGCCGTGACCATCAGGCCGCCCGCGATGTCCGAGGCCAGCCTCACGATCTCGTACGGGAACCGGGTGACGTTCTGCTTGCACACGTTGGCCAGCAGCAGGTCCACGAGATAGTTGCCCGATGCCGTCGGCTTGCCTTCCAGCGAACAGGCCAGTCCGCAGCTGAACAGCGTCTCGTTGAGATGGATCATCTCGATCAGCTTGTCTTTGATGTGCGACGCCTTGGGCACGCCGTTGTAATCGGCCGCCACTGCCGCTGCGCCGATCAACACGTCGCCCACCCCTACCTTGCACCCGCCGTAGCTCTGCCGGTGATAGCCGGCGAACCGTTCCACCAGGACCCCGGCGAACTCGGTCTCACCGTTCAGGAAGATCCGGTCGTTCGGCACGAACACGTCGTCGAAGACCACGAGGGCCTCCATTCCCCCGAACTCGGGGTTGCCGCGATCCAGGTCGCCGTCCTCCAACTTGCGCGTGTCACAGGATTGACGGCCCACGATCATGAAAATCCCGGGCGCGTCGATTGGCAGCGCGAAAGCCACGGCGTAGTCCGCGTCCTCCGGCCGCATCGCCACTGTCGGCATGACGATGATCTCGTGCGAATTGGTGGCCCCGGTCTGGTGGGTTTTGGCCCCCCTGACCACTATGCCGTCCGGCCGCCGCTCGACCACCCGCAAATACAAGTCCGGGTCGGCCTGCTTGTGCGGGGGCAACGACCGGTCGCCTTTCGGGTCTGTCATCGCCCCGTCGACGGTAAGGTCGCGCTCCTGAACCCGGCGCAGGAAAGCCTCGAAGTTCTCGAAGTAGTGCGTGCCGTGGGCTTGGTCGACTTCATAGGTGGTCGAGTAGGTGGCGTTGAAAGCGTCCATGCCGACGCAGCGCTGGAAGCAGGCCGCGGTCTGCTGCCCCAGCAAGCGCTGCATCTTCACCTTGTTGACCAGGTCGTCGGCGCTCCGATGAATGTGGGCGAACCGGTTGACGCGCTCCCCGGTCAGCGGCGAGACCACGGTCATCAGGTCCAGGTGTTCAGGGTCCTGTGCCAGGTCGTAGGTCATCCGCACCGAGTTCAAGGACGGTCGCAGCACCGGGTTGTCCACGAAGTCCTCCACCCGCTCGCCGAACAGGTACACCTTGGTGTCGAGTGCCCGGATGCTGGCGATGTACTGGTCGCCGGTCATGAGTGTCATGGAATTGCCTCTCAGCTACTTCTCCGGGGTGCCGGGGTTGGCGTCCAACAGAGTCCGGGCGCTGGCGGCCGCCCGGCGAACGGCATCGTCAACTGGCAGCTTGCGGTGGGTGGATGACAGGATCTCCACCCCCCACTTCCCGCTCCAACCCGTCTGCCGCAGCGCTTCCACCAGGCCGGCCAGGTCAAAGTCTCCCTCGCCGGGGAGGAGCCGGTTCTCGACGGTGTCCACCGGCAGTGTCCCCTTGACCTGGGCGGCCGCGTCCGACAGCTCAACACCGACGATCCGACCGCCGGGCGTGGCGGCGACCGTCTCAAGCGGGGTGCCGGCCCTTTCGATGTGCCAGACATCGACTATCAGGCCGCCGGCCGGGTGCCCCGCCGCCTCAACCAAGCGAAGGCCGTCCTCGATGGTGGCGATGTTGGTCCAGGGCAGGAACTCGATCGCGAGGCGCGCGCCCACGTTGGCGGTCTGCGCCGCCAAGCCCGCGAATTCCTCGGCCCACCGGTCAAGGTCCCACGGCTGGCCGGAGTCGTCCGGACCTATCTTCAGGTCGCGGCCGCCCATGGCCTCGATCAGCCGCAGCATCTCGTATCTGGCCTGGTCGGACGCTTCGCGGCGGGGTCCCGCCGGGAGCCACCAGTCCCCGAGCATTTCGGTCTCCCATTCGACCATCCCGTTGTCTTCCAGAATCGAGCGCATCACCCGCAACCCGTAGGCCTTCTCCGCGTCGAGCAGGTCGACGTGGAGGAAGCCCGCGCCCGTGAAGCCGGCCTTGGTCGCAGCCTCGACCCTGGTTCTGAAATCCACTGGGGAGCGCTGATCCGCGTCGAGGGGACTGGTGTCGCCAGCCGTGGTCCAACAGGTGGCGAACAGTTCGTCGGTCATGACGCTCCCCCGTCCGCGCCGATCTTGACGGGCGCGCCCTTGCGCGCGGAGACGTCCGCCGCGTCAGCCAGCGCCAACGCCGCCCGGCCGTCCTCCAGTCCGGGCGAGAACGGCTCTCCTGACGCGGCGGCCGCGATGAACGCGGCCAGTTCGCGCGCGTAGGCGTCCGCGTAGCGCTCGAGGAAGAAGTTGAAGTACGGGTCGGTCCGGCCGCCGAACCCGTCGCCGTAGGACCGGACCGCGGTGGGCAGCGGATTGTCCGCGCTGAGCATCCCCCGTGAGCCGAAGACCTCGAGGCGTTGGTCGTAGCCGACGACGCAGCGCCGCGAGTTGACGATGGTTGCCGCAGCGCCGCCCGCCGCACGCAGGGTGACTAAGGCGCCGTCGAAGTCGCCTGCCTCGCGGGCGGCCTGGTCGAAGACGTTCTGCCCCAATGCCGAGACCTCAACGATGTCCGGCAGGAAGAAGCGCACCATGTCGAAGTCGTGGATCGTCATGTCGCGGAAGATGCCGCCCGAGGCCGCCAGGTATTCGGCCGACTGCGGGGCGGGGTCGCGCGAGATCACTATGACCTGCTCCACGTCCCCGATCTGTCCTGCCGCCACGCGCTCGTGGACGTCGGCGAAGGAAGGGTCGAAGCGGCGGTTGAAGCCCATCATGACTCGAGCGTCGTGGCCTTCGATCACCTCTAAGAACTCGGTCACCCTGGCCATCGAGAGGTCGATCGGCTTCTCGCACAAGACGGGCTTGCCGGCCCGCACCGCCGCGATGATCGTGTCGACGTGGGTCGGCGTAGGCGAGC
The DNA here is from genome assembly GCA_031265345.1 of Bifidobacteriaceae bacterium. Next base: position 25,283 of record JAISCU010000313.1, read on the forward strand.
AGATCAGCACCGCGTCGACGTCTTTGGCTTCGATGGCCTCTTGGGGATCGCGGGTGGCCTTGGCTCCGGACGCGTCCGCGATGCGGACGGCGAGTTCGGGAACCGGGTCGGCCACCCAGGCGAGGGTCGCCTCGGGGTTGGTCGCGAAGGACCGGGCGTGCGCGCCGGCGATTCTGCCGGCTCCTATCATTGCGAAACGCATGTTGGTAATACCTCCATCTTCTTTGAAGCTGACTGGTTGGTCGTTGGGCCTGGGGCGGCGCTGCGCCCCGGTCCTGGCGTTCTCAGAATGCGGCCTCCTTCTCTTGGGTGTCCGGTTCCTGGCTGTCAGGCGGCGCCGCGCCCATGAATTCCTCCTCGAGTTGTTCGAGCGACTTGCCGCGCGTCTCCGGCACCCAGCGCCTGATGAACACCAGCGAGACGGCCGCCAGGGCGGCGAACACGAAGTAGGTGTTGCCTATCCCGACGGAACCCATCAACGTGGGGAACAGCATCGCCACCGTGAAGTTGGTCATCCATCCCATGAAGGCGCTGATGCCGTAGCCGAACCCGCGGATCTTGAGGGGGAAGATCTCCGAGAGCAGCAGCCAGCAGAGCGGCCCGGCCGTCGCCTGCATGATGAGGACGAAGAGGACGACGCACACCATCACCACGACAGGTTTGCCGCCCCATCCGGCTGGCAGCAGCTTGTCGGACAGCCCGATGCTCAGGTGCATCAGCAGCATGCCCGCGTAGCCGAACGTCATCATGGTGCGCCGGTTGACCCGGTTCATGATCGCCATGCCGACGACGCAGCCCGTGACCGCTACCACGCCGTTGGCCGTGTTGGCGATGATCGCCACGTTCGAGGCGAAGCCGGCCTTCTGGAGCAATTCGGTGCCGTAGTACATGACCGAGTTGATGCCTGTCAGCTGCTGGGTCACGGCTATGCCGATCCCTATGAACACCAGCCGGCGGATCCATCCGACCTTCAACGCCGCCCAGCCCACCGCCTGCTTGGCTCGCGCCTGTTCGATCTGGACCAGCTCGCGCAGGTCGTCGAACTCGGTTTGGGCCCGGCCCGGCGATCTGACCTGGCGCAGCACGTCGAAGGCCTCGACGTCGAAGCCGTGCTCGAACAGCCAACGCGGCGACTCCGGCATGCGGAGCATCCCGAAGAACAACACGAACGCCGGCGCCACGGTGACCAGGAACATCCAGCGCCAAATGTCAGGGTGCGCGTAGACCTCCGTGCCCCCGACCATGATCTTGTTGCCCCAGACGCTGTAGATGATGGCGTTGATCACAAAAGCGGCGAACTGGCCGGAGACGATTGCGAGTTCGTTGCGCGTGACCAACGACCCTCGTCGTTCGACCGGGGATATCTCGGCGAGGTAAACGGGAACCGTCGTGGAAGCGCCGCCCACCGCCAAACCGAGGATGAACCTGAAGGCCGCCAGCACCTGCCAACTGGGGGCGCTGGCGCATCCGACCGTGCCGATCGCGAACACGACGGCCAGCAAGAGGATGTTCCTGCGCCGCCCCAGCCGGTCTGACAGCCGCCCCCCTATGACGGCGCCGATTGCCGCGCCGACTAGCAGGATCGACGTGACGAACCCCTCAGTGAACGGCGTCAGCCCGAACTGGGAACGCAGAGGTTCCAGGGCGCCGTTGGTGACTCCAGTGTTGCACCCGAACAGGAGGCCTCCGAAGGTGGCTATGACCGTGACCAGGCCAAGCCTGCGACTGCTGGAACCGGCCGACCCGGCCACGGCCGCCCCACCGTCTTGAACGCTCATCGGGCCTTCACACCCGGACCTCGTCCACCCGGACGGGACGGTGCTCTTTGCGGGACAGGTCCAACGCGTCGCACACATAGAGGGCCTCGAGCGCGTCGGCCACGGTCGCCACGCTCTCCCCTCCGGCGCGGACGGTGGCGATGAACTCGCGGATCTCGGCCTTGTAGGCCGGGGTGAACCGCGGGTAGAAGTTCGGGAAGCGGTCGCCGGCCTCGCTGAAGACGAAGCCCGGCTCCGCCGAGGTGACCGGCAGGAAGGTGCCGAAGCCCACGGCCAGCGTCTCGGTGGTGCCGAACAGTTCCATCCGGATGTCGTAGCCGGCACCGTTGTAACGCGAGCACTGGAACGTCACGATGGTGCCGTCGTCGCAGGTGAACACGCCGCCGGTCTCATCGACGTCGCCATACTTGCCGAAGTAGGGGGCACCGCGGTTCTCTCCGACCGTGTAGACCTCGGTGACCTCCCTGCCGGTGACCCACCGGAGCACGTCGATGTCATGGATAAGGCAGTCCTTGAACAGGCCGCCAGAGCCTGGGATGTAGGAGGCCGGCGGCGGCGGGTAGTCCCCCATGACGATGCCGACACGGCGCAACTCGCCGATTTCCCCAGCCTGCAGACGCCTCTTCGCGTTGGCGTATCCGCCGTCGAACCGGCGCATGAATCCGACTTGTACCAGGGCGCCGGCGCGCGCGACGGCATCGGCCACCTGCTTTGTGGTCGCCGCGTCGATGGCGACCGGCTTCTCCGTGAACACCGGGATGCCGCGGGCGGCCGCCGCGATTATGTAGTCCGCGTGGTCGCTGGTCGGAGTCGTGACAACGAGGGCTTCCACCTCGTCCAGGATCTTGGCGGGTTCGACGGTTCGGGCGCCCAGTTCTGCGGCGACTTCGGCAGCTCTCGAAGGGACGGCGTCGGCGAGCACCATCTCGCCCACACCCTCCACGGTGCGCATCGTCCGCGCGTGGTCCGCGCCGATTCGTCCTATCCCGACTACCCCGAAGGTCAGATTCCTAGCTTGGTCATTCATGGCTGTCTTCTCCATCTGCTTTGATGCCTGGTGTTTGGTGTCTGGTTGTTTGAGTCGCCGAGGCCGCTACCCGGCGATCCCGCGCAGAAACTCGAGGCTGGCCCGCACGTCGGCGAGCGCAGCGGGCAGGTCGACCGCGCTGCCCAGCACGGCGTCCTGCTCCATGACGTACCAACCGTCGTAGCCGGCCCGCTCCAGAGTCGTGACCAACTCGGCGATGCCGGCATCCCCCTGGCCCAGCGGGCGGAAGATGTCCTTGTTGAGCGCGTCCATGTAGAGGAGTTCCCCGCTCTGGACTTTGCTTGCGACGGCGTTGTTGACGTCTTTGAGGTGGACGAAGTTGATCCGGTCGGCATACTGACGGGCCAGGTCGAGGGGACGGATGCCGGCGATGGTGGCATGGCCCGTGTCCAGGCACAGCCCGATGCTGGACCGCCTGAGCAGGAGGTCGATCTCTTCAGCCGTCTGGACAATCATGCCCATGTGATGGTGGAGCGTGGGATTGATCCCCCGGGCGCGGGCGGCTTCCACGAGTCGGTCGAGGTTGGCGAAGAAGGCCTCCCATTCGTGGCTGTCCAGCGTTGGGCGATCGTTGTAGCCCTGCCCACCGCTCAACGCCGCATAGATGATGGTCGAAGCGCCGGCCGCGAGGTAGATGTCCAGGATTTCCTCGACTTCCGG
>JAISCU010000076.1 GCA_031265345.1 Bifidobacteriaceae bacterium
GTCACGCCACGGCTGTAAAGCCATGACTCCGCCTTCACCGCCGCCGCCGGTGGCTACCGCGCGCCCATCAGGTGCTCGGTGGCCAGCTGTTGTAGCCGGACGAAGCCGAAGCCCTTGCCGCCGAAGTAGCCCGACGGATCGAAATCCTCGAAGGCGGAGCGGTCGGCCAGCAGCTCGACGTAGCCCTCGCCCGCGCCCAGGGTGGGCTGGGCCAGCTCGTCCACCTTGGCGGCGGCCAGCGCGGCTTGCACCTCGGGATCGGCGCGGAAGGCCGCCGCGCGCTCCTTGAGCAGCAGGTAGTTGCGCATGTTCGCCCGCACGGAATCCCAGACGCCGGTCTCGTCCTCGGTGCGCGAGGGCTTGTAGTCGAAGTGGCGGGGGCCGGTGTAGGCCGGGACGCCGCCGGGGCCGCCGTTCTCCAGCAGATCCACCAGGGCGAAGCTGTTGTAGAGGTCGCCGTGGCCGAACACCAAGTCTTGGTCGTATTTGATGCCGCGCTGGCCGTTCAGATCGATGTGGAACAGCTTCCCGTGGTAGAGCGCCTGGGCGATGGCGGCCGCGAAATTCAGCCCGGCCATCTGTTCGTGGCCGACCTCTGGATTCAATCCGACCATCTCCGAGTGCTCCAAGGACTCGATGAACGCCAGCGCGTGGCCGACGGTGGGGAGCAGGATGTCGCCCCTCGGCTCGTTCGGCTTGGGTTCGATAGCAAAACGCAAACCATAGCCTTTGTCGATCACGTATTCGGAAAGCAGATTCACGGCCTCGCGGTAGCGCTCCAGCGCGGACCGGATGTCTTTGGCCTGGTCGTACTCGGCGCCCTCGCGCCCGCCCCACATAACGAAGGTCTGCGCGCCCAGCTCGGCGGCCAAGTCGAGGTTGCGCAAAACCTTGCGCAGGGCGAACCGGCGCACCGCGCGATCATTGGAGGTGAACCCGCCGTCCTTGAAGACCGGGGCGGAGAAGAGGTTCGTGGTGATCATCGGGATCTTCAGCCCGGTGCTGGCCAGCGCGCCCTTCAGCCGTTCTATCTGGGACGAACGCTCGGCATCCGTGGAGCCGAACGCGAACAGGTCGTCGTCGTGGAAGGTCAAGCCGTAAGCGCCATACTCGGTCAGCTTCTCCACCACATGCACCACGTCCAACGGCGGACGGGTGGGACCGCCGAACGGATCGGCGCCGGAGTAGCCCACGGTCCACAGACCGAAGGTGAATTTGTCTTGCGGGGTTGGGGTCAGTGCCATTTTTCCGTCTTTCTTCTCAGCTGCGAGCAAGGATTTAGCACAAGGATAACCCCTGGCACTGACAATAACGCGCAAAGTCTGTCCGTTTGAGAAACTAACGCAAGATCGTGCGAAATTATCGTTGTCTCAGTGACGAAATTTCTCTGTGTCGGGCCAGATTCGAGGCCCGGCACGCTCAGCTATTGGAATGTTCTCTCAGTGCCTTATCCGGAACACCGGAGAAGCCGACCAGAGCGCTGGCGCGCAACACAAAAAACGGAACTCCTTTGACCAGAGCGAGAGAGCTGACCAGCGCCGTGCTCAACTACGAGTCGTTCTCCAGAGCGCGGCTCGGAGCTGGGCGGGGTCGAGACGCAGCAGTTCGTCGAGTTGTGCGCTGGCGGTGGCGTAATCGCCGCGCAGGTCGGCGGCTTGGGCCTTGAGCAGTAGCAGTTTGCGGGTATGGGCCTCGTCCAAGTCCTCGTCGAACAGCAGCATCGTCGGCAGGGAGGTGGCGAAGTAGTCGATCTCCGGATGCACCGACTCCTGCTCGACGATATAGCCCTCCCGACCGGTGAGCAGGCGTTCGGCGGCGGCGTCCTCGCCCAGCCGCCGGAGCGCCAGGACGGAGTAATAGCTCAAATCGGAATACGGGACCACGCTCATGGTCTGGAAGTCGCCCTCGAAGTGGGCGGCGCGCTGCCACCAATGGCGCGACTCCTCCAGATTTCCCGCCGCCGCCAGCGCGTCGCCGAGCAACAGCCAGAGGTCGGAGCCGTTGGCCAAGAGGTGCCGGGCCTCGCCGAGGTTGGGCGGCGGGTCGAGCGCGGCCCGGAGTGCGGTGACTGCACGCTCGGCATCCCCGGCATGGAGCGCCTGCCAGGCGATGAGGTAGTGCGCCCGCTCCCAAGCGCCGAGCACCATTCCCTCGCCGCCCTCCCAGGGGCCGAATTCCCGCTCGGAGAACAGGCGCACCGCCGTCTTAGGATCGGCGTTCAGCGTGGCGAGGTCGGCACAGACGGTGGTGAGGTCGTCGCGTTCGGCCACCAAATCGGGACGGACGGCTAGCCGTTGGAGCCGTTCGGCCACCGGCATCCCCAGCCGAGCGTGCAACTGGTCCTGTTCGTAGGCGAGCTTGGCGTCGTCCGGACGCAGGGCCACCGCTTGCCGGTAGCATTCCGCCGCGCGCGCCGGGTCATGCCCGACATTGTGGGCCGCCACTCCCAGGTTTCGCCAGCTCACCGCATCCTTGGGGTCGGCGGACACGGCCCGCTTCCAGTGCTCCTGGGCGTCGTGAGGACGCCGGACGTGGTAGAGCCAGTTGCCCAGCAGGGCTTGGGAGTTCGCGTCCTCGGGGTGGGCCGACGCGACCGCCGTCAACACGTCGTAATCGTCCAGGCGGCTGATCTGGCAGGTGCCCCGGGGCGCGCTCGCGGCGGTGGTGAGCGCCGCCTGGGCCAGAGCTGGCTCCCCCGAACGTTCCAACGCCTCCGCGCGATAGTAGTGCGCCATCGGCACAGCGGAGACCAAGCCGTGATCGGCATGCGGAGCTTGGGCTGCGGCCCGCCCTACCATACGTACAACCCCTTGCCAATCAGCAATTGCTCGATACTCTGCGGCCAAATCCAGGAACACTTTCGGATCAGCGGG
>JAISCU010000386.1 GCA_031265345.1 Bifidobacteriaceae bacterium
CCGCGTCGTCAACGCCGATAATCAACGCGCGCCGTTTGTCGTCTGCGGTGACAATTTCGGCTACGAGCCGTTGAAGAGAGAGCCACAAGCGTTCGGTTCCTCCGGCCGACCTTTCAACCAACCGTTCCAAATCGGTGGCTGTTGTCATGCCAGCCACCAGTCGCTCCACAGGTAGGTTATCTAACGCTGCGCTCTGCCGGGCCAACGCGAGGCTTCTGCGGAGCTCGGCTTTGGCGATTTCGTCGGAATTGGGCGGCAGGAAGGACTCATAATGGGTAGCGATCGTCGCCAGAACAATATCGACGACGTCAGCAATTGTGGGGAACAACTCAGGCGACAACGGCGGCAGGAGGGCGAACCGGCGGTCGTCCTTAAGTTGCTTGAAACAACTCGACAAGACTGTTGACTTGCCAGACCCCCGTTCCCCCCAGATGGAGATGATGTGCGACTCCTCGGTGATTCGCTGAAGGGCTATCTCCATTGCATGATCCGCCGGGTTCCCGTGACTGACGGTTTCGAGAAAACCTCGATCAGTTCTATCCGCCAGGTCGCCGATTAGGCGGGAAACCGTAGCTGTGGCGTCTGCGATCGCTTTGATGTTGGTCATTCGCTCCCCTGTGAATCTGCGGTACGCCTCCGTGACGAACGATCCGGGGCGGGCTGATCGATCACGTCCTGGTTGATCGTTGGTAGCTGATTGTGCTCAGTTTCAGGTCCGTCAGCCGGCAGCGAAATGGGGTGATCCTTTGCATCCTGTTCGATGGTTGACAGTCGTTCATGCTCGGCTCCGGGGCCACCAGTGGGTAGAGAGGCATTTTGTTCGTCAAGCGCGCTCGGCGACGATTGTGTCGATTCGCGCGTCCAAGTTGGCGCGAAAGCTTCGAATTCCTTGCGAGCCGACCGCAATTCGGCCTCAAGCTCTTGGAGGAGGTTCTTGGCAGTCTCCGAGTAGTTAGGTCGGTTTGTGACCAGCCATTCCATCGCCAAGTCCGTTGACACGCCCGACGGCATGTTCGCTATGCGGTCGAACTCCTGCAATTGCCGCCCCGTGAGCCCCCTACACAGTTCTGCCCCGACCGCGTCTTCGAGAGCATCGAACGCGGTTCGAAGAACAGCCCGCTTCTGCGGTTCGGTCAACGTGCGGTAGCCGAGCGAGGACAGCCATGCATCGTCCATCGAGCTTAGGTCCAAGGTGGGCTCCCTCTTGGGTGGCGGGTAAACGGCTTCATTCCGACGAAGCAACGGTAGGGCCTGGGTTCGCCGGTGTCAAGAGCCCGGCCTCCCATAACTCTTTCAATGCGCGAACTGCGATCCCTCGCTTCGCGGGATAGGGACGTACACGCGATGACAAAGCAAACCGCCTGCTACCGGGCGGCAGGCACGGGGTCTGGTACGGTCAGCGTCAGGCCCTTCGATTCGGGGTCGGCGGGGCGGTCCACCAGGACCGTGTCGCCGTCGTGGATCTGGCCGGCCAGGATCTCCCTGGCCAGTTGGTCGCCGATCTCGCGTTGGATCAACCGGCGCAGGGGCCGCGCGCCGAAGGACGGGTCGTAGCCTTCCAGGGCCAGCCAGTCGCGGGCAGCGGGCGAAACCGACACGGTCAGCCGCCGTGACACCAGGCGACGGTTCAACGAAGCGACCTGCAAGTCAACAATCTGCGCGATCTCGTCCAGGGTCAGTGCGTCGAAGATCAGGACATCGTCCAGCCGGTTCAGGAACTCTGGCTTGAAAGCCGACCGCACGGCGGTCATGACGGCCTCGCGCTGCTCGTCCGGCGGCATCGTCAAATCGACCAAGTACTGCGAGCCCAGATTGGACGTCAGCACCAGGATCACGTTGCGGAAGTCCACGGTCCGGCCTTGGCCGTCGGTCAGGCGGCCATCGTCCAGCACTTGCAACAGAATGTCGAAGACTTCCGGGTGGGCTTTCTCGACTTCGTCCAAGAGCACCACCGAATAGGGGCGTCGGCGCACCGCCTCCGTCAACTGGCCGCCCTCCTCGTAGCCCACGTATCCAGGGGGCGCTCCGACCAAGCGGGCCACCGAATGCTTCTCGGAGTACTCCGACATGTCGATGCGGACCATGGCGCGCTCGTCGTCGAACAGGAAATCGGCCAGCGCCCGCGCCAACTCGGTCTTGCCGACCCCGGTGGGACCTAGGAACAGGAACGATCCGGTGGGACGGTCCGGATCGGACACGCCCGCGCGGGCCCGCCGGACGGCGTCGGACACCGCCGCCACCGCCTTGGCCTGGCCGATCAGCCGCCCCCCAATCACCTGCTCCATCCGCAGCAACTTCTCCGTCTCGCCCTCCAGCAACCGCCCGGCGGGAATCCCCGTCCATGAAGAAACCACCTCGGCCACTTCGTCCGGGCCGACCTTGTCGGGCACCAAGGGGACCCCGGCGTCGGGCGCGGCCACCAAAGCGGCATCGTCCGCCTGTTCGGTCTTCTCGGCCTGGGCCAAAGAAGCCTCGACCGGCGGAATCTCCCCGAAGCGGAGCCGTGACGCCTCCGCCAGGTCGCCCCGGTTCTCGGCCTGCTCGGCGGCGGTGGTGAGTTCGTCGAGGCGGGCGCGCAGGTCGCCGACCTGGTTGCGGTCCGACTTCTCGGTCTCCCAACGGGCGACCAGCGCGTCCAATTCCTCGCGGCGGTCCGCCAGGTCGGAGCGGAGTTTGGCCAACCGCTCCTGGGAGGAGGCGTCGAGTTTCTTCTCCTTACCTTTAACAGTGTCGAGGAGGTACTGCTCCTCCATCTCGAGCCGGAAGACGGTGCGCTGCAACTGGTCGATCTCGACCGGGTTGGATGTGAGTTCCATGCGTAGGCGGGAGGCGGCCTCGTCCATCAAGTCGATGGCTTTGTCCGGCAACTGGCGGCCCGTGATGTAACGGTCGGACAGGGTGGCGGCGGCGACCAACGCCGAATCGGCGATCGTGACATGGTGGTGCGCCTCGTAGCGCGGAGCGATCCCGCGCAGGATCGCGATGGTGTCCTCGACCGAGGGCTCGCCCACGAACACCTGTTGGAAGCGCCGCTCCAGGGCCGGGTCCTTCTCGATCCGCTCGCGGTATTCGTCCAGCGTGGTCGCGCCGACCATCCTGAGCTCGCCGCGCGCCAGCATCGGTTTGAGCATGTTTCCGGCGTCCATCGAGCCCTCCGCCGCGCCCGCGCCCACCACGGTGTGAAGCTCGTCGATGAAAGTTATGACCTGGCCGTCCGAGTTCTTGATCTCCTCCAGGACCGCCTTCAGCCGCTCCTCGAATTCGCCCCGGTACTTCGCGCCCGCCACCATCGAGCCCAGGTCCAGCGCGATCAACTGTTTGCCCTTGAGCGCGTCCGGCACGTCGCCCTTGACGATCCGCTGCGCCAGCCCCTCGACCACGGCGGTCTTGCCCACGCCCGGCTCGCCGATCAGCACCGGATTGTTCTTGGTCCTCCGCGACAAGACCTGGATCACCCGCCTGATCTCCTGGTCGCGGCCGATCACCGGGTCGAGCTTGCCCTCCTTGGCCGCCTCGGTCAGGTCCCGCCCGTACTGCCCCAGCGCGTCGAACGTCCCCTCCGGGTTGGCGCTGGTCACCTTCTGCCCGCCTCTGAGCTCGGGCAGGGCGTCCGTGAGGGCTTTCGGCGTGGCGCCGTTCTTTCTCAGGATCTCGCCAGTGGTTCCTTCTAGTCCTGCTAGGGCTATCAGCAGGATCTCGGCGGAGACGTAGGAGTCGCCCTCCGAGTCCGCCAACTTCTGGGCTCCCTCCAGGGCGGCCAGCAATTGGCGCCCGACTTGCGGCTGTCCAGTAGAGCTGCCCGATGCCGCCGGGAGACCTGTCAGCGCCACCCTGGTTTCGCTTCCGATGGCCTGGGTTTCGGCATGGGCTGCCTCAGCCAGCTTGAGGGCGAGCCCCTCGCGGTCCAGCCACAACGCGTTCAGCAGGTGCAGCGGCTCCACCGTGGGATTGCCCGCAGCCGCCGCCTGCTGGATCGCGTCCTGCAGGGCGTTCCTCGATTTGGTGGTCAGTTTCTCGATGTCCATTGATTGCCTCCCTGGCTTGGTGACTGCCCTGATCGGGGGACCAGTTCCCTCTCCAATTGAAAGTCCATTGCCAAAGTTGAGTCTACTACGCTCAAGTCTAGTTTCGGAAGGTGGACGGGGCTGCCAGCCGACGCGTGAGCATGAGCCCAGCCGACGTGCGAGGATTGACCCCATGACGAATGCGAACACGCGGACGCGGCCGAGCCACACGAAGCCGAACAGGGCGACCCGGCGGATCATTCCCCTCCTGGCGGTGGGCGCGGCCCTGGCGCTGGGGCTGACCGGCTGCATGAAGACGGTTTCGGCCTTCACGCTGAACGCCGATGACACGTACACGGCATCGGCGGTGGTGGCGTACGAGGCGGAATTCGTGGACCAGGCCGCGCAATCGATGGGCCAGACCCGCGAGCAGTTCATGGCCGACATGAAGGCCGACGCCATGTCCGGTCAAACCGGGGTCGACCTGGGCGCGGACGCCACCATCGAGGACTATGACGAGGACGGCTATATCGGTTGGCGATTCGTCAACGACCAGGCGCAACCGATCGCGGCCATTGGGGCCGCCGGTTCCTCGGGCGCGCAGTTCAGCGTCACGCGCCAGGGCGAGGAGTTCATGGTGTCCGTGGACATGGACCTCACCGACGCGGGGGGCTCGGCCGAGGAGCTGAACGAGTTGGGCATGGACCCTGCGACCCTGGCCGACCAAGTCATCATCGAGGTCAGCTTCACTTTCCCAGGGCCGGTCAGCTCCGGCGACGGCGTGATCAGCGGCAACACGGTCACCTTCAGCCCGGTGTTCGGAGAGCTTTCCCAGTTCTCGGCGGTCGGGAGCGCCGTGGGGGGCGCGGCGCCTGTTCCTTCGGACGCGCCTGACGACGAGACCGACGAGCCTGACGAGTCGGCCAGTGCCTCGCCCGAGGTCGCCGCCGCCCCTGGTTCGACCCCCGATTCCTCCGCCACCCCCATCTCGGCGCCCGGCGAGAGCGCGTTCCCGCTTTGGGCGGCGCTCGTGGCCGCCGGGGTCGCGTTGGTCGTGGCCGGGCTCGTGATCTGGCTGGTGGTGCGTCGCCGTCGGAAGGCGGTGGCCGATGCCGCTCCCGCAGGCCCGTCGGCTCCCCCAGGCGGCTACGGCCCGCTTCCGTCCGCGCCTGGGACGGCGGCTATGTTCGGGGCCGGTCCGGTTGTTCCGACCGCGCCCACCGAGGCGTTCCAACCGCCGGCTGCTCCGACCCAGCCCATGCAACCGGCTCAGCCCGTCCAGCCGACTCAGCCGCAGCCTTACCCCGGTCAGCCTCCGGTCGCGCCGCCAGTTCAGCCGCCCGCGTCGCCGAATCAATTCCCGCCGCCCCCACCTGCGGCTCCGCCATACCAGCCGCCACCCGGTCAGTAGCGCTCGCCGGTCGCGCTCACTGTTCACGGTCGGCATACGACTTCTTTATCGGTCGGTTGACCTGCGGATTCGCAGCGTCGGAGAGGGAACCTACCGCGAAAGCGGATGCCGGGGGGAGGGGCGGGATCGGCGTCGATGCCAGGATGTTCCGCATGTCGATTTTGGGAATTGTGATTGCGCGCGCGACCAGCGCCGAGTTGGCGCGCGCGGATTTGGCGGCGGACGAGGCGTTCTGGATCGAGCACAGGACACTGCTCATCTACGCCTGCGCCATGTTGATGGTGGCCATGCTGGTGGGGTTGTGGCTGGTGATGAGGCGCCGGAACGCGAGCGGGAATGATGCGTTGGCCGCTGTGCCAATTGCGGACCAGCGCCCCTTTGCGCCTTCGGTACCCGCCATGAGCGCGGTGCCCGCCATGACCGCGATGACTGCGGTCCCCGCCACGCCAGCAGCCCCTGCGGTGCCTGCGGTCCCCGCCATGCCCGCTGCCCAGTCGTTCCAGCCCGACCTGAGGGTCGCGGCATCGTTCCAGATCGAACCCACGACGGCTCCAGCCCGTCCGGAGCGGAATGAAGAGGATGAATTGCCGCCGCCCCTGTGCCAGCCTGTCCCGGCGCGCGTGCCGAACACGGGTCCTACGGCCCCGGCCGTCCCAGACGATTCACAGGCGGCCGACCCGTTCTACGTTCAATCGCCCGGCGGGGCACGGACGGAACCGCGATGGAACGATTCGGAAGAATTGCCGCCGCCATTGTGCCAGCCCGTTCCAGCGGTCCATCGCGGTACCTGACCGGGTCGCGGCGCTGGAGAGTTCCCACCGGTCCGTGGGACGGTCGGCGGACCGGCGTGAATTGAGCCCCCGGACTGCTGCAAGAATGGATGTATGAAGAAGGTAACCCAAAGGCTGAAGAAGTCGGCCCTGGCGCTAGGGCTCACCGCTTTGATGGTTGTCGGCCTGAGCGCGTGCATGAAGATGGATGCCGAGTTCACAGTGAACACCGACAACACTGTTAGCTCCAAGATGATCGTGGCCGGCCAGGATTCCGTCCTGGAACCCGCGGCGGCGATGGCGGGGGTCAGTGTCCGTGAGCTGCTGGCGCAGAGCATGGAATCGAGCGGCCAGAGTCTTGACGATCCAGACGTCAAGTACGAGGAGTACGCCGCCGATGGCTACACCGGCTGGACCATAACCAGCACCAAACCGCAGCCTTTGGGCGATTTCCAGGGCGAGACGGCCCAAGCCGGGTCGATGAGCTTGATCCGCGACGGTGACGAGTTCAAACTGACGGGCACGGTCGACATGACCTCAGAAGCGTCCGCCATGGGCGGTTCTGACGAGGCCGCAAGCATGATGGAAGGCGTGGACATCAAGTTCACTTTCATCTTCCCGGGCAAGGTGAAGTCCTCGACCGGCACCATCGATGGCAACAAAGTCACCTTCACCCCGAAGGTTGGGGAGTCAACTTCGATTGAGGCGGTCGCTTCAGCCAAGGCCGGGCTCGGATCGTTGCTCATCATCTTGGGCATTGCCGTCGGGGGGATCGTGGTCGTGGCCGCGGTGTTCATCCTCCTGCTCAGGGCCAGGAAGAACAAGGCCGCTCGCAACGAACAAGACGCCGCCATGCCTGGCGCCTACCCCGGAGCACCCGCGCCGGGCTTCGCCGCCGGACAGCAGCCCGCATTCGGGGCTCCGCCGACCCAGCCTGGCTTCGCCGCCCCGCCCGCGGCCGGCTATGGCGCTGAGCAGCAGCCCGACTTCGGCGGTTCGCCGCAAGCCCCTGCCTTTGGCGCCCCCGCGGCGCAGCCTCAGCCGGGTTTCGCGGTCCCGCCCGCACAGCCCGATTCTGGGTCGGCACCATCTGGGCCAGGCTTCCCACCGCCGCAACCGGACTTCGGGGCGCCCCCACAGCAAACAAATTCCAGCGGGACGATGCCGCAGCCAGGCTTCCCGCCCCCCGCCGCCCCCCAACCGCCCGGTTTCGGAGCGCCTCCTCCTCCGGCTTACGCCGCGCCACCTCCGCCCAATTACGCCGCCCAGCCGCCGGTTCAACCGGGCTATCCGCAGCCGCAGGCCGAACCTGGTTATCCGCAACCGGCGGCCCAGCCCGGCTATCCGCAGCCCCAACCGGGCGGCCAGCCGCAATTCGGTGGCTATCCGGCGGCACCCGGCTATGGGCCGCCGGTCCAACCCGGCCAACCGGCCGAACCGGAAGGGCCGCCGCCGCTGAGCCAGCCAATCGCACGCCCCGGAGAAGCCCCGCCGGGCCAATAGCGACCGGACGGTCAACCGAATCGGGGACAGTCCCCGATTCGGTTGAGAACCGTTCTTAACTGCGTCGGAGCCCCAACTCGCGACTGCTCAGGGTGGCGCGGATCTGGGGGCAGCGGCTGCCTTCGGCGGACGGTCCCGTCCCGATGCCGGCGCCGAGGTCGCCGCCGCGCCGTGCCCGCCTTCGCGTCCTGGAGTCCGTCGAGGGCCGACGATTACGCCCCAGACCTCTCCTCGCCCGCAATTGCACCACGGGGCGCATCGAGTGCCTACGATTGCACCCCAAACCTCGTCGAGTGCCCGCAATTGCACCGACAACTTCATCGAGTGCCTACAAATGCACTCCGCTCGGCGTCGAGTGCCTGCTTTTGCATGGGAGGGTTCCGCGTTCCCGCAGGTCAGCGTCTCG
>JAISCU010000060.1 GCA_031265345.1 Bifidobacteriaceae bacterium
GACGCCGACGCGCTCGTTGTTACGCTGCCGGTACTGCCAGCACCTTGTCATCTCCGCCGGCTTCGTCCCGCATGTTGAACATGCCGATGGCGCGGCAACGTATCAGGAAACACGGAAACGTCGGCTCTTCCAGCAACACGAGGACGTCCAGCGTGTCGCCATCCTCTCCCACAGTGCATTCGATGAACCCGTAATCGTCTGGGTAGCGGGTCGAGGTAAACAGCATCCGATCAAGCATGATCCGTCCGGTGGCGTGATCGAGTTCGTACTTGTTGCGTGACCCTTTCGGAATCTCGACGGTCACATCGAAGACGAGGGGTTCGGTTCCAGTGGGTCCGGTGCGGACGGTGGTCAGGAGGACAGATGGGCGAGTGGATTCGGACATGGACACGGCTCCTCGCGCTTGTTCGGGTGCCGCGAGCCTACCGCTTAGTCCCGCTGGCGAGCGTGCTCCCAAAGCACCTTCGCTATCGGGACGCGCAGGGACTACCGTTGCGCGGGTGACAACTCCCATCGATGCCGCCTTGGCGGCGCGGACCGGCGCTGGCGCGGCGCGCCCCGGACCCGACATTCCCCGTGATCAAGCGGCGTCGGCCGTCGCCGCTTTGAGGGCGGCCTCGCGCCGGGCCGTCGCCTATGTCGCCGAGGTGACGGGGCTGACCGAAGCTGCTAGCGAGGCTGCCACGGTCGGGGTCCACGTGATCGGCCGGGCTGGGTTTGTGCAGGCGAATGCGCGGATGGCGGCCGCGATCGCGGACGGGGCCTTCGGTGCCACGGCCACACGGTTCGACCGTGTTGCCACCAGCGTGGAACTCGGTTTGGTGCTCGCGTTCCTGTCTTCGCGCGTACTGGGACAATTCGACCCGTTCTGCGGTCATTTCGACGCTGCCTCCCCTGCTCCTTCCGGGCCGATTGCCTGCTCCGGCGGCCTTATCTTGCTTGTGGCGCCGAACGTGGTGGCGTACGAACGGGAATTGGACGTGCCGCCGGCCGATTTCCGGCTTTGGGTAGCGCTGCACGAGATGACCCACGCTGTCCAATTCGCTGCCGCCCCGTGGTTGGCGGGCCATCTCTTGGGGTTGTTGCGCAGCCTGGCAGCCGATGAATTCTCGGCCGATGACGGAGCGACGCCGGCCCGGCTGGTCAAGGCAGTGGTCCGGGCGGCCCGCGGAGATTCGGGTACGAGCATCGTGTCCGATCTATTGGACGGTCCGGCCCGTGAGGCGATGGACGCCGTGACGGCGACGATGTCGCTGTTGGAAGGCCACGCCGACGTGGTGATGGACGCCGTTGGGACCGAGGTCATACCGTCGCTGGCACTGATCCGCGAACGCTTCAACGCCCGGCGCCGGGGCCGCAGTGGCTTCGACCGGCTGGTGCGCCGTGTGGCCGGCTTGGACGTGAAGACATCGCAGTATGTGCAAGGTGCGGCTTTTGTGCGCGGCGTCCAGATGCGCGCCGGCAACCAAGGGTTGGCGGCTGCGTTCGCCACGGCCGAGAACCTGCCGTCGCCCGCCGAAATCGCCGATCCGGCTGCCTGGGTCACCCGGGTCATCGGCTGAGGCCCAGTGATGCCTGGACCATCGCCGGCCGAGGCCGCGATCCGTGTGGCTGTTCGCCGGAGTCTGCCTATTCCACCCGCCGTGGTGCTGGTCGCCTGTTCCGGCGGTCCAGACTCGTTGGCGCTCGCGGCGGCGGTGGCTTTCGAGGCTCGCGGCCGTGGTGTCCGGGCCGGCGCCGTGGTGGTAGACCATGGGATCCAACCCGGGTCCGATGCCGTGGCCCGCCTGGCCGCGGAGCAGTGCCGATCGCTTGGCCTCGGCCCCGTTCTGGTCAAGACCGTGGCCGTTGGCGCCGGCGCCAACCTGGAGGCGCGGGCCCGTGACGCCCGGTATGGTGCCCTGGCCGAGGCGGCGGGCCAGGTTGGGGCGGCGGCCGTGCTGCTTGGGCACACCCTGGACGATCAGGCCGAAACGGTGCTGCTGGCGCTGGCCAGAGGCTCGGGGACCAGGTCGCTGGCCGCGATGGCGCCGGTCAGAGGGATTTACCGGCGTCCGATGCTCGGAATCAGACGCGCCGAGACGGTCGAGGCCTGTGCTCAGGCCGGGCTGACGCCCTGGGATGACCCAATGAACACACCCGGGGGTCCGCACCGTTGTCTGCGGGCCGAGGTCCGGGCCGAGGTTTTGCCTCTCCTCGCGCAAGTCCTTGGCCCGGGGGTCATTCTGGGACTGGCCCGGACGGCCGAACTGGCCCGGATGGACAGCGAGGCGTTGGACGGCTGGGCTGATGGCGTGCAGGCCAGGGCGCTGGCCGATGGCGAGGTGATCGCATCCGAGTTGGCCCGCGAGCCCGCGGCCGTGCGCCGCCGGATACTGCGCCGGGCGGCGATCGCCTGGGGGAGCGGTGCCGGCGCGGTGGCGGTGCGGCACGTGGATGCCCTCGACGCCCTGGTCAGCGACTGGCATGGGCAAGGTCCAGTGGCGCTGCCAGGTGGAGTCGAGGTGACACGCAGTTGTGGCAAGCTGGTTGGGAACCCTTCACAACAACGGCGAGGAGCTGACCGCAGTGGACCGCAGCGCGATGGGTGACGACCTGGAGAAGGTCTTGTTGACCGAAAGGCAGATCGACCTGCGGTTGACCGAGATGGCCCGGAAGATCGATGCCGACTACGCGGGGCGGGAAATCTTGCTGGTGGGTGTCCTCAAAGGAGCGGTGATGGTAATGGCCGATCTGTCCCGCAAACTGGTCCATGATGTCCA
>JAISCU010000068.1 GCA_031265345.1 Bifidobacteriaceae bacterium
CCGATCTACATCACGGGTTTCCGCCGCAATCTGACTATGTTCGTGGTGCTGACCCAGCCCTCGAAGGCTGCGGCGGACATCGTCAACGACTGGGACTACACCGGCGACGAGGCCAAGATCGCTCAGGTCGTGGGCGGGGACGTCGAGGCCTATCGGCGGTTCTTCGGCGAGGACCCGAAGTGACGCCCGGCGATGACGGCACCCTCGCGGCGAATTGCGTCGAGTTGTTCCTCAAGGCGCCCGAACCCCCGGAACCGGGCCGGTCCGGCGTGTTCATGTTCGGCGCCGATCATTTCCCAGCTGCGACCCACTGGGTCGAGAGCTGGATGGTCACCGGGAACCACACGATGATGCCGGGCACGCCCGTCGGCGCGCCGAAGACGATCCATCTGGGGCCGGACGGCCATCGCGGCGGCCCGTATCCGAAGTTCCATCACGCCGCGGAGAACATGATGTTCTTCTACGGGACCGACCCTTCGCGCCCGAATGACCTGGGCGCCCACGTCGAGTTCCACCTCGGCCAGGGCGAGCACGAGCAGGTTTTCCATTTCGACGCGCCGCGCTGTGTTGTTATTCCGCCCGGTGTGCGCCATTTCCCGATGATCGTCAGCCAGTTCCGCCGGCCGTTCATGGTGGTGGACATCCTGGCGGCGCCGACCAGGCAGGCCGCTGGGACGCAGACCGACTTCTCCTACACCACCCCGCACGATGCCGTGTGGCCGGGTGTTGCCGGAACGGAGGCCCCGTCGTGACAAGGTTGCCGTTCGACCTGCCCGATCCGGTCGCCGAGCGGGAACTCCACGCGCTCGCCACCCGGGAGCGCTTGGCGCGGGACACCGGGGACTGGGATCTGCTGACCGACTTGTACTGGCCCGACTCGACGATCCGCGTGACTTGGTTCACCGGGACCATCGCCCAGTTCGTGGCCGTCTCCCGCGACCAGCACCAACGGGGACGCGGCCGGGGGATGCACGTCATCGAGCCCGTCCGCTGCCTGGTCAATGCAGACAGGGCGTTGATCGAGAGCCGTGGCCAGATCCTCATCCGTCCCCGGTTGGACGGGGTCGAGTGCGATGTCACCAGTTGGGGTCGTTTCGTCTCGACCGCTGAGCGCCGGGGCGGTGTCTGGCGGTTGGTGACGTTCGACACAGTCTACGGAAAGGACCGGATCGACCCGGTGATTCCCGGAGTGAATCCCGCGCTGGACGAGCGTGTCCTGAACGAGGCCCGCCCGTCGTACCGGCACCTGACTTGCCTCAACCGATCGGCTGGATACGAAGTCCCGGATGACTTGCCGGGTGACGACAGACCCGACCTGGTGGAGGCGTTCTTCGCCGCACTGGAGGACTGGGTGCACGCGGGGAGCCGGTCCCGATGATCACTCCAGTGAGAGGAGGCACCCCAGACTGCGGGGCGGCGGCCCCATCAATCGCCTTGTCCCGTTGGCAGTAAACGGCGACGATGCCGTCAAGAATCAGTGCCCCTACCGCCTGCGCTCCATGCCGACGGCGGCGGCCATACCCATTTGTTCCACAGGAGGAATGCAACAGTGAATAGGACTAAACGAGCGGCGGTTGGGCTGCTCGCCGCGGGGGCGCTGGCCCTCGCCGGGGCCGTAGGTGCCCCACAGACCGGGCCAGCGGTGGCCGCGCCGCCACCGGTTGGGGCGTCGTTTGAGGTTTATGACGATCTTGGTGTGTCCGGGAGCCGGACTTACCTGTACACCCCGTCCGAGGTCGTGAACGCCTTGTTGACCCCGGTGATCTTCATCTATTCGGACGCGGGCTACGCCGACGAGTCCGCCGCCCGGGCCGCGCTCGAGAACCTGGGCCTGGTGGCGAAGGCAGAGCAGGAGCACGCCGTGCTGATCGTCGCGAACCCGGTCGGAGCGGAATGGGGACCAGCCGACGAGCGGGTCTTCCTGGGGATGCGGTCGAAGATCTGGTCCGGCATCCCGACCCCGGAGACGATCGCGTTGGGGACCCTGGCGCTCAGCGTGGACCGGCTCGACTTCGTAGTCGGCGAGGGTCGCGGCGCGACGTTCATCAACCAATACCTGACGCAGAAGCCTAACGTGAACCGGATCGCGGGCGTCGCCACGTTCGGCGGCACCATGCCTGCGGGCGTGCTGCGCGACGAGGCGCTCCCGGCGTACCTGACGGGCGCGTCCCCTGCGGCGGTCTCGTTCTACAAGGCGGTCAACCAGGTCCAGGCGGACCCCGCCGCCGACTCGACCGGGTCGAACCAGATCTTCTACAACCCCGCCAACCCCGCCAAGGAGGTCGTCGTCAACAACGCCGACGCGGCGAGGTTCACCGCGGCGCTGCTGGACGACGCCTACGAGACGCTGTTCCGTTACAACTCCCGGCAGTACCTGTCGACCATGGTGCCCTACGACGGCGGCACGACCAGGGAGGTGTTCACGCTCCAGAAGCGCCCGAACCTCGGGGCGCTGGGCTTGACCCAGTTCGACGTGACCGGCGCGGCGACCGGCTCGACCGGGCAGACCCGGTGGGTCGAATGGGTGCCGGACGAGGTCCTCGCTCTGCCCGCCGACTCGGCGGCCAAGGTGCCGTTGGTGATCGACCTGCACGGCGGCGGCGACGACGAGGTCTACCAGTCCGAGTCTTCCGGCTGGATCGCGGTGGCCGGCCAGGAACGCGTCATCGTCGTCTCCCCGCGCGAGCAGAGCGCCCCAGCGGTCACCGGGCTGCTGGCCGAACTGCAACGCAAATACCCCATCGACACCACACGCGTCTACCTCACCGGGTTCTCCATGGGAGCCGCCTCGGTGTGGGGGCTCGCGTCCCAGTTCCCGGAGACGTTCGCCGCTATCGCGCCGATGTCGGCTCCCGGCGCGAGGATCACGTCAATGGAGGGGCTGGCGGACACGCTGGACCTGCCGGTGTACTTCTCGGCCGGGCAGAACGAGCCGGACTCGATCGACCAGCCAACCGACACCCAGCCTTACCCGCAACTCAAACAGGCCAACCGGACCGCTTTGAAC
>JAISCU010000139.1 GCA_031265345.1 Bifidobacteriaceae bacterium
ACCACCGATCCGGGGCCGCGCTCCGCCTCCCACGCGAACCGCAACGCGCCGAGCGCCGTGGTCTTCCCCGCCCCGGCGGGGCCGACCAGCACGTCGACCACCCGGCCAGACCCGGCGACTGACGCGACCGCGTCGGCCTGCGACTCCGACAGCGACGTCCCGGAGCCGCCGGGCAGCGCCCGGGCCGCGCCGACGGCATCGGGCCCCAACGCGGGGCCGCCGGTCCGCTGCGCGAGGGCGAGCAGCCTGGCCTCCGCGTCCAACAATCCCTGCGAGGAGTACAGGGCGAGGTGGCGGGGCCGCAGCCGGCTCGAGCCGTCCTGGTTGCGGAAGGCGGCCGGGACCGGCAACTCGTCCGGGGTGAGCCGCGTGGACGCGGCCTGCGCGGCGTCCACGATCATGTCGGTGACCAGCTCCCTGTCCGCCATCGACGCGAACCGCCAGCCCATCGCCTGCCGGGTCGCCTCCGCGTGCAGGTTCCACCTCGTCCAAGTCGACCGCTTCTCACCCACCCGGCCCATCACCTCCCGGCCGAGGGCTTCGACCACGTCCAGGGGGATGTCGTCCGCGCGGAGCAGCAGCGGCTCCTCGGCCCCGGCCACGCTCCCGGCCCACAAGGCGGCGTCGGCGCCGAGGATCCCGGCGGCCCGGCGCCGCCACTCCTGGGTCGACTCGGCCAGGGAGCGGAGTTGTTTGTCCTGCCGGGTCGCCAGCGTGGCCTGCTGCCGCAGCCGGATCACCGTCCGCCTGGACGGCTCCCGGCCGTGCTCCGCCCGGTAGCGGGCGGCAAGGCGGGCGGTCTCCTCCTCGATGTCCGCCGACCGGGACGAGAACTCCCTGACGAGTTCTTCGCCGACGCCCCGGATCTCCCACGCCGGGCTCCGGTCCCGGCCCCGGTCGCGCGCCTCCCACTCCACCCCCACAACCCGGGACAGCTGGTCCGCCAACACCGCGTTGTAAAGCTCGCTCAACGCCACCGTCGCCGCGAACACCGGCCGGCCGTCCACCGCCCGCCACAACCCGTCCGCCACCGTCCGCACCCGGTTCGCCAGCACACAGTGCGTGTGAAGCTGGGGATCCCCGGCGCGGGAGTCCCAATGGTCGAACACCGCCGCCAGAACCCCTTCCACCGGTGCCTGCGCCACCGGGCCGTCCCTCGTGGACCCGGCCACCCGCGTCACCACCACCTCCCGCTCCATGAACCCCAACACCTCGCCGACCGCCTGGTGATGAGCGCGGACGATCAGCTCCTGCAACCCCGCGTCCGCCACCCCCCACAACACGCTCACCGACTTGGGCACCGAGAACGTGAAGTCGTAGCCCGCGACCGCCCGCCGGGCGCCCCGGTCCCGCTCCTCCGCCTCGATCCGCTGGACGGCGGCCGCCCGGTCCACGTCGCCCATCCCCCGGTCCAACGCCGCCACCCTCGCCGCCGCCCGCTCCCGGACGCCCCGGCAGCGCTGGTACGCACGACCCAACTGCACGCCCGTCAGGGGGCTGCGGCCCTCCCCGATCAGCGCCTGCAACTGCGCCTCCGTCACCACGTCGCCCGGCCGCAACCCCCCAGGCTGCAACCCCCCGGATTGCATCCGCCCAGATTGCAGGCCATCCTGTTGCAGCGATTGCAACCCCGAGCCCGCCCAGCGCCCAGGCGGGCAACCCGCCTGCGCGTAGTATCGCGTCAAAGGGGTGCCGTTGGCGCGTAAACGTACCTGCGCCTGATTCTGCGTTGGTTGTGCTGCCAGCTTAGCCGGTCTTGTGGTGTCGCGGTGTGCGAGGTTTGCGCCATCGTCAGCGGTCAAGGCTGGTGGCTGTGGAATAGCTGGCACCGCGTTCGCGGTGCTGCTCGGCGGGGCGCGCCGCTCATAGGCCGAGTCCTGGCGGGCGGTGGATCGGCGATGTCGCGGCTTGGAAGGCGCGTTGTTGGGCGGCTGCTTGTTCCGCTGCGCGCTGTGCCTCGGTTTCCGCTGCCGCCTGTTGCGCTGCCCACGCCGCCTGGTTGCGCCTGATGCGTTGGGCGGCTTCCCGTGGCGGCATGGTTTCGAGCCGGGCGAGTTCGGCGCGGGCGGCGTCGGCCCGCGCGCGCCAGCGGTGGGCCTGTTGCGCGGCGGTGCGGTTGGGGGCGCGGCGCCGGGCGGACTGCCTGTGGGCGCGGGCGAGGGCGTGCTGCCGCTCGGTTTGCTGCCGCTGGGTCAGCGCTCGCAGGTCGGTTTCCGCCTGGTCGGCGGCTTGTCTGGCGGCGGCGACTTCGGGGGTGGTGTCGGCGGTTCGCGCGGCGACGGTCTCAACCCACGTCCGGGCGTCCCAATCGGACGGGACAGCGTGCCAGCGCCGCCGTGTTCTGTCCTCGGCGTCTTGGCAGGCGGCTTGCGCCCCGTCAGCGGCGCGTCGGGCGGTTCTGCGCGTGAGCGGGCTGGCGCGGCGCGCGTCCTCGGCGGCGGCCCGCATCTCGTCACGCGCGGCGGCGAGCGTTTCGGCGTCCGCGGCGGCGTCGGCTGCGAGCGCGGCGACTGCGGCGGTCCGGGTCTGCTCCCAGCGGGCTTGCGCTGTGTCCACAGCGCCTTGTTGCTGGTCGCGGGCCTGCTGGTGCCGGCGCTGTTGGCGGTCCAAGGCGTCGGCTCCTTGCTGCCACCGTTCCGCGTTGGCCTCGGCCTTGGCGATCAGCCCGGCGAGGCGTGCTTTCTCGGCGTTGACGATGGCGGCGGGGCCGTCCGCGACGAGCCCGGTCACGTCCTCGACGGCCTGGCGTGTGGCGGCATCCAATCCCCGGTCGGCGCGGTCGCGGGCCATCGCGTCGGTGAACTGGGCGCGGGCGCCCCCCAGGTTCTCAGCGACGACGTGCAGGAGATTCGCAGCGCGGCCTCGGGTCATGCCGACATACAACCCGGCGGCGCTGAGGCTGTCGCTCAAGACGGTGTGGGAAGCGGGCACGGTCGCGCCTTGGACGCCGTAGGCGGTGGCCGCGTACGACAGGTGCGCGTGCTCGCCCACGTACTCGGCGGGCAGCCGCACCAAGCGCGGGGTTCTTCGGGCTGTCCCGGCCTCGCGGACCCATATCTCGCCGTCTTGGACGCGCTGCACGGTCCAGGTCTGCCGGTTCGCGACACCCAAATGGTTGTCGTTGCGCCGGGTTTGGATCAGGTCGCCCGCCCCGATGGGCAGGCCGTCGCTCCCGGTCACAGTCGCGGTGTCGTCAACCAGGCCGGAGGCGGCCCGGCGGGCGCGGACCCGCTCGTTGAAGTCGGCGGCCTCTTGGTTGGTGGCCACGGTCACCGCCTCGCCGTCGCGCCTGGCTTCCGCGATGTGCTCGCGCATTGCGTCGTCGCTGGCGTGCAGCCGCACCAAGCCGAGCGCGGCCAACTGGTCGAACACCTGGCCTGGGTCGTCCCGGCCGCGGATCGCCAGTGTGAGCGCGGCGTAGTCCGGGCTGGCGAAACGGTGGACTTCGGCCATGTCGAAGGTCCGTCCGCGCACGCTTGCCGCCATGTCCAGCACACCGCCCCTGCCAACCGCGGGGAGTTGCGCCCGGTCGCCGACCAGCGCGACAGCCGCCCCAGCCTCGGTGACAGCAGTCAAAAGGGCGATGGCGGTGTTCTGGTCGAGCATCCCGGCCTCGTCCACGATCACCCGCTCACCCGGCGCCAGCCGCGACCACGCGGGCGGCCCGGTATGAGCGCGGCCTGTGTCCGGGTCGGTTTCCCCGATGTTGAGCCTGGTCCACACTCCGTCGTTGTTCCACCGCCAGCCGTGCGCGTGGACCAAGGCCGCCACAGAGGTTGCGGGCACGCCCAGTTCCTCCTGGGCGACTTGGGCGGCGCGGCGGGTCGGCGCGACCACGCGGGCCGCGCCGGTTCCGGGGTCGCGCGCGACTCCGGGCGCTACCTGCAAGGCGGCGAGCGCTACGCCAAGCATCGAGGTTTTGCCTGATCCTGCCGCGCCCTCCACAACCACCAGGCGGTCGGCGGACGCCACCGCTGCCGCCGCTCGGGCCTGCCCGTCGTCAAGGCC
>JAISCU010000165.1 GCA_031265345.1 Bifidobacteriaceae bacterium
GTACTACGGACGCCACGTGTTCCGAACGGTCGCGCAGGCCAGGCGGGGCGTGTACGTGTGGATCGACTCGTTCTACAACGCGCGGAGGCGGCATTCCAAGATCGGGTACGTCTCCCCGCCAACCTATGAGCGTCGGCTGCTCGAGAAAGCCGAAACCAACTAACCAGAGTGTCCCGGTTAAGGGGTCACCCTCAGTCCTCCAGGTGATCATCGGATACCCCGACGAGCGGCGTTGGATGAGGTACGTGAAACTGCATCTGGCCTGCTGGTTCCCTCGCGTCCCGAACCAGCCGGGCCACGACAAGCGGCTCCGCAAGCTGGCCGGGGCGCTGGTGTGGGTCGGCCAGGTCCTGGCCGCCTCGACGGACCAGTGGTCGGACGGGGTGTGGGTGGTCGACTCCACCCCGGTCGAGTGCGGCCGGTCGCGGGAGACCGCCAAGCGGTCCGAGGTGGCCGGGTGGGCCGAGTACGGGTACTGCGCGTCCCACACGCGGTACTTCTGGGGGCTGCGCCTCCACCTGGTGTGCACCTTGTCCGGGCTGGTGGTCGGGTTCGCGCTGGGCGGCGCGAAGGGCGACGAGCGCGAAGCGTTGTGCTGGATCCTGTCGGGCCTGGAGCGGAGGCCGGGGCAGACGATCATCGCGGACAAGGCTTACTACGGCAAAGGGTTCGAGGCGGACCTGGAATCGGAGGGCCTGGTGCTGCTGCGCAAGGCCCGCAAGGGCGAGGCGCCCAGGCCCGGCGCCCGCTACTTCAAACCGTTGCGGCAGGTCATCGAGTCGATCAACGACACCTTCAAGGCGCAACTCAGCCTCGAAGCGCACGGGGGGCGCACCGTCGCCGGGGTGTGCGCCCGGATCGCCCAACGGGTCCTGGCCCTCAACGCGGTGGTCTGGTTCAACGAGCTCTGCGGCGCCCCCGTGCTCCGCTCACTGACCGCCTACGACCACTGAACCCCTTGGAATCAATCATCTAGTCGAGGGACAGACGCCACCCCCGCCCACCTGGCCCGCCAGCCACGCGCGACGGATCGGCGGCACTAGTGCTACCATATTCAACGAGCGTGCGGATAGCCGTCGATGTAGCGCACGGCGCAGGCCGCTCAATCCTGGATCTTGGCTGGCAGCGCCCCTGTGCGTGCCCGCC
Source organism: Bifidobacteriaceae bacterium (assembly GCA_031265345.1). The sequence goes on from JAISCU010000165.1 coordinate 1,147, forward strand.
GATCCGTTAGCCAATAGACAAAGGTTCATTAGTGACAACCACAACCGATAAGCCCCTTGGCTCGATGCGACTAGCAGAGCTCCAGGCGCTGGCGGGGACGATGGGTATCAAAGTTACCTCCCGCATGCGCAAAGCCGACCTGGTCACCGCCATCGGAGGCAACAAAGCCACCAAACCCGCCACCTCAAACCCGAAAGCCAGCGCTTCACACAAGAAGGCTGAGCCGGTCGCTTCGGCCACGCCCAGCGTCGAGATAGCGCCCAAGGCCGCCAAGGCTTCCAAAGCTTCCAAGACGCACGATGCCGACCGCCCGGCTTCCCCGGAGCCCCACGAGGCCGCCGCCCGCAAGGGTCCGGCCAACGAGTCGCGTGACGACCGGGCGGCCCGCGCAGCTGAAGCGGTCACCCTGGTCAAAGCCGATCTCGAGGCGACCAGCCAGCGCCGCAACCGAAGGGCCGGGGCCCCGGCCGGCGCGCCGACCGGCGGCGATTCCCAAGAGCCGGCCTCAGGCGCCGAGCCCGGTGGCGAACGTCGTCAAGGCGGCGACCAGTCCGGTGGGCAGCGGTCAGAGCGTCAGGGCGGACGGACCAACGACCGTCAAGGCAGTGGCCAGGGCCACCAAGGCGGCGACCGCCAGCAGCAGCAGACCCAACGGAACTTCAACGACGACGACGACCGCGGCGGCCGTCGGCGGGGTCGGCGCGACCGCTACCGCGACCGGAAGCAACGCCAGCGCGACGTCGCCTCCCTCGACGAGGTCGAACTGCGCGATGACGACGTCCTGGTCCCGGTCGCGGGCATCCTCGACATCATGGACAACTACGCCTTCGTGCGGACCTCAGGCTACCTGCCGGGCAACAACGACGTTTACGTCTCGCTCGGGCAGGTGCGCAAGGCCGCGCTGCGCGAGGGCGACGCCATTGTCGGCGCGGTCCGTCAGCCGCGCGAGGGCGAGTCGCAGGGACGCCAGCAGAAGTTCAAGGCGTTGGTCCGGCTCGACACGGTGAACGGCATGAGCCCGGACGAGGCCCGCAAACGGCCGGAGTTCGCGTCGCTCACGCCGCTGTACCCGCAGGAGCGCCTGAAGCTGGAGACGGCGCAGGAGAATCTGACGACCCGCGTGATCGACCTGATCAGCCCCATCGGCAAGGGCCAACGCGGATTGATCGTGTCGCCGCCTAAGGCGGGCAAGACCATGATCATGCAGGCCATCGCCAACGCCATCGCCATCAACAACCCGGAAGTGCATCTGATGGTGGTGTTGGTCGACGAACGCCCGGAGGAGGTCACCGACTTCGAGCGCTCGGTCAAGGGAGAGGTCATCTCCTCGACCTTCGACCGGCCGCCGAACGACCACACGATCGTCGCGGAACTGGCCATCGAGCGCGCCAAGCGCCTGGTGGAGCTGGGCCACGACGTGGTCATCCTCCTCGACGGCATCACCCGGCTGGGCCGGGCCTACAACCTGGCCGCGCCCGCCTCGGGACGGATCCTGTCCGGCGGCGTCGACTCGTCGGCCCTGTACCCGCCGAAGAAGTTCTTCGGCGCCGCCCGCAACATCGAGGGCGGCGGCTCGTTGACGATCCTGGCGACCGCCCTGGTGGAGACCGGCTCGAAGATGGACGAGGTCATCTTCGAGGAGTTCAAGGGCACCGGCAACATGGAGCTCAGGCTCTCCCGCGGGCTGTCGGAGAAGCGCATCTTCCCGGCCATCGACGCCAACGCCTCGGGCACGCGGCGCGAGGAATGGCTGATGGGCGCCGACGAGCTCAAGATCAACTGGAAGCTCCGGCGGGTCCTGGGCGCGCTCGACATCCAGCAGGGCATCGAGTTGTTGCTGGAGCGGATGCGGAAGACGTCCTCGAACGCCGAGTTCCTGATGCAGGTCAACAAGACGACGCCCAACATCGATTAGCGTCCCGCAACAGATCCGAGCTCCGCTTCGGATCTATTGCAGGGACCCCGAGCAGGGCGTCCCCAACGTCGCCCTGCTCAGGCCGACCGCGCGGCATCGTGCAGCAAATGGAATAACAGCGAC
>JAISCU010000233.1 GCA_031265345.1 Bifidobacteriaceae bacterium
GCATCTACTGCGGCTGAAACCCGCCCGTCCCCTGAGACACCAACGCACACAAGTTCCCGAGACACAAACGTCCACAAGACTCCGAGACAGAAGTGTCCACAAGACTCCGAGACATGGCAGTGACCGGTCTTGGTCTCGAAGACACTCCCGTTGGCCCAAAGAGCGATGGCTTCTCCGGCGGGGCCGACCTCTACGGTCTGGAGTTGGCAGCGCGCATCCGGCGGACTCAGCACGGCGCGTTGACGCGGCGTGACCTCGCCCTCCGGTTTCTGCATGGACCCCATCTTGTCAGTTGGGTCCGACACTTCGCCGACGGCACCAAAAGCCACCGCTTCCGGAAGTGCCGATGCCGTCGTTCGTGCTGCCTGAGCTCGAAACTCTGATCGCCAGCGGCAAGGTTGTCGGACGGCCGCCGCCCGCATCCTATTGACCGAGATTCCCAACAAGGTCACCAGCACCATGGCGATCATCGTGGACGTGGACCTGAGGGGCGAGGACGGCTTGCGGTACTGGTCATCGCGGTCAACACGTCCCCGATCAGCTACCACGGCAAGTGCTACTACCGGTCGCGGGCTACCGCCTGAGAGTTGACCGGCAACGCCTTGGACGACTTCATGCTCCGCAACGAGGGCAAGACCTGGGACGGTGTTCTGGTGCCGCATGCCGGGGTGCCCGACCTCGACCTGGTGACTTTCCGGGACTTCCGGCGCGAGGCGATTTCCAGCGACCGGTTGACTGCCGGGGACTTGGAGATAGGCGACGCGGAGTTGATCGACAGCCTCCGGTTGGCGGAGGGCAACTTCCTGAAGCGGGCTGCCTTTCTGCTGTTCCGCGAAGATCCGGAGCGGTGGTTCACCGGCTATGACAAGTACTTCAAGGGGATGCTCAGTTACCGGGGCATCCAGCGGATCGAGACCTTTCCCGTGGCAAAGGCCGCCATCAGGGAGGCGGTGATCAACGGCATCGTCCACCGCCAGTATTCGAGCGGCGTGCCGATCCAGATCAAGGTGTTTCCCGAACGAGCTCATCATGTACAGCGACGGCCGGCTGCCGCCCGGTTGGAGCGTCGACGACCTGTTGGCGAAGCACGTGCCCAAGCCGATCCCCGTCTTCAAGGCCCGGCCGCGGGAGGTGAACGTGACCTTCCCGTTCAGCATCTCTCTTGATGAAGGCCATTCAATGCCATCTGGCACTGTTGGCACTGAAAGTTGCACTGGCGCCTACACTGGCGTGACATCGCGGGTACTTGGAGCTCTGGCTCAAGACGGCACCCTGACTTATGACGGGCTGTCAAGTACCCTGTCCGTGCCGAGACAGACCATCGCGCGAGAGATCCAGAGGTTCCGTGAGTCGGGCCTTATCCGCCGCGTGGGATCGGCTCGGCGGGGTGTCTGGCTCATGGAGAAGGACGCCGAGCGGCGCGGCTAGCCGAACGGACACAATGGAGGGCAGACAACAGGCGCCCGAGAAGTTGGAGGAATCATTGCCTATGAGCCCTTCTGGGAATTCGCGGCCTGGCGGGTCGCGTTCGACTCCAGGGTTGTCGACCGGTATTCGGAGTACCCGAGCCGCATTTCCACGTCTGGCAAATTCCGATGCCGCGCGGTCACCAGCCGAGCTTGACGAATTCCCAATCGTCGCCAGACGCCTTCACATACACGGTTTTCCCTTGTCCGTCTCGCGCCTTGTCCCACAAGTCGTCGTCGTCTGGAAGCTGGACATCGACAGTGGTGCCGTCGGGCAGCTCGGCCTGGATCCAGGTGTGAATGGTGCCAGACGCGAGCGGCTGGTAGACGCTGACGATCGTGGCCTCCTCCCCGGATGCGCACCCGCCCAAACTAATGGCCAGTCCCAAAGCCATGACCACCGCCAGCATCACCCTCACAGGGAGTTTCGCGCTTGTTGTCACCGTTCTGCCCCTCCTTCGCCGGGATGCCGCATCAATGCGTCTGTCCCTTGGTGGTTTCCCGTTCGCCGCCCTCCGGCGGACCCTGCCCGTCTCAAATCTGCCATTCAGCACCAGGCTACCAGGCTAGATGCGTAGGTGATGGGCCGGAACGATGCCGAATGAGCCGGGTTTTCGCTCCTCAGAGCCCCCGCGAACTGGACGCCGACCGAAGGATCGCCCCGCCGCGACAACAGGCGGGGCGCCGCGAACAAACAATCCCGAGAGTGGCGCGGCCGTCCAACCTGCGATCCGAAACTGGACCGAGTGATCGGATGCCTGCCGGGCCCCTGTGAGACCCGTGCGCGGACGGGGTCCTGCCACCACGGCATCGGCACCCTGTTCAGGCGAGTCGCAAACCCGATCCCCGTCTCCCAGCCCGTCCTGCAGGGCGCGGGCCCGCAGGCCGACCGGTCAACCGGCTATCAACGGGCGGATGACCGGGTGGTCGGCGCCGCCGGGCCACAGTTCCACCCACAGCGGGAGGCCGTGGTGTCTGGGCGGTCCGACGCCCACCGAATCCCCCGTCGTCGCGTTCCAATACTCCTGCCCGTCCGTCAGCGATATCGCCCGGATCGAGTAGCCGGCCCCGGTTTGGCTCCCGATGTAGGCAGACCCGGGACCCTGCGCCAGCAACTCGCAGCGCGCCTCGCATTCCAGCCGGAACAGCACTTCGCCGTCACGGGCGCGAAAGGCGACCAGATGAGACTGGTCGCCCGGCGCGGCGTATGCCAGCGCCACGTCGCCCACGGTGTCGCCGGTCCTCTCGTCTGGGTCCGGGTTGGAAATGTCCGCGAGGACCTCGCCGCATTCGGCGGTCCAGAGCCTGGCGCCGCTGTTGATGTCGAGTGCGACAACGTTCTGGGCCTCGTCCGCGTCCCACCCGTCCTCCTGGACCAACACCACCCCGGGCGCATGGACCATCCTCCAGAAAACCGGCTGGTCAAAGAGGCTCGCGGCCCAGATCTCCGCGCCCGAAGGGTCGAACCGTGCCAGGCCGCCGTCTTGCAGGTCCAAGCCCAGCTGGGCCATCTCGTCGCCGACAGTGGCAAACTCGCGCAGGGTCAGCTCAGATTCGGCGTTCCAAGCGAATCCGACCGGTTCCCCCGTCTCGGTGTCCACGTAGCCGTCTTCGGTCCAAGCCCAGAACACCCCACTCGTCTGGTTGTAGACCGGCCCGATCCGAACCGAATACCCCTTGGTGTTCGCCGTGGCCCAGGCCGGCTTCCCGAGGTCAGCGGTGGGCCAGGCCTCTATCGCGTCGCTCGCGCGGTTGTCCACGATCACGATGCCGTTTTGGCATCCCATGACGCTGCCGACCAACTCGCTGTGGGAGGCCACGGCGCCATCGGCATCGATCGTGACCAGAAGTGAGCCGCTGGAGTCGTCGAGCGAAGACAAATCGACCAGTGCGTTGCCGCGCCGGTCCGGCCAGACCGCTGCCCAATCGACCGAATCCGCCTGCGCCCAGCCCGCTTCCGAGGCCACCCGGTGCAGGTCCGTCTGCTACTTGAGTCCGCCGGTGCCCAGGTCGAACGCGGCGAGGGCCAGCGCTGGCGAACGCTCCGGATTCTGCGCTATCCCCAAGACCGCGACCGTCTCCGTGTCGAGTGGGTTGAAGAAGAACTGGTCAAAGCCGCCCGCCATGGCGGCTTTGGGGTCGATCTCCGGGCCGAGGACCAATTCGACCGGCGCCGCGCCCGGGGCCGGCGGCCCGGCGGATCCGGCCGACTGGGGCGAACGCGAAGGACTGGCGGGCTGGTCGGAGTTTGGTGACGTGGCGCCGACGTCCGGGTCCTCGCCTTGGAAACGCGACACCCCGAACCAGATCGCGCCGCCGACCGCGATGGCGCTCACCGCTGCGGCCAGCGCGATCATCGCAGTCTTCTTGCGCGCGGGGCGACCACGCGGCGGCCTTGCGGGGGTGGGGGCCTGCGCCGCGAACCTGTACGCCAGCGCGGGGTCCGGGGGCGGCGGCACAGGTGGCTGGCGGCCGTCGACAGACTCCATGCACCCAGCCTACCCGCGGCCATGGGCGCCACATCGGGTGCTGGCCCAGACCATGACCAACGTCCTGGCGTGAGAGGCCAATAGCGCTCGGTTGAGGTCAGCTGGGCCGGGTCGATTGGCCTGGATCCGCGCGATAACGTAGAATTACCGCCGTAATCGCAAGTGATCGCAGTCTCCCAGAACTGCCCCGTCCCCCCGAGAGAGACCATTATGCGCAAGATTGTAGCTGTCGTCGCTGCCGCCTGCGCCGCCATGTTGGCGGCGGGCTGCGCAGGCGATCCAGACGCCGCCGAACAAACCGCCGAGCAGACCCCGACCGTTGAATCGCCCACGCCGCCCGCTCCCGCGGAACCCAGCGTGGAGCCCAGCGAAGCCCCCGAAATCGAGGCCTTGAAGGACGGCGAAATCGCGGTCGACCTGGTGTTGGAGGATCCGGAGACGGGCAACTCCGTCAAGGTGATCTCCTATATCCCGTCCGTGCCCATGCCCGAAGGCTGGGCGGCGGAGTTCGCTGCGACAGCGGAGGGTTCATCGTTGTTGCTGGCGCGGGTGGAGTTCTCGGTGGCCGCCGAACCGGAGTTCCAGAACGGCTTGGCGGACGGCGACGTGAAGCTCTTCGGCACGGGCGCCGAAGGGGCATACGGCGCGGACAGCGCCTCGTCCATTCTGTATGACTACTTGGCGCAGGAGTACCCCCCGGTGCAGACCACCGCCAGCGGCGGCACGTCCACCGGCTGGCTCGCCTGGCGGGTGGGGCCCGCGGACGGCGCGGCCCCGTTCCGGTTGGTGTTGCCCCGCAAGGACGGCGCCGTGGACGCGACGGGGAACACCCTCCCGGCTGCCGAGTTCGAGGTCGAGCTTCCCGCAGCCTGATCCCGCCGCACCGGCGGATGCGTCCTCGTCGGCCACCCGTCCTACTATCGGCGGCTGGGGTTCGTCCGCCTGGGGGCCCCATATTCGACGGCCTCCCCGAGGAGGTGTTCTTCGGCATGCCTTTCGATAGAACCCGGCCCAATCCAGGAGATCCCGCGGGGCGGAGAGGCCGGCTGCTCGCGGCGCCTCCGCTGATCCTTCGCCCCGGCGCCGCCTGGCGGGAATAACGCACCGCTGGCGGGCGTTACCGTCAACGTGACAAACTCCCCGCTTCTCCCCGGCCCCGGCCTGCGTCCCCGCGCCGGATGGCGGTTCCTCCGCTACGCGGGCCTCGCGGTCTTCGCGTTGGTCGCCGCGACCGTTTTGAGCCTGGGCGTGGCCTCGCCGTTCGGTTTGCCGCCCGCCAGGGGCGCCACCGTGAGGACGTTCGTGGTGGACGATATCAGGACTGGCACCAACGGCACGGCCGACAGGGACACCGACGACAACATTTGCGAAGCCAAGTCCACCTCGAGCTGCACGCTGCGCGCGGCCATAGAGCAGGGCAACGAGACCAGCAGCAACATAGAGGTTGTGATCACGGTCGAGAAGAACCTGCGGGCCGGCATGGACATGCCGATCACATCGGCGTCCGATGCGTACATGACCACTTCTTCCGTGGGCAGCGGGAACAGCGGCGGCGCCTACTTCCACATCAAGCGTGCCATGACGATCGACCTCGGCAACAACCTCTGGGTCTATCCTTCGGGGACCATGACCTCGGAGACCCGCCCTGCGGCGGCCTTCTACGTCAACGCCAAGGGCGTCAAGCTGGAGAACTTCACGGACATCTACTCCACCGGGACCTCGATCGTGTTCGGCCCTGATTCTGACGGCTCGTCCCTGACGGGCGGGAGCCTGAAGGACCCGCCCAACACCTACCAGAACGGGGCGATCCGGGTGCGGCCCGGGGCGAACAACATCACTATCAAGGACGTCACTCTAGGCAGCATGCCCAAGCCGGCCGCAGACACGGGGGCCGGGATGATCCGCCTCGCCTCCGAGTCCGGTTCGGCCCCCATCGAGAACCTGACGATCTCCGATGTCGTCTTCGACAACACACTGCCCAGCGGCAAGACCTGCACGGCCGCGAGCACCGAGGGCTGCCCGGACGGCGGCATCGCCGCCAGCGCCGGCTCCGGCCTCACCAGGGGCCCCAAGCTCGTCAACCTGAAGATCCTGAACTCCACGTTCAAGAACTTCCCCGCGACATCCCAGGCCATCAACCTGGGTCTGGCGGCCGCCGGGTCCACGTTCGACATCCGGGGCAACCGCTTCGAGAACATCGACACCGGCGCGGCCGCCGACGACGCGGCCATCCTCCTGCCCCGCGACGTGAAGCTCGGCGACGTCAACTTCGTCACGAATACAGGCACCCCCAGCTTCATCAAGGAGAACGTGTTCGACGACCGGGGCTCCACCGTCCAGAAGACCGCGATCCGTTGGTACGGCGCTTACGACTCCAACCAGGTCGCCTACCCGGATACCGCCTCTTCGGGGCTGTTCATCGAAGACAACGACTTCGACGGATTCCTGGGCGCGGCCATTGTCCTCAACCGTACCGCCGCCGTCACGGTGCGACGGAACACCTTCGGGGCCCAAAGCGTGTCCAGGCCGGGCGGGGCGGACCGCGCCGCCCTGGAGGAGACGATCGGCGGCGGCGACGCCGACCCGACGCCTCCCATGGTGCTGAACTACGACAAGACCGCCAACGGGCGTGTTCTCACGTGGTATCCCACCCAGGCCGTGGTCACACAGCAGTGCACGCTGGAAGTCTCGCTGGACCGCCCGGGCGTGCAGGCCACCGGCTCCGAGTGGTCCCAGCCCGAGAACCCGGTCGCGGTCGACGTCTACTACACCGGCGAGCGCACGGCCGAGGCCTACCTGGGGAACCTCCCGGAGGTCCGGGACCGGACGGTCGCGGAGCAGCCAGGCGGGAACCTCGTGGAGACGTCGCTCCCGATGCCCCGCGTCCACGAGGTCGACGACCCGTCGCCGGGCACTGAGACCGTCCCCGTCCTAAGCGTCGCCGACCTGCCGGTCGGAAAGGGCTACATCCGCGTCCAGACCCAGGCGCCGGCATGGAAGGGCCAGGCCGCGAGCTCGCAGTTCTCGCGGACCGTGGAGGTGGACATCCCGGCGCGCTGCAACGAGCCGCAGCTGGACCTGACGGTCCAGGGGTGGACCGGCGTGCCCTCGGACGCCGACTCCTACGAGGAGATCATGGACAGCGTGGACGCCGGCGATGAGATCGAGGCGGGTTCGCACGTCTCAGAGGACGAGCCGGTCTACCTCACCTACACCGTGAAGAACACCGGCCCGGTCGCGCTCTTCGATGTGGCGGTCCGCGACGATGGGACAGAAGACGAAGTATGCGCCATCGAGGAGATTCTCCCGGGCGAGTCGAAGGGATGCTGGCGGCGCCTGAACTAAGCCAAGCCGGCCGGCCTGGGCTTGGCCATGGCGATGGTGGGCTACAACCTGCTGCGGCGCTGGCGTTCGGGCATCTGAACGTCGCGAAGGACGGCTCCGACTTCCGCTCGTTCGTCAGGCGGTTGTTCTCCAAACTGTGGAGTTGGGCGCCGAACGGCTGGAGCCGCTGTTCCAAGCGATGGACGCCGTGGCCGCCGCGCCGGGCTGACACCAGCCAGTATCAGCCAGATCCCGTCCTTGCAGTCGACCGTCGCCGACGTCGGGGTGGAGGGGACGATGCCGTCCGGGTCGGTTTGGCAGCGGCTGTCCATGGTCATCGAGCCGCCCAGGTCGTACGGTCGATAGCGAACGCGATCCTCGCGAGCGTCGGCGCCGGGCGGGCCCACCTCGGGGATGGTCGCCCATGGATAAGGTAGTGGCACGAGCGGCCTGAGGGCCGGGTGACAGCGCGGCGGGAGCGCCGTCCGGCGCCGAGAAAGGAACAACACCATGATGAGGAACCCGGAGCAGACTATCGGCAACCTGATCGACAAACAGAGCGTGGCGTTCGTCGCTTCCGTGGACTTGGACGGGTATCCGAACATGAAGGCGATGCTCTCGCCTCGGAGGCGCGAAGGCATCGAGACGTTCTACTTCACCACCAACACGTCCTCCATGCGGGTCGCCCAGTACCGGGCGAACCCGAGAGCCAGCATCTATTTCTATGACAAGCGGTTCTTCAGGGGAGTGATGCTGAGGGGAGCGATGGAGGTGCTCACCTACCCGGCGAGCAAGGAGTTGATCTGGCGGGACGGCGACACCATGTACTACCCCGGCGGCGTGTCCGACCCGGACTATTGCGTCCTGCGGTTCACGGCGACCTCCGGGCGCTACTACGCCAATTTCAAGTCCGAGGACTTCGCGGTCTCAACGGACCCGGGCGCCAGCCGAGAAGACGACGCACGCGACGACTGACGGTTCAGGCTCGGATTGCTCGATGGAGTCGGCGGGGGTGTGCCCTTCCGCGCTGCCCCCGACGCCGCGAGCGCGTCGAGGCCGGGGAACGGCAACCCGGCGTCCGCTTCCGTTGACCGGAGCCACCGCCGGAGCGGACAAGGCGCCTCCCACGGTGGTTTGGGGACACGACGGGAAAGGGGTGCCGATGCCGCCAACCCGGTGACCTGCGCCAACACGGGTCGCCGAGCGGGCGGCATCGGGCGTCGGGTGACCGGAGCCACCGCCGGAGCGGACAAGCCGCGCGCCACGGTGGCTCAGGGACACTACGGCTGGGCATCCCGACGGGGGAGGCTTCGATTCAAGGGACGCCGGGACCGGCCCCAACCGCAGGCGCTCGAACGCGGGCGGACGGCCAGGCGGCATCGGACATCGCTGTCCGGAAACCACCGCCCCGGCGCCAGGCGGTGCGCGCCAACGTCCGCGGACGCGCCTAACTGGACAGGCCTTGGCGCGCCTGGAGCTTGGCCCATTCGTCCCTCAACCCGACAGTCCGGTGGAAGACCATCGGCTCGTGGGGGTCGGGCGCGAAGTAGCCCAAGCGCTCGAACTGGACGGTCGCGCCGGGGCGGTCGTCCTTCAAGGCGGGCTCGACCTTGCAGCCGGTCAGAGTCTCCCGGGAGCCGGGATCGATGTCATCGAGAGGATCCCCGGTGGCCTGCCCCGGCACCTCGGCGGCGAACAAATGCTTGTACAAATTGACCCTGGCGTCCACCGCATGGGCCGCCGAGACCCAATGCAGGGTGGACTTGACCTTGCGGCCATCCGGTGCCCGGCCGGACCGAGTCGCCGGGTCGTAGGTGGCGTGAACCTCCATTACCCGCCCGGCCTGGTCCTTGACCACTTCGTCAGTCGCCCGCACCAGGTAGGCGCCCCGCAGGCGCACCTCGCGCCCCGGAGTGAGCCGGTAGTACTTGGGGGGCGCCTCCTCCCGGAAATCATCTTGCTCAATGAAGAGCGTGCCGGAGAACGGCACGCGGCGCACGCCATCGTCCGGGTTCTCAGGATTGTTGGCCACCTCCACCCAATCGACCACGGGCGTGCCGTCGGGGTTGGACGGCCAGTTGTCGATCACCAGGCGCAACGGCCGCAGCACAGCCATGCGGCGGAGCGCCACGCGGTTGAGTTCGACCCGCACATGGTGCTCCAGCTCCTCGATCGCGTGCCGGGAGTTGGTCTTCGACACCCCGATCGAGGCGCAGAAGCTCCTGACGGCGGCCGCCGGGTAGCCGCGCCGCCGCAGACCCCGCAAGGTTGGCATTCGCGGATCGTCCCAACCGTCCACCACGCCCTCGGCCACCAATTGGGCCAGGCGCCGCTTTGAAGTGACGGTGTGGGTCAGCTCCAAACGGGCGAACTCGTATTGCCGCGGCTGGTCAAAGGGCAGTTCCAGGTGGCTCAAGTACCAGTCGTAGAGCGGACGGTGATCCTCGAACTCCAACGTGCACATCGAGTGGGTCACCCCTTCGACGGCATCGGACTGCCCGTGGGCCCAGTCGTACATCGGGTAGATGACCCACTGGTCCCCGGTGCGGAAATGGTGGCCGCGCCTGATCCGGTACATCACCGGGTCGCGCAACTGCATGTTGTCGGCCTGCATGTCGATCTTGGCGCGCAGAACCATGGCACCGTCCGCGAATTCGCCGGCCCGCATGCGCCGGAGCAGGTCGAGCGACTGATCGCGGGGCCGGTCACGGTAGGGGCTGTCAACCCCGGGGCGGCCGAAACGTCCGCGCTGGGCGGAGATGGTCTCGCCGTCCTGTTCATCCACGTAGGCCAGGCCAGCCGTGATCAAGTCCTCGGCCCACAGATAGAGCTGGTCAAAGTAGTCGGACGCGTAGAAGACGTTGGCCGGTGTGAAACCCAGCCACGCGATATCCTCCAGGATCGATTGGATGTACTCGGAATCCTCGGTGTCCGGGTTGGTGTCATCGAAACGCAGGTTGCAAATTCCGTCGAACTGCTCGGCGACGCCGAAGTCCGCGCTGATCGCCTTGGCGTGGCCAATGTGCAGGTAGCCGTTCGGCTCCGGGGGGAAACGGGTCTGGACCCGGCCGGAGAAGGTGCCCTTGGCGTTGTCCGCCCGGACGGCATCGGCGATGAAGTCTCCCGCGCCGGCGGCGCCTCTGGTGGTCATCGGCCCAACGTACCACGCGCCCGGGGCCGGGCCGAGACCAGGCCCATGGCGAGCACGGTCGCGGTCCGGGTCCGCCGATCGAGCCTCGCCGACCGATCACGGGCGTCCGGTCGGGGCGGCATCGGGTGACCGGAGCCACCGTCGGAGCGGGCCGGGGGCGCGCCACGGTGGCTTAGGCACGCTATCCGACAGGGATGCCGATGCCGCCGACCGGGTGACCTGCGCAAACACGGGTTGCCGATTGGGCGGCGTCGGGCGTCGGGTGACCGGAGCCACCGCCGGAGCGGACAAGGCGTGTCCCACGGTGGTTTAGGACACGACGCCCACGGAGGCCGGGACCAGAAAGCCTCCAGAAAGCCCAATGCCATTGAGTCTTGGGGGCGTGGCCGCGTGCATTGTGGATGTGGCTTACGGGTGGTGGTCAGGCGAAAACGCAGGATCCGTGGTTGTCGCGCGCGAGCGTCAGGGATCCTGTCTTTTCTGGCCGCCCGGACCATCGGAACCCGGCCCCAAGTGAACAGCATTGCAAGAAAGCCTCAAGAAGAACTATTGGTTGCGTTTCTCGGCGAGGCAGACCGCTTGCCTGCGACGGCGGGGCCGACCACGACCGGAGACGCGTGGGCGCGGACGGCCGACCCAGCGGCATCGGGCATAGCTGTTCGGAAACCGCACTACCGGGCACGAGCGGCGGCGCAAATTGGGCGGATCAGTCGCTCGACGCCCGTTCCCAGGCCTCGAGCTGGCTCGCGAGAACGCTGAAGAACTGGTGCTTCTCCCACTTGTCTCTGTCGCCTATGACGTACAGCCGTCGCTTGGCGCGGCTTACTGCCACGTTCAACAGATTGGGCTCGGCCGCCGCCCATCGCTTCGCGCCGGGGCGCTCGGGGTTGCCGCCCAGGACGATGATGACAATGTCGCCCTCTTTGCCCTGAGCGGTGTGGATGGTCCCCGCTGTGATCCCTGGGTAGGTCTTCGCCTTGTGCCGCAAGCGCGTCGCCACGGTTCGGAACGGCGACACGACCAGCACCTCCCGCATGTCGAAATCGATACTGAGGAGATAGTCCAGGACGCGGTCGAGCTCTTTGCCCTCGTCGGGTAGCCAGTGCCCCGCGCCCGGGACGCCGCTGGCGGGCACGTCCAACCATTTCGACCGAGGAAGCCTGAGATACCGCTTGGCGAACCCCTCGCCCATCGCTTGCGGGGTCCCGCTCACCATCAGCCCGTCATACGCGATCATGTTGGAGATGGAGAACATCGGTTCGTCGCAGCGCCGGTGCACCACGAGTGGCAGGCCGACCCATTTGGTGCCGCCCGTCACTTGGTCGGCTAGTTCCGTCCCCCAGCCGGTGGCGTGATCGGCTAACTCTTGGGCGGACGCGCGCGTGGTCAGCCAGCGTTCCGGGATGTCGAAGCCTCGCCTGAGCGCCTGCTCCGCCTTGAAGGAGAAAGACGTCACCGGCTTCAGCTGATTCGGATCGCCCACCACGACCGCGCGCCGGGACCGCCAGATGGCGCCGACGGCCTGCTGGGGACCGACCTGACCCGCCTCGTCCAACAGGAGCCAGCCGATCTGCCCCGGTCCGACCGAGCCGAACAGGCGCGCGAACGATGCCAAGGTCGTCGAGACGACCGGAACGACGCAGAAGAATGATTGCCAGGCCGCGAGCGCGGCATCGTCGCTGATCTTGGCCCCGTTCATGACGTCGAGCACGGCGGCGAGGTTCCGCTTGATGTTCGCGTGGTTGTGCATGATGAAGGCCTTGTGCAACCGGAGAGCCTCCAACGCCAGGCGGCTGCGGTCCTCGTTCCAACTCGGATCGGTCCACAGCGACCCCAGCTCCCGTGATATCCGAGCGGACGGATCGAACCAAGCTTCGCCCGGTAACTGGGGCCCCAAGTGAGAACGCCAGTTCGCCACCAGCGTTTGCCCGGCGGCCAGGCGCTCATTCAGGCGCGAGGCTTGGCCGCGCAATCGTTGGACGGCTTGCGCGGGCTCGCCCTGGTCTCGGTGATCGGCCCAGTCGCGCTGGCTGCGTCGAGCGGTGTCCAACTCAGATTCCAGTTCCGATACGGTGGCGGCGTACGCCCTGTCCGCGCGCCGCCATTCCGCGTGGGCGCGGCCCAGCGTCATCAGGGTCGACCACAATCCTGGACGGAACCGCGAATGCTCGGTCCTTCGGTCGAGAGCACTTTGACGGTCTTCCTGGAGCGCCGCGATCTTCGACCCGAGTGCCCGCACGGCCTGGTCGGCCTGCTCGACCTCCGCGGCCGCGCGCGCCAAATCCGCGTCCGTGCGGGATATCGCCGCGAGGATGCTTCGCCTCGCGCTCATGGCGGCGAACACCGCTTGGCGATCTTGTTGGCCCTGCCTGGCCGCGTCGAGCGCACGGGTGAATCTGAGGACGGATTCCTCCCAGCTAGGGGTTCGCGCACCTGCGTCGAGCAATTCCGCCATTCCCGACACGCCGCCGTTCTCCGCTTTCGGCCAGTAGAACGATTGGGTGAAGTCCGCGCAGTTCTTCTTGTTTCCGAGCCTGGCGGCGAGGAGCGCCCAGGCTTTGCGGCCGGGCCCAGGGTCTGCATCTGACTCTGGCGCCGACGGCTTCCCCGGTGTCGAGGCCTTCCCGGGTCCTGTGCCCGACCCAGCCCCCGGTCCTCTGCCCGGCCCCGCCCCCGGTCCCGACCCAGGCCCCGTCACCAGCGCGGTGGCCAGGGCTGAGAAGTAATCCACCTCTGCGGCCCGTTCGATCCATTCCGGGCCCAAGGCCTTGTCGAGCGGGATTTCGAGGACCACGTTCTCGACCGCCCCATTGTTGGTCGAGGCCACAACTATTTCATGGCCAGTCAAGTCGTCGCGCAATTGGTGGACTCGAAAGGTTCTGTCATTGCGCTTGAAGGTGATGGTCTTGGTGAAAGCGTCACCAGGTCGCGCCAATTGACTCAGGCGGATCGCGCGTTCCACCACGACATCGGCTATGAGGTCGCGCAAGAGCGTGGTCTTCCCAGTGCCTGGCGGTCCGTTCACGCCCACCACGCCCTCGCCGGTCCCCAGAACACTTTTCGCGTAGTTGACGGCCGATTGCTGACCCAGGACCAGGGGCTGTTCAGGGGCTGCTGGCCAATGCCCCAAAGGGATCCGTTCCGGGGCGAGGTTGTCGAACACGGCGCCGAGGGCATCTCTGACATCGACCCGATCGGTCGGCGCGGCCCCCCGTCCCGGCCCCAGGTAGGCGCCCAGCGCGCCGCGGGCCCGTCCCCGTCGCAGACTGTCCTCCACTCGGGCGAGGTCCTCGAGGAAGAAGCTGTTGAGGAACTCCCCGCCGTGCTCCGGATTCCTTCGGCTGATTCTCTTGGTCCGGACGCGACAGGCGTCTGGCCGGAGGCAACTCTCCACGTTCAACCGCTCCGCGACCAGACTCCGCGCCCGCTCCAAGTCCGGCTGGGCGAGCGGGGCCTCAGGGCAGTCCCGCCCTTCGCCAAGGCAGTGCTCCACTTCGTCCGCGAGTTCCGCCACCAGGGAGTCGAAGCCGGCCTTCTTCAGCGGGAAGACGGTTCCCTCTTTGAGGAATTCGCCCATTCCCCAGGCGCAGGTCGATAGGGCGAATGTGTCGGGGACATACTGGCCGCGCTCGTCCACGCACACGTACGCCATGGCCGCCTCACCCGCCGGATATTGGTCCTCGCTGTCAGGGTCCGGCGGGAAGAATCTGGTGATTTCGCTGAACACCCGTTCCTGGTCGAAGACTCCGATGAACACGTCATGGGCGAAAACGGTTTTCGATTTGCCGGATTCGTCCGGCGCGTAGGCGGGCAGGCGCCAAGGAACATCGGTGCCCAGAGTGCACACATGTTCGCTGTCATCTACCTTGGGCGCGAGCTGGGGATAGAACATCTCAACCATCTGCCAGTGTTGCAGGGCTCTGACCTGCTCCGGATCGCGCACCTTTGGCCCCCCTCCAATCGGACACAGCCAACGTTACAGGCCGTGGCTGACGCCACTTTGCCCGATGCAGCCCAACCGGTTCCCACCGCATCCCGGCTCCTAGCGCGCACGGGTTCGCGCCGTTCGGGTGTCCCCTACGTGTCCGATTCCAAACAAAGCCCGCCAAAACGTGGTCGTGAACCCCGGTTTTGGCGAGCAATAGTCAGATTGCTCGCCAAAACGTTGTCGCACGCTATGGTTTTGGCGAGCAATGAGAGGGGTTGAGCGCCGTGCTGATTGGCCGAGTCGAGGAGGTGGCCACGCTCCGAGCGTGCTTCGAGTCGCCAAATTCGCACTTCGTCGCTGTCTATGGCCGTCGTAGAGTCGGCAAGACCCACCTTGTCAAGACCCTGTTCCAAGATGATTTCGCCTTCTATTGCACTGGACTGGCCAAGGAAGGGACGCGCCGCCAACTGGCGAACTTCGCGGATTCGCTGGCAGACTCCGGTGAATCTAGGTCGGCTCCGCCGCAGGATTGGTTCGAGGCCTTCCGCCGTTTGCGCGACTTGCCACGTGGCCGCTCTTCGGCCGACAAGGCGGTGGTGTTCCTGGATGAACTGCCGTGGATGGACACCCACAAGTCGGACCTGACTTCGGCATTGGAATGGTTTTGGAACGCTTGGGCCTCGACCAACGACGTGCTCCTGATCGTTTGCGGATCGGCCACGTCGTGGCTGATCCGAAAGGTCTTCGCCGACCACGGCGGTCTCCACAACCGTGTCACGCGGCGTGTTCACCTTGAGCCCTTCACGCTCGCGGAGTGCGAGGCGTTCCTGGAAGCCAAAGGCGTGGTGATGGCACGGAAGGAGATCGTCGAGGCCTACATGGTCTTCGGCGGAATCCCTTTCTACTTCGACCAGTTCGACGGACGGTTCTCGCTGGCCCAGAACATTGGTCGCCTCTGCTTCTCGCGGATGGGCCCCCTGCGGCACGAGTACGAGGAACTGTACGCGTCCTTGTTCAAACAGCCCGACAACCACATGAAAGTGGTCGAGGCACTGAGTCGCCGAGGCCAGGGCCTGCGGCGCGATGATATCGCTGCGCAAACGGGGCTCGCCTCTGGCGGTGGGTTGTCGAAGGTGCTGAAGGAGTTGGAGGACTCGGGGTTCGTCCGCAGCTACCAGCCATTCGGTCGCAAACGCCAAGGGGCGCTGTACCAACTGATTGACTCCTTCACGCTTTTCCACTTCACGTTCATCGAGAACGGTTCCGTGGACCCGGACTATTGGGTGAAATACGCGTCCACGGGAAGCCACTCGGCATGGTCCGGCTATGCCTTCGAGAAGGTTGTTCATTGGCATGAGCGGCAGGTGCTGGCCAGGCTCGGCGTTCTCGGAGTGATCACGCGGGTGCAGGCGTGGCGTAGCGAGCAAGTCAAACCCGGTGCCCAGATCGACTTGGTAATAGACCGGGCTGATAACGTCATCAACCTCTGCGAAGTGAAATTCGCCACCGACGAGTTTGCGGTCGCCAAGGCCCTCGAACAGGACTTGCGCCGCAAGAGGACGGCGTTCGTCGCGGAGACGGGCACCAAGAAAGCCATCCACTGGACGATGATCACGACCTACGGCCTGGCGCGGAACGCGTACCGCAGCGCCGTGCAGTCCGAGGTCACGGCTGACGACCTGTTCCGGGAGACGTAGCGCAGTCCGCCTTCATCTGCGCGGGCGCCTACTTTGCCCGATGCCGTGCAGTCGGCGCCCGCCGTGCCTCGGCTCCCGAGCTGTGCGGGTCCGCGCCGGTTCAGTGTTCCGGGAGATCACCGGTGGGCGCGCTTGAGGGAGCACGCTGGAGGTGTCTGCGATTCGCGGACCCGCGGCAGGTCCGCCAGGCACGCTACTCCGGGAACACCTTGGACGTGTCGGCTGGCGGGGCGTCCGCGACGATCCGGTCCCAAATGGCCGCCACCGCCGGGCCGGCGGAATAGGCGCGGGCACGGTTGTCGCCTTGAGCGGTCAATAGCCCTGCGGCGGCCAGGGCGGCCAGGTCGCGAGCGGCGGCCCTGGCTGAGAGGGTCTGGCCGTCGGCGGCGAGCAGCGCCTGGTAAGAGGCTCGGGTGACGCGCAGGCCGAGGGCGGCGTCCATCAGGGCGGTCAGAGCGCGTTCGTCAGCATTGTCCGCGAGCGACGCGAGCTCCAGCCACAACCGGTCCAGGTCGCGCAGCCGCCGCTGGTAGGACTCGGTCTGGTGCAGGTGCGCGGCCAGGACGAACCGGACCCACGGCAACGCGGATCGTGCGGGCTGGTGGCTGGAACCAGTGGAGGCCAATGCCGCATAGTACGCATTGGTGTTCGTGCCGAGGTATTCCTCGATGCTCATGAACTGAGCGGAGACAACTCCGTGCCGCGCCAGCACCAGGCTCTGCAGGCAGCGCGCCGTGCGCCCGTTGCCGTCGCGGAACGGATGCACGCGCACCAGGTTGAGGTGGGCCATCGCTGCGGCCACCAGCGGCTGGTCGGTCGGCTGGTTGAGGGCGCCGACCAGTTCCGCCATGAGACCAGGCACCTGGTCGGGATCCGGCGCGGTGTAGGCGATCGCGCCCCCGGCGCCGGTCACGTAGATCGGACCGGCCCGCCAGCTACCCGGCCTGGCCCGCGAGTCGCCGGACGTGATCATGAAGTGGAGGCCGCGGATCAAATGAGACGAGTATTCAGGGGCCTCGTGATCGTCCGCGAGCTGCAGCGAGAACGTCATGGCGTCGCGGTACCCCGCCAGGGCGCGCTTGGTCGACTCGGCCAACTCGCCCGCGTCGCGTCGGTCCACGACGGCGACCGCCTGGTCCAGCGAAGAGATGAAGCCCTCGATCTGGTTGGAGCTCTTGACGGCCTCGCCCAGGGCTAGCCGCCGCAGGTTCCGGGTCCACCGGCGCGGCTCGGACAACGAGCCTCGCAACTGGGCGCGCAGGTGATCGATCCGGCCGATCACGTCCATTTCCGAATCGCCCAAGGGCGGCGCCGAATAGAGCACCTTGTCCTCCATGTGGCAGATTATATCAGCCACCATGGCTCATTGCCTACGACAATCTGCCACCAGTTTCCGCCATCTGGCATCCGGGACTGAACACGCGGGGCCGATCGGCCCCGGATTCGGACTTCGCGGCCTTCTGGGGACGCGGCGCCCGCCCGATCTGTCCCCGGAACGGGTCTTGGTCCGAGTTGGGCCGCCCCGCGCCCCGATGACTTCTACGGGCCCACCCGTATGCCACCTGCGGGTCGTTCACGCGGCGGCGTGGCTCGTCGACACTGCATCAGGCACGCACGCACGCGCAGGCAACGCCACGGTGAAACGGTGCTTGCCGCCACGCGCGGACACTACCCGTCCGTCGGGGAGCCAGATGTCAGCCGGAACCCGACCCGGCAGAGAGACCTCAAGCTGGAACACGGCATCGTCCACCACCCGCCAAGACACCGCGATCAACCCGACCGGTGAATCATGGGCGGCGCGAACCCGCGTGATGCCCGGCCCGGGGCGCGGGTGGATGGCGATCCGGCGGTAGCCGGGCGCGGCGGGTCGGATGCCGCCCACCACCTGGTAGATCCAATCCGCTACGGCCCCGAGCGCGTAATGGTTGAAGCTTGTCATGGAGTCGGCGTTGAGGGTCCCGTCCGGCCGGAGCGAGTCCCACCGCTCCCACAGCGTGGTCGCGCCCATCGAGACCTGGTAGAGCCAGGAAGGGCACTGAGCCGCGAGCAGTAGGCGGTAGGCGTCATCCACGTACCCGTTCTCCGACAGCGCCCAGGTCACGTACGGAGTGCCCGCGAAGCCGGTGGACACACGGTGGCACGCCTGGCGCACCAATTCCGCGAGCCGGGCCGCGGCGAGAGGCACAAGAGCAGGCTCCAGCACGTCGAAATGCAGGGCCAGCGCGTAGACCGTGGCGCAGTCGGACCGCACC
The DNA here is from genome assembly GCA_031265345.1 of Bifidobacteriaceae bacterium. The sequence continues at coordinate 18,308 of JAISCU010000233.1, forward strand.
CGGCCTGTGGCGCGGTCCACGTAATGCCGCTGGAACGCCTTCCTGGTCCGGCAGTGAAGCCGTGCCCAACGGCTCGCGTCGGCGGCCAGCCCCAGTGCTGTGGCCGCTTGCGCCGCGAACCCCGCGTCGCGGACCAGCGCCGCCGTCGCCACGACCGCCGGGTCGGCCTTGGCCCGCAGCGGCTGGTCAGGTGGCGAGTCGGGGTCCACCCAGTCGCCGAATTGGAAGCCCGTGTCCCACAGGCCGGTCGGGCTGAGGACTCGCTCGATCGACTCCAGATGGGTCGTCATTGCCGGGTAGTGGGCGGCGAGCCGGTCCCGGTCGCCGTACGCGTTCCAGAGGGCTTGCGGCACCCAGATCGCGGCGTCGCCCCACACGGCGGTCGGCCCGAGTCCGAACCGCGCCACATCGGCCGGAGCCGCACCGTGTTTGAGCACCTGGGGAACAACATATGGCACGATGCCGCCGGGCTGGCCCGCCGTCTCGGCCGCCAAGTCCTGAAGCCACTTATGGAGGAAGTCCGCCACGTCGAACTGGAAGCAGGCCGTGGGCGCGTACACCGCAACGTCCCCGGTCCAACCGAGGCGCTCGTCCCGTTGGGGGCAGTCAGTCGGCACATCCAGGAAGTTCCCCTTCTGGCTCCAGATCGAGTTGCGGACCAGTTGGTTCACGCGGGGGTCGGAGCACTCGAACTGGCCGGTCGGACGCATGTCGCTGTGCACCACCACGGCTTCGAGGCTGTCCGGCGTCAACTCTCCCGGCCACCCGGACACGGAGATGTACCGGAAGCCGTGGAACGTCATGGTCGGCTCGAAGGCGTCGAGACCTCCGGACAGGACGAAGATGTCGGTGGCGCGGGCGTCGCGCAGCGGGCCGGTGGCGAGCTCGCCGTCTTTCAGGACCTCGGCGTGGCGGATCGTGATCTCGGCGCCGCGCCGCCCCTCAACCGAGAATCGGACCCAACCGACCAGGTTCTGGCCGAAGTCCATCAGGGTGGCGCCCGAAGGCGAGCGCCAAATCCGCTCGGGCCGCAGGACCTCCTGCCGTCTGACGAACGGCGCGGTTTGCGGGACCAGGGTGGACCGGTCGTAGGGGACTGCGACGACCAGATAGTCGGTCTCTGCAGTCGGATAGGCCTCGGCGCCGGCCCCAGAATCCGTCCTCGGACACGGAATGGGGTCAGGCCCCATTCCGTGTCCGAGCCGCGCCGTTCCAGCCGTCGCCGAACCAACCGTGGAAGCCTTGCGCAGACGCGCGTCGATGCGTTGCCCGTGGTAGAGGGAGTTCCTGGTGGTGGCGCTGACGCGGGCCTCCCACTCAAGGGAGGTCGGGACTCGCTGAACGGCATCGTCGACGTAAATGATCTCGAGGACGGCCGCCAGTCCCGTCTGCTCGCCATAGTTGGCCCTCGTGCCACCGAACCCGAGGTCGCCCCGATACCAGCCGTTGCCGAGCTCCGCGCTCAAGGCCAGCCTGGCCGGACCCGAACGGACCAGGTCTGTTATGTCGAACTCCTGGTACTGGAGGCGCCATTCGTAGGCCGTCCAACCGGGAGCGAGGACGCAGTCGCTGACCGGGACGCCATTGACCATGAACTCGTAGACCCCGTGGGCGGTGGCGGTCAACCGGGCCCAGGCCACATTGCGCGGGGGCTGCGCAAGGCCCACCACGGTGCCCAGGCGCACCGCCGCCTCACGCGGGGCCAATGCGCCGATCATCGTTACGCCGTCGAGAGGGCACGCATGGGGGCGCTCGAGGGGACGCTCGCTGGAGGGCATGACGGGTCTCATCCCGTGCCAGCCTCTCTCATCCGGTCGCCTCTGTCATGACGCGCCCTCATCCGCCGTCGGCCCCGGTCGCGAAACGCAACGTAACCAGTTCGAACGGCCGGAGAGTCAACTCGACGTCGCCTCCGCTCGCGACGGGCAGCTCAGGGATCGCCCGCTCATGGAGGTCGGTGGCGCAGACGCCGCCATGCGGCACGCCCAGCCGGATGGCGGTCGCGGCCCGATCGCCGCGCGCCTCGTACAGCCTCACGATTAGGTCACCGCGCCCGTCCTCGGAGAGCTTGACGGTCTCGATAGGGACTGCCGGATTGGCGCTGGCGACGATTGGAGGCACCGGTCCCGCGCCCCTGACGAGCCTGGTCGGGAGGTTGACGAGGTAGCCTTCCTCAACGGCTTCGCCGAGGCCCGCGCCCGGCCGGATGGTGACCACGAACTCGTGGTGCCCGTGGTCGCGCCCAGGATCGGGATAGTGCGTGGAGCGGAGGAGCGAGGCGAACACCGTCGTGGTGGTGCCACCGTCGGCCCGCATTCGCCGCGTGACCGAATGCCCGTAGCAGCATTCGTTCGCGATGGCGACGCCATAGGAGGGCTCGCCGACATGGATGAAACGCTGGGCGCAGAACTCGAAACGGGCGGCGTCCCAGGACGTGTTCTGGTGTACGGGCCGCCGGATGTGGCCGAACTGGATCTCCGAGGTGGAGTACTCGGCGCGCAGGTCGAGGGGCACGGCGAGCACCAGCAGGCGGTCGCGCTCGGCCCAATCGACGGCGATTTCAATGCTCAAGGAACGCCGCTCCGGCAGGAGCCTGATGGTTTGCGTGGCGCGGCAATCCTCGTGTTCCAGGGTCACGGCGACCCCGTCGCCGCCAGCGAGTGGCCGCGCCCGCCCGGTGGCCGCGAGCACGGTCCGGCCGCGCACGTGGTGGGTCTCCAGGTTCCACGCGTCGAAGGAGGTCGGCACGTCGGGATGGAGTTCGAGCCGGTTCGCCACTTCGCCCGGCGCCACGGCCTCCCGTCCGGTGAGGTGGTCTATCAGGGAGACGATGCCGCCGGCCGAGTCCATCCCCACCGCGAGCAAGCCGTTGTCCAGCTTCCAGCCATTCGTCGACGGGGTGAGGGCCGTGGGCGGTGGCCGCTCAGCGATCACGACGCCGAACGCGGGAACTTCGAACGTATGCGCCCCGGACGAGGGCAGACGGGTCGCCGTCGCTGGCCCACCGTACGCGCGTGAGCCGGGCGCTGACCGGCGAGACGTGGTCGCGCCCGCAGGAGGTGTGTCCGCCGAAATCGGGTCCAGCACCAGTGCCGGGACCGGAGCCGTCGCCGGGGAGGGCGGCCCAGCCCGGACCGGCGCCGGGTTGGCCACCAGCTCCACGTCCCCCTCGCCGACCAGCGCGCCGAGCGAACGGTCGATGATGGCCCGTGCCGCGTTCGCGACGCGGTGGAGCGCGGCACGGGCGTCTTGGTTGACCCAGGCGATTGAGCTGCCAGGCACAATGTCGTGGAACTGTTGGAGCAACAGCTCCCGCCAGAGCCGGCGGAGCTCCTCGCCGGGGTAGGGGAGCCCCCGGCGCAACGACGCGCTCGCCGCCCACAGCTCGGCCTCGTGGAGCAGGCGCTCGGCCTGCCGGTTGCCGCGCTTCAGCGAGGCCTGGGACGAATAGACGCCCCGGTGGAACTCGAGGTAGAGCTCGCCAGCCCAGACGGCGGCATCGGCGTACTGCTGGCGGGCGTGATCGAAGAACGCGGTCGGCGTCCCGTAGGCCAGCCGGGGCGATCCCTCCAGAGATCGGAGCCTGCGCGCCCGTTCCAGCATCGTGGGAGTCGGGCCGCCGCCGCCGTCCCCGTACCCGAACGGGGCGATCGAGGCGTCGAACCGGCCCTTCTCGCCGTTGTTCCGGGTCGCGTGCGCCAGGTCTTCCGCGCTGAGGTCGGACAGGTAGGTGTCGATGGGCGGGAAATGCGTGAACAGCCGGGTTCCGTCGATCCCTTCCCACCAGAAAGTGTGGTGCGGCAACTGGTCGGTGTCGTTCCAGGACAGCTTCTGCGCCAGGAGCCCGCGCGCGCCCGCCGCCGCCGCGATCTGGGGCAGCGCGCCGGAGTACCCGAACGAGTCTGGCAGCCACACCACCTCCGGCTCCACGCCGAACTCCTCCCGGAAGAAGGCCGCGCCCTCGATGAACTGCCTGGCCATCGACTCGCCGGAGGGCAGGTTCGTGTCGCTCTCCACCCACAGTTGCCCCAGCGGGACGAATCGCCCTTCCCTGACGCGGGCGGCGATGCGCTTGAACAATTCGGGGTAGAACTCCTTCATCCAGGCGTACTGCTGCGCGGATGACGCCCCGAAGATGAACTCCGGGTCGCGGTCCATCAGGTCGAGCGCGTTGGCGAAGGTGCGGGCGCATTTCCGCACGGTCTCGCGGACGGGCCAGAGCCAGGCTGAGTCGATGTGCGCATGGCCGATGGCGGTGAGCGCATGGGCGCTGGCGTTCGCCGGGCGGGCGAGGACCGGCCGCAGGACCTCCCGCGCTTGGGCCGCCCGGACGCCCACTGGGTCCGCGCCGATCAGGTCAAGCGCGCCTTCGAGCGCCCGCAGAATGCCGTGTCGGCGCTCGCCGTCCTGGGGCAGCACGCGCATCAGGTGCGCCAACACTTCCACGTCGTGGAACAGCGCCTCGACCTGGGTGTCTCGATTTATGAGCACGATGCCGCGCAACGAGTAGGCGGGCTCCGTCGGGCTGGTCGCCCGGTCGCCTGTCAGGATCGGCGAGAAGTCCGGCCTCTCGTTGTTGGGGTTGCCCGCCGCTTCGATGTAGAGCTCGAACGGGCCCGGCTCCAGCCGGACGTGGCGGTTGCGCGGGTTGATCCCTTTGACGATGGTCCCGTCCGGCCGGACCACCAGGCCTTCGGCTTGGAAACCGGGGCGGCCCTGGTCGAATCCGAGGTCCGCTTCGAGTTCGGCGGCGGTCCATCCTTCCGGGACCTTGCCGCGTATTCGCAGCCAAGTGGTGGTCCAGGGCGCGCCCCACGGCTCGCCTCGCCGCGCTGGCCGGTAGGGCGCCGCCAGCCCCTCGCTGATCGAGGCGGGTTCGCCCTCCACGTCCCAGCGCGCGAGGTCCACGGGGGCGCGGGCGGCGATCCGCGCGGGCGCGATTCTGGTCTCGAGGAAGCGGGCGATCCGGGCCTCCACGAGCCTGGTGTCGTCATGCACTGGTGCTCGTCATCCCTTCAGAGCCCCGGCCGCTCCGGCGCTGCGGAGGAACTGCTTCTGGAACAGGAGGAACAACGTCACCGGTATCAGGACGGTGATGAACATGCCAGCGAGCAGCAGCGATTGGTCGGCCGTCCTGGCCACTTTGGTCAAGGCGACGGACAAGGGCTGCAAGTCCGGGGAGGGCAGCGCCAACAGCGGCCAGAGGAAGTCCTTCCAAGCGCCGGTGAAGGAGAGCAGCCCCAGCACACCGATGATTGGCTTCGCCATCGGCAGGAAGATGTTCCAGAACAGCCGGAAGGGTCCCGCGCCGTCTATCCGGGCGGCCTGGAACAACTCGTCGGGAACCGATTCCGCGAATTGCTTCACGATCAGGAAGTTGAAGGCACTGGCGGCGGTCGGGAACCAGACGGCCCAGTACGTGTTGATCAGCCCCAGGTCGATCACCGTGAGGTACAACGGCACCAGGGTGACCACGGACGGGATGAACAGGGTGGCCAGGACGGCGGCGTTGACGGCTCGGCCGATCCTCGGCTTCAGCACGGCCACCGCGAAGCCGCCGGTCAACGCGACGAGCAGGCACGCGATCACCGTCCCACCTGCCATGAGCACCGTGTTGACCGTGTATTCACCGATCTTGATCTTGTTCCAGGCATCGGCCAGGTTGCTCCATTGGATGCCGGAGGGCCACCAACTCAGGGGGTCTTTGACCGTGTCCTGAGTGGTCGACACAGCGGCTTTGGCCAGCCAGATCGCCGGACCGGCGCATACCAGGGCCAGGAAGGCGACTATGCCTGTGATCACCGCGCGCAGCACCGCACGGGTGCCCGGACGCGCCCGTTCGGCGGGCGAGATCAGCGTGCGCTGTTCCGGATCGGCCTTGGTTCGCGCTCTCATGACATGCTCCAAGCTCTGGTCGCGCGCCGGTAGACGGCGGACAGCACGCCGAGGAAGATGGCCAACAGCACACTGAGCGCTGTCGCGCCGCCGAAGTCACCGCCCACGAACGCGTAGCGGAAGATGTGAAGCAGGATGGTCAAGGTGGCGTTGTTGGGACCGCCGCCGGTCATCAAGTATGGCTCGGTGAAAATCTGGAAGGTGCCGATCACTTGCAGCAGGAGCATCAGCAGCAGTAGCCCTCGTAGCTGGGGCAGCGTCACATGCCAGAACCGTTTGAGGATTCCCGCGCCGTCGATCTCCGCCGCGTCGTATTGATCGGCGGGCACCGACGTCAGGGCCGCCAGGTAGATGACCGTGGCTGACCCGAAACTTGCCCACGTCACCTGCACCATGATCGCGGGCATGGCGATCAGCGTGTCCTGCAGCCAGCCGGACGGCTCCAGTCCGAGCGCCGCCAGAACGGTGTTGAAGAGCCCCGTCTTGCCGGGGTTGTAGAAGAGCTTCCACAACAGGACCGAGACCACAGGCGGCATCACGATCGGCAGGAACACTAGGACTGACGCGATGCGTCGAGCCCGGCGCATCTCCGCGATCAAGGTGGCGAACACCACTGGCACCGCGAATCCGAAGAGCGCCGCCAGCACGGTGAAATAGAGCGTGTTCAGAGCGGCGGTATGGGTCAGGGGGTCGGAGACGACTCGGACGAAGTTGCCGAATCCGACCCACCGGGTGGTGACCATGTTGGTCTGCTGGAAACACAAGACCACTCCGCGCAAGATCGGCCACCAGGAGAACACCCCGAACACGAAGAGCGTCGGCAGGAGGAAGACGATCTTCCCTGGGCCGCCGCCCCGCCACCATTTGGCGATGCCGCGCGCCCGTGGCGGGTGCGCATCCAAGTCGTGCGCTGCGGTGTGCGTGCTCGTGGTCATGGGTTCCTTAGTGGACAGGGGAAACTGGCCGGTCGGCGGAGCGGCTTGGGGTCCGGACGACCGCTCCGCCGAGCGCACTCAGCTAGCCATTCTGCGCGAGTTCAAGAGCGTCGACAGCCTGGGCCTGCGCATCCGCTAGAAGCTGGTCGATGTCAGCGTTCGGATCGGTGCGCACGGCCTGGACCACTGGGTCCAGGAGAGCGTAGATCTGCTGCGCCTCCACCGGCGGCTCGTTGATGACCGCCAGGCTCGAGTCCAACAGACTCGCAAAGTTGTCCAGCGGCACGTTGGTGTACTCGGCCACGGCGTCAAGGTACGCCGCGTTCTGTTCGGCGTTGACCATCGGCAGCCGCAGCGTCGGCACGGCTTGTCCGTCTGCCGCGTCGGCCTTGGCACGCTCCTTCGCGCCGTCCAGGTCGAAGTACTGACCGAGGGAATAGAACTCGATCCACTTGATGGCTGCCGCCGCTTCTTCCTCGGTGACGTCAGCCGGGATGATGCTAACGCTGCCGCCTCCGAGAGCGCCCAGGCCACCCGGTGCTTGGGGCATGGCGAACATTCCCAGATCCTCCGGATTCATGCTCTTCCCGGTGACGAGGGTTCCGTACCAGTTGGCTCCGATCACCATTCCGACGTTGCCCGCGGCCAGGTCCGTCATGCCTGTGTCGTGATCAAGGAGGGCGTTCGCGCTCATGGAGTCGTTGTTGTCATGAATCCACTGGAGAGCGGCTTTCGCCCCGTCGTTGTCCACGTTCGCGACGGCGGTGTCGCCGTCAAGCGTTTCCATCTCGCCGCCGAAGGCCGTGGTCATGGCGGTCAAAATCCAGCCGCCGAGGTTATTGGTGCTCAAGAGGCCCATGCCTGCGGCGTCGGTCTTCTCGGTGATGGATTTCATAGCGGCGGAGACGTCGTCCCAGGTCGTTAACGGGCCATCAGGATCGAGTCCGGCTTCCTGGAAGACAGGACGGTTGATGAGCACGCCCAGTGCGAATAGGTCCGTGGGGACGCCGTAGTAGTGTCCGGACTCGTCGGCGGCCGCCTGCAGAGCCTTGGCATCGAGGGCGTTGAAAACGTTGTCGTCCTTCACCAGGTCTGTGATGTCGTAGAGCTGTCCTCGTCCGATCAAGCTGCGTGTCTCAGTGAAAGGCACTGTCATGGTCGCAGGAAGGGTGTGAGCGGCCAGTTGGGCGGCGAAGGTCTGGGCGTCCCAGACGGTCTCTTGCGGATCTATCTTGATCCCTGGATTGTCCGCCTCGAATTGGGCGACCATGTCGAGGAAGTAGGCTCGGCCGGATTCGTTGTCGCTGGTCGGGAGATCGCCCACGGCGATCGTGACTTCGGGGTTTGATGCTGGACTGTCTTTCCCGTTCGACGTGTCGGCGGAGTCGCACCCGGCGACACCAACCGTTGCCGCCAGGCAAGCTGCTGCGGTCATGATCAATGGGCGAGAGATTCTCATGCTTACTCCTTCATTGGAAGTAGTGGATGCGCGCTTTCATGCGCAAGCGCTTACACAACGATAGCGCAATCTTCAATGCTTGCCGACCGCCAACCGCAGAATCCAACTTCTGCGCATGCGCGCAAGCATTTGCGTGCTTGAGAACTGCCCGCGTGTCCGGCGCGACCTGCGGCGTTGACTTCGTAGGCGGCCTGCCGTCAGCGCCGGACGCCGAGCGATCGCCCTGGAGCCGGGCTGCGAAGCGCATGGCCGGGTTAGGATTCTTGTGTGAAGCCGTCCGTGACTCTAGCCGATGTGGCCGCGCTGGCTGGAGTCTCGGTCCCCACGGCGTCGCGCGCGTTGAACGGGGTGGGCCGTGTGTCCGCGGCGACCCGCGCGAGAGTGGCGGACGCCGCGGCTCGGATCGGGTTCCGGCCAAATGCCCTCGCCCGGTCGTTCGTGACCGGCCGGAGCGGCGTGATCGGAGTCATCATCGACGCGCACAGGACATTCGCGGCACCGGTCATCATAGGTGCGACCACGGCGTTGGGCGCGCGCAACATGGCAGCTCTCGCGTTCGACGCGCACGCCAACCGAGCTTCCCGCGCGGAAGTCATCGCCACGTTGAATGCCCGCAAGGTCGATGGCGTGCTTGTCATAGGGCATTCCGAACCGCTCCTGGAACCGTCCATGTTCGCAGGTCTGGACGCTCCGGCGGTCTTCGTCTATGGAGTCCGCGAAGCGCCCGATGCCGCCACCTTCGAGCCGGACGGTTTTGCCGCGGGCCGGATGGCCGGCGAACATCTGACGGGCCTGGGCCGTACCCGAATCTCGCACATTACGGCGGCGGGCGATCCTGCCGCCAACCAACGGGCCGCCGGGTTGCAGTCAGTGTTGCGCGAGCACTCGATGACGCTGGCGGGAGGCGGCGCTCCAGTCAGCGGAGACTGGACCCGTAGGACGGGCATCGAGGGCATGAAGCATCTACTCGAGCGGGGAGACGAGATCGATGCCGTGTTCTGCGGCAACGATCAGATCGCCTGGGGCGCTTACAGCGTGCTGCGCGCCAGGGGAATCGCGGTGCCGGACGATGTCGCGCTGATGGGCTACGACAACTGGACGGCCATCTTGGAATCCACGAACAACTTCCTCACCACCATCGACCCCAATCTGGGCGAGCTCGGGGCGACAGCGGCAGATTTCCTCATCGACGCCATCACAGCCACCTACCAACCGGGCGGCCACGGCATCGCCCCAACGTTGGTCCCAGGCATCTCGACGCTCGGCCCCTCGGGGCAAACTGGGCCCGCGTCGGCCGAAGGCGAAGACGACGGGGGCCTCAGCCTCCAAATGTGGATCAGCGCCATGTGACCTGCGGCCTACGGCGCACGAATGCCCGTCCACCTAGATCGTCGACAATCTGCTCAAGCCCATGGGCAGGGCACGCGGCGACAGCGCTGCGGAGCGGGTCACCCCTCCTCTTCCGGGCCTACGGCCGGCGGGATCAGCAATGCCACGTCCGTATGGGCCTGTGCGAGTCCTCGGTCGAGCGTGGCGAGAAGGCAGCCGTCGTGACGCCTCGCAAGCGATGCCAGGTACGCGTCCGTGAGCTGCCGGTGCCCCATCACGCCGTCGAGGCCTGCCTCGCGGTATGAGAAGTCCTCGGGCCAGAACTGGTACCCGGGTCGCGCCGCCACGCGGTCCAGGACGGCCTTCGCCGGTCGGGCGGCCACGCCGGACCGGACAATGAAACGGAGCAGGGCGCCTTCGACCACCGGGCAGACCGCGAACTGATCGATCCCGGCCGCCCAATTGTTGGTCCGCTCCCAGTGGTCGTGCCCTTTGACCACGAGCGCGATCAAGGCGCTCGCGTCGAGCAAGTAGATTGTCACGCGTCTTCGTCCAGCAACTCATCGACCTCGGATTGGGCGAACGCGCGACCGAGGTCGATCACGGGGAACCCCGAGACTGGGTTGGTCTGAATATCGAGTGCGCGGTTCTGAACGCTCAAACCCAGGGCCGCCAGGCCGGCAACGGTCGCGGAGACTGACTGTCCCGTCTCCGTGGCGTACTGGCGGATCTGCGTGTGCAGGCCGGACGGTAGATCAACGGTGGTTCGCATGCCTGCATCTTACTATGCATCGGGCGGGATGCGCAGTCCGCCGACACCCAGGCATTTGACACACGCGGGCGCTTGGCCCTGGGGCACATTGTCCACCGGACGGCCGTCGCGGCTCACTCCCGGCAACCGTCGGTGGTCGCCTCACCGTTGTCGAGTCGCATCACGTGTCGCATCACCGCCCATGGTTCACTTCGGCGCGTTCGTGCCCGCTCAAGCCCGGCGCGTCCATCCAGTGCGCCGCCGTTGTCGCAGGTCAGCGGCTCGGATCGCAGCAGCGGCCGGAGGTGCGCCGACGCTCGCGCCGCCCAACTGAACCATGGACGAAAGAGGCCGCAAGAGGGGCATAAGGCGCCCTCATCGGCAAAAGGTAAAGTATTGCGCACCGTCGTCCCGAGCCCGGATGGACCGTTCCGCCGTGTATCGCGGCACCAAAACGCGCCTGAAAGATGCTGTTACCTGCGTATTTGTGGAACGGAGCCAATTGGCGGCCAGCATTCTCACGGAGGCTGCGGCGCCGCGAGCGCAAACGTTTGTGGTGTAGTCTCTTGGCGTGGCCAAGGTCGATGCTCGAGGGCTTGGTCCCGAGCGCCGCTGGTACCGGTGCTACATCTTCGACTTGGATGGGACCGTCTATCTGGGCGACGAACTCCTGCCGACCGTCGCGGAGTCGATCAACCGCATCCGGCGGCGCGGCGCGGCCGTGCGCTTCTTGTCCAACAACCCGACCCGCGCGCCCGAGGAATACGCCCGGAAACTGACACGGCTCGGACTCCCGACGCAGAGGCACGAGGTGGCGAACACGCTTGTCACCGCCACCAGATGGTTCCGGGCCAACCGTCCCGAAGCCGTTGTCTATCCGATCGGCGAGGAACCGCTCAGCGACGCGCTGGCCGGGGCGGGCATCCGTTTGAGCGATGACCCGAGCAAGATCGACGTGGTGCTCGCGAGCTACGACAGGTCGTTCGACTACCGCAAGCTGCAGATTGCGTTCGACGCCATCTGGTTTCACAAACGGGCCGTCCTCATGTCGACCAACCCCGACCGGTACTGCCCGTTCCCGGCCGGCCGGGCCCAGCCGGACGCGGCGGCCGTGGTCGCCGCCATCGAAGCCTGCGCGGGCGTGACCTGCCAAAGGACCTTCGGCAAACCCGACCCGATCATGCTCGAAACGGCCCTGGAACGAACTGGCGCTGAACCGTCGGAGACGCTCGTGGTCGGCGACCGACTGGCCACCGACATCCGGATGGCACGCTCGGCCGGAATGGACGCCGCGCTGGTGCTCACCGGGGACTCGCGCGCCGAGGACCTGGCGCTCGCGCCCCCCGCCGACTGCCCTACCCTGGTGGCGGGCCACCTGGCGGAACTCTTGCCGGTGGCGGAATGACGACCAGACGGCATCGTCCAAGAAATACCAGCTCGACGCGGCCACTTGCCGCCCTGAACGGCCGGTTCGAACACTCGCGACCGGACGCAACCATTACAAGGAGCAGACCCATGCGCGATCCCGAACCTGCAGGCCTGCGGCCAACCATAAGCGCCCATCGCGGCTATTCCGGCCGCGCGCCCGAGAACACCCGGTCAGCTTTCGCCCTCGCGATCCAGGCGGGTGCGGACGGGATGGAATGCGACGTCCACCTGACGGCCGACGGGCATCTGGCCATCAGCCATGATTCTGACGTGACGCGGATGTCCGATGGCACGGGACTGGTGGCGTACATGACGCTGGCCGAGCTGCGCGCCCTGCGCTGGGGCGACGAGCGCCAGTACCCGGTCGCGCCTGGCACCGGTTGGTCGAGCCGCGAGTTGATGACTTTGCCGGAGTTGATCGACCTGCTCAAGGCCGCGCCCCGCCGCCTCGAGTTGTTCATCGAGACCAAGCACCCCAGCCCGGCCGGACGCGGGCTTGACCGCGCGGTGGCGGCCGTTCTGGCAGACGCGGGCTGGGGCGGGCCGGGACCCGATGGCGTGCCCAGCCCGGCGCGGATCGTCAGCTTCGATCCCGACTCGTTGGTCGAACTCGCTGCCTGCGGTCTAGAGGTACCACGAATACTGCTGATCGAGGCCCGGCCCGGCCCATCGGCCGGTGAAGCCGCGCGCGCCGCCGACCGTGCGCTGGCCGCCCGCGCCCGCGAAGCTGTCGCCAGCGGAGCCGTCACCGGCTTCGGGCCGTGGATCCCGCTCCTCGTGTCCGGGCGCGACCGCCTGGCCGAGTTCGGTTTCAAACAGGACCCCGACATGCTGGTCTTGGCGTGGAACGTGATGAGCCGGGAGGACGTCCGTGTATGCCTGGACGCTGGCGTGACGACGGTTGGGACCGACCATGTGGAGATGACGGCGGCGTTTCTCCGTGACATGGGGAATGGCGACGGTTGATACGGGACCGTCCCACTGCGCAATCTATTGCGCACGATTGACTGCCGCTACGAGGTGGGCCCGGACACGTCTCGTGGTTGGGCCCAGTGCCTGAGGGAATCGGTGGCTTGGCAGGCAGTGGCGACGGCCTGCCGGGAGGCGGTCAGGTTGGTGCTGGTCGGGCCGCCTTGGACCAGCAGGCGCAAGAACTCGTCGATGGTGGCCTGGTCGGCGTCACGATGCCCCGGTGCCGTCCCTGGTATGGGTATCTCGACGTCTCCGGCAAGGTCCCAGTCGCGCCTGCGGTTCCACACCTTGATGACACCGCCGGTGGTGTCGCCGAAGTTCTCGGCCCGCCCCTCGGAACCGATGATGGTGTAGTTGCGCCAATAGTCGGGCGTGAAGTGGCATTGCGAGTAGCTGGCCAGCACGCCGTTCGCCAGTTCCAGGTTGACCAGTGACACGTCCTCGACGTCGACCACGGCGTTCAGGCCCGTCTGGGCGGCAGGCGGCCAGTTCTCGAGGGAGAACCAGTCCGGCATGATCGCGCCAGGGGCTTGGTGGTCACCGTCGCCGTGACCTTCACCGCGGGCGGCCCCAATCCCGCGCCGACCGGCGCGGCCGTAGACCATCAGGGATCCCATGGCGCTGACGCGCCGGGTGAACGCGCCCGCCAGGTGGTGGATCGCGTCGATGTCGTGGCTGGCCTTCTGGAGCAGCAGCCCGCCTGAACGGGACCGGTCGGCGTGCCAGTCCTTGAAGTAGTAGTCGCCGCCGTGGCCCACGAAGTGGCGCACCCAGATGGTCTTGACCTCCCCGATCAAGCCTTGGTCGATCACCGATTTCAGGGTTTGGATCAGCGCGGTGCGGCGGAAGTTGTGGCCCACGTAGGCGGGCGTGGCGGTGGCCCGGGCGGCGGCGATGATCGAGTCCGCTCCGGCCACGGTGGTCGCCATCGGCTTCTCCAGATAGACCGCGACACCGGCCCGCAAGAGCTCGACCGCCACCTGCTCGTGGGTGTCGTCGGGGCTCAGCACCAGGGCCGCGTCGATGCGCGCGCCGCTGTCCAAAGCTTCGCGGACCGACCCGAACAGGCCCGCGCCCGGATGCTGCCCGCCGGCTCGGACCAGTCCTTCCGGGGTCGGATCGATCACGGCGACCACTTCGGCACGGATGCTCGACGCCTCCACGCACCGGGCCAACTCCCCGCGGGCGCCGAATCCGACCACCATCACCTTGATGGCGGCGGTCCGGCTCGCCGCCTC
>JAISCU010000261.1 GCA_031265345.1 Bifidobacteriaceae bacterium
TCAAGAATCAGTAAAGCTCATTAGGCGTCGTTACGCAGGCCAGACGCAGTTTGGTCGTGTGGTTGTATGTCACTGGGTATGGTCGGGTTGCGTCCAAAACGCGCCATAAACGCGCCACAGTCAGAACGCCCCACAGGGAGTCTTGTGCGGCGCGTCTACACTTGGGGCATGGTGACGGAGGCTCTGCTGGCGCAGATCGAGGCCCTGCCGGTGGACGAGCGGGTGGAGTTGTCAGCGTATCTTGACCGGAGCATCGAGGCCGAGGCCCGCGGCGACGAGTTGAGCCAGTCCACCAAGGACCTGCTGGACGGCCGCCTGGCCGCGATGGAGGCCCGGCCCGATGCCGCCCGCCCGCTTGAGGACGTGATGGCGGACCTGGCGGAGCGCCACCGGCTTTGAGCTACCCGGTCAGGGTCGAGCCCGAGGCAGAAGCCGACCTCGACGCGGCGCTGGGATACTACGCCGCCATCGGCAGGCGCTTGGCGTTGGCCCTGCACGACCAGTTCTACGCCACCGCCGACGCGCTCGGGACCTTCCCGAGCTCCCACCGCGCCATCTACAAAGATGTCCGCAGGGTGGGGCTACCGACCTACCCGTACCTCGTCTACTACGTGGTGCGGGGCGGCGAGGTCAGAGTCATGGCCATGCTCCCCGAGCGGCAAGACCCCGGCAAGACCCGCCACGCCCTGGGCCGGCGGCTCGGCTGGCGCTGAACGCAGCAGCTCGGGCAGCCGGGCCGACGATTCTCGCCCTGGACACGAGTCGAACCGGAGCGGCCATCAGAGCTGGTCCCAGGACATCCGGCCAGAACCGCCGAGACCGATGGCGCCGACGGCGGCCCGGGCTTGGGGCGGTCTCGGGCAGCCTCCGGGCGGCGCGACTCTGGGTACAATGCCCCGAACGCCGCCGAAGCGGACCAGCCGAGTCGACCGGCCTGTGGACGTCTGTCCCCGGCCCGAACGCTCGCGCGATCGAAACCCACAACGGTCAGTCAGTAGGCGCCTTCGCCTTTGAAGACTACTCTCAGGGTTCGGAACAGCAATTGGAGATCGCCCAGGAAAGACCAATTCTCCACGTAATAGAGGTCGAGGCGAATCGATTCAGTCCAATTCAGGTCGGAGCGGCCTGACACTTGCCACAACCCGGTGATGCCGGGCTTGACCAAGAAGCGTTGTGTGACCTGATCGTGCGTGTACTGGTCGACTTCCTCGGGCAGCGGCGGCCGCGGACCGACTAGAGACATGGAGCCAAGGAGGACGTTGATCAGCTGAGGGAATTCATCGATCGAGAAGCGTCTCATCAGGCGCCCCAACGGTGTGATGCGCGGATCGTCGCGTATCTTGAAGAGGACCTCGTTGCCAGCGTCACGGTGGTCCTCCAGCGTCTCGACACGTTTGTCCGCGTCGGCCACCATGGATCGGAACTTCCAGATGGTGAATGTCGACCCATGCAGGCCGACCCGTTGCTGGCGGTAGAGAGCGGGACCCTCGGAAGTGAGCTTTATCAAGGCTGCGAGTATCAGTCCCGGAAGAGCCAGAACGAGGACTCCTGTTCCTGCAATGACCATGTCGAAAACCCGCTTTGCCCTGGCGCCTGGACCGGTGAAGTGCGGTGTCTCGACGTGCAATAGGTTCAGGCCGGCCACTGGACGGGTCGACAAGCGTGGCCCCGCTACGTCCAAGAGATCAGGCGCCATCACCAAATGCTCCCGTCCCGGCTCGAGTTCCCAGCTCAGCCGTCGGACGGAGCTTGCATCGAGGGTCGCGCCGCCTGCCACTATCAGGGAATCCGCCATTGCCCCGCGCATGGCGGCGATTGCCTCTGGCAGCGCCACGATGGGAACTCCAAGTTCAAGCAATTCGGCTGTGGCCCCTTCGTTCTCTGGCAGCGCTATGCACTGCACCGAATAACCAGAAGCGGGTGATCGCATCAATTCGGTGGCAATGACCGCAGCCTGTTTCGCAGATCCTGCCACAACGGCCCGTTGAGTGTAGAGCCCCTGTCGGCTTCGCTTGACGACGAGCCAAGAACGCCACATCTTCCGGTCGATGAGCAGAGCGGCCAGGCCAAGCGGAAACGCCAGCAGAATGTATCCGCGAGCCAGGTCGATCTTCCAGATCATCGCGATGATCGCCACCAGGCCGAACCAGGTGAACGATGCCGCGGCCACGCGGCTGTACTCGGCGGTGCCTTCTCCATACAGAAGCGGATCGCGGGCCCCAGCGACCTCGAGGGCGAGTGCCCAGCCCGCGACGACGATCAACGAAATCCAGGGATACTCGACCCGCTGGCCGATCCCGATTCTCGCGACCTCGCCCACCGTTCCGAACCAGATGAGCTCAGCGCCCAACACCGCCCAAATCACAGCCATCAAGTCCGTCAGCGCCAGTCGTCGCGAGTAGACGCGGCGCCACCCCGTCGCACTGCGCGGCGTTGGGTACGGGTGAGAGCCGGCCACCACGGACTTTGACCTAATCCGCATCAAAGAACCAAATGAGACGAGCCACGCACCGGCCCCCAAGACCAACCAGATCTGAGCTGGCTGGTCGGCGAATAGCTGTCCCCAAGGGCGGTGCGCTGCGAATAGGCCCTCAAACGTGGGATGGAGGGATCGGAAGGTCCAGGCGGGAGCGATCAGCGCGACGAGCATGGTGGCCAGCAGAATTCCGGAGACGACGTAGAAGACCGGCCCAATTCTGAGGCGCCTGGATGGCAAAGCGGAATCCGCCCCCGCTTCAACGGACGCCATCAGAGCACCTGCCTTTCCTCGTGATTACCATCTCCATATGCTGCAAAGGCCGAGTTGAAGTCTTGTCGCTGGCCCCTTCCCGGAGCCGTCTGGGGAACTGCCGAAACATTGCACTCTAAGCTACAGGCTTAGCTCTATAGCCTCAAGATCGCACCGCGCAGGAAGGGCTGTCGTCGCCAGGCTTGGGCCGACGGCATCGTGCGAAGGAGGGTCTGGAGGGGGAAAGCCGAACCACAGGGCCCGAGCCGCGCCCGGTGACGGCGCAAGTGACGCGGAGCGCATCGGATCGGGCCGCGGCCGGTCGATCGCCGGAACACTTTACAGCACTCTACTTCCATTGTGTATAGTGTTAGAGTGTTCGGTCGAGTGTTCAGCGCACAGCAGGGGGCGGGGCGATGAGCCTGCAGCGGTCCGCGGATGAGGCCGTTGTGCGGCTTCGGGATGCGGGCACGGATCTCGCCGACGTTGAGGTCAAACGGGCGTCGGGTGGGATTCCGGGGTCGTTGGCCGAGTCCATCTCCGCGTTCTCCAATGGGACGGGCGGCATGGTCATCTTAGGCCTCGACGAGGCTGCGAGATTCCGGCCCGTCGACGCCGACGCTGGACGGTTGGCAGACGGACTCGCTGGGTGCGGTCGAAACGCCATCGAGCCGGCGGTCCAGGCAGAGATCGACATACTCGAAGTCGACGGGTCCCACGTCGTGGCCGCCCGGATTCCGCCGGGCGACAAATTGCGGCTCCCCTACTTCGTGAGGGCGCAGGGACTGGAGAGCGGCTCATATCTGCGCAGCCACGACGGTGATCGGCACCTCACGTCCTACGAGGTCCACGCCCTGGTCGCAGGGCGCGGCCAGCCTCGCGAGGACAGCGAGGCGGTTGCCGGGGCCACGCTGAACGACCTGGACCCGGCCCTGACCGCCGATCTGATCGGGCGCCTCAGGGCAACCAGAGGCACAGTCTTCGCAGACGCCGAGGACACGGATGTGTTGAGGTTCGCGCAGGTGCTCGCGCGGGACCGGAGCTCCGCGACCCCCACTCTGGCGGGCCTGCTCGCGTTGGGTCGTTACCCGCAGCAGTTCTTCCCGCAACTGGATATCACGTTCGTCGCGTTCCCCACCACGCGGCCCGGAGCGGCGATGGCCGACGGCACCCGCTTCCTGGACAACGCGTCGCTCGACGGCCCGATCCCGGTGATGATCTCCCAAGCGCTCGCGGCGTTGCGTCGCAACATGACGCGGCGTGCCGTGGTCCAGGGGATCGGTCGCGAGGACCACTGGGAGTACCCCGAGGAAGTGGTGCGGGAACTGCTCGGCAACGCCGTCATGCACCGCGACTACCATCCGCTCGCTCGCGGCAGCCAGATTCGGGTCGAACTGTACCCCGACCGGCTCGAAGTCATCAGCCCCGGCGGCGTCTATGGGGACGTCCCGCCGGAAGCGTTGCTCCACGAGCCCGTGTCCTCCTCGCGGAACGCCACCCTCGCCAAGCTTCTGGAAGACGTAGCCTACCCCGGCACGCGGCGGACCGTCTGCGAGAACCGGGGGACCGGGCTGCTGGCGGTAGCGGACCTGGCGCGTCGGGCGGGTCTAGGCGAGCCTTCGGTCGCGAGTCGCATAACCGAGTTCCGGGTGACCGTGCGGGCACTCGGCGGCCCGGTGGACGACTCGGCCCCGGCGAGGAGGGGCAGCGGATCGCCGGACGGCCGGTCACGGGCGCTGTCCGGCGGAAAGCAGGCGTTGGTCTCCGCGCTGAGCGACGGGCCCATGACCTCGGTCGAACTCGCGGTCGCAACCGGATTGGCTGTGGGCACGGTCCGGCGTTACCTGAACGAGCTCGAGGCCGTCGGCGTGGTCCGGGCGACGGCGGCGAAGAAACGGAGCCCGTTCAACGCGTGGACCTTGGGTTGACGGCACCGGTTCGGTGCTTGCGGTGCCGGTGGCGCATGCGCTGGGCGACGCGGAGCCGAGTGGGCGGCATCGTCCAACGGGCGACGGCAAGTGGAGCGCTGACCGGTGGACCTGCCGATTCGGGGGAGACGACCAGCAGTGCGACCAACTGTCGGCGCCGACGGCCCATGACCGACCCAAGACCTATGCTATTGATGTGAACCCGCCGGACGGCACCGCGAAGCTGGATGACTACCAAGGGATGCTTGGGCTGCCTGAGGGCTTCGCCGGGCGCCGGCGTCCTCCGCAGAGCGATAAGGTCCGGACTGTCATGGAACTGCGCCGCCAGCAGCCCAGACGCGGCTCCCTCCTGGGGGTGTTGATGGCTTATGTGGCGGTGGCGGAGGACCTTCTGGCCGCGGTAGGCGCAGAGCGCCAGGACGGTGTGCTGGCCGCGCACCCGCCGCTCCAGGAGAGCGGTGGCCGCCGGCTCAACTCGTTGACGCTGCAAGTCGGGGAGCGCACGGTGTCGCTCAGGAGCTACTACAACTTGGTCGAACGAGTGATCCGCCACGAGCTCCACCGGTTGGGCTACCCGAACTCGGCTCCCTACGCCACGGGGCTCTGGTCGCAGCACCGCGCCGAATTCGAGTTGGTCGCTGCTATGAGCCCTGGAGAGCGCACCCTGCTGATGGATCACCTGTGGGACGAGGTGCTGTCCCTGGAAGAAATGACAGGCGACGCCGACGCGCTCCGGGCGGTGAGGCCCTTCGAGAAGATCCTCGCCGAGTTTCCTGGCGGCCAGCGTGGCGAGCCTGGCGGCGCAGTGCTCCAAGGGTTGGCCTACGCCTATTACCGTGCTGACAGCCCGAACGTCACTTTGCGCATATACAAGGTCGGGGCCGGGTCGAGCCGGGTCGGGGCGGCGGGCGACGTGGACGGCTGGATCGGCGACGAACTTGCTCTGAGCGTCGAGGTCAAAGACCTCGACATCGCTGACGATGATTTGTCCCAATTCGACCAGTTCACCAAACATCTTCAGCGTTGGCCCAACTGCACCGCGGTGGCCCTCGCCCGCTCGTTCACGGAAGATGCCGCCGAATGGCTCGCAGCGATGAGCATCCTCCCGTTGGACAGAGCCAGGATGGCCAGTAACGTCTCCTTCTGGGACGTGCCCAAACAACGACTGGCTGTTCGGGAACTGCTCTACTTCTTCGCTGTGGTGCAGGCCAACTCCGGGCTACTGAATCGGTTCAAGGACTTTTGTAGAGATGAGGGCCTCGGAGAGCCAGGAACGTCCCTCGCCCCAGTGCCCGATTCCGGGTCCGCGCCGGAATAGCCTCGCGGGGCGGCTCGCGTATCGCGCCCCGCCAAGGTGCGAGGGTTCATGCCACCTCGAACCGCGCCAATGCCGGGATGGCAGTGGCCGCCAACGAGAAATAGTCGTGGTTGATCTCGACACCGACGCTCTCGTAGCCGACGGCTTCCGCTGCGGCAAGCGTCGATCCGGAGCCGGCGAAGGGGTCCAGCACCAATCCCTCCCCGAGCGGCAGGACGGCCCTGACGACCTGCCGCATGAAGGCTTGAGGCTTGAGCGAGGGGTGAGGCGCGAGCCGCTTCTCTGCGGGTCTGGTCGGGTTGGAGGCGATTACGTCTCCGAACGGCAGGTCGTCGGAGATCCGACGAAGGCCGCCCGTCCCCCACCTGGCCAGGTTGGCTGCCACCGTGCCTTGGAGCGGCTTGCGGAACAGCAACCAGGGCTCCCACTGGCTTCGTGGCATGACCGACACTTCTGCGAATTCGACATGGGCGTTCTTCGGCCTGTCTCCTCCCCGCATCGTCTGGACGAGCCGGATGACCTCTCCGCGCCGCTCAAGACCCGCGTTGTCGAGCGCGTAGGCGACGCGGTGGGAGAGCAGGGGGTTCGACGCGACCAGGACCTGGGCACCTGGCACGAGCTTGGGGTACAGCGCCTTCCCGAACGCGCGGAAGAAGCGCTCGAGGTCCGCGATTTCGCCGTCCCCCAACACGCTGAAGCGCGGCACTGGAGACCGGGGGTGCCCGTCGAACGAAGGAGGGATCCGCCAGACGCCGCCGCGCCCAGCGCGAAGCTTCTCCAATTGGCTGGGCTGGTATTCGATCAGCCCGTAGGGGGGGTCGGTCACGACACCGTGGATGGAGCGGTCGGGCCGTTCGGCCAACCATTCGAACGAGTCCGCGTGATGGAGGGTCGCGCGGCCGTACTTGAACGGTGGGCTCATCTGCGCGTTGGCCCTGTCTGCGGACATCGCGGTGCCTCCGGCGAGGGTGTAAGTGCCCCGGTCGGCACGGCAGTACTCGTGCGGGGTCTTCAGTTGCAGACCCGACCGAACCGAGGAGCGGGGCACGGGCCGCCCAAGGGTCCGCTCGACTCGACTCTGGATCTCGTCAAGACCCAACGGTGTGGGGTGCGCATCGCTCATGACCGCGTGAATCGCGTCCCTCACCGTGCCGGGCGCCAATACCATGGAACCTCCTATGTCGGTCAGTGTTTGACGTCTGGACGTCATGCTATCAGGGATGTCGAACTCAGCCTGGAAATACGACGAAGCTTCTGCCATCTTGTCCGCGCCTTTCCTGCCCGGGATCACGCGCCTGTGGGAGTGTCACTCTAGCCTCGGTTCGGCCCCCGCGGCAGTGAATACGCGTCTGCCCTGTGGACAACGGTCCAGCGGAGAGGGGCGGCACCGGTCTTCCGGGTCCTGGGGTTGGCTGGCTCTGATCGAACGTTGCGACTGGGCTTGCGCTCGGCACCGTCCGGCGCATGGCCCGGGAGCAGAGCTCCCCGAAGGTGGACGTGCGGGGCGATGCGGAGCCGACCGGGCGGCATCGTCCAACGAGTGAGGGGCTTCCACGATGAACCACAGCATGGTGGTGACCAAGAAGTCTGGAAGAAGCATCTACTTGAGCTATCACACTGACGACACGAAGAACAGGCCCTTCTCGGCGATCAGCGGCCTGAAGGTCACCTGGTATGGTCACACCGTTTGAGATGGGTGGACAGCGGGCCGCCGGGGTCGCCGTGATGTTCCTGTCCGGTCTGGCGGTGGCCGGTTCGGTTACGGGTTGCGCTGGGAAGTCCAAGTGTCAGTCAGGCGCGGAGTCGAGCGAGGAAGCCGTTCACGAACTGCTTGCCGTAGCCGCGGAAGGCGACTCGGAGCGGGCTTGCACGGTGACGACTCCGTTGTCGGAGGAAGACATGAGCGCCAACCTCGGAGAGATCGGCGCGTTCGTGTCCGGAGCCGGCGGCCTGGGCGCAGTCAGCGTGCTCGAGGATGCCCATTCCCAGATGGGTGCGGCGCACCTGGTAGAGGTGGGCGTAGTGGACTCTCCCGCCCGAGTCGAGTTCTGGGTCGTGGAAGAATCGCAACGCTTCCTGGTGGCGGTCCCGCCCGACGATGATGGCGGTTCGTCGGACGAGGAAACGTCTGACCCGGGGCGTCCGCCCGAGGTCGGCAGATCAACTTGGCCGCCTATCCGGTCCAGGGACAGCCACACCGTCCCATCGACCATCCGGACCGCCACGTGGGTTGGGCGGAGCGACCACGCGGTAGTCCTGGTCGGTCGTCAAGATGATGTTGGTCGCGTAGTCTCCGGCGATGGCCACATTCATGGCGTCTGCTAGGTCGAGCCAGGCAGGCCCGCGCTGACCGGGCAGCACCAACCCGGGGGATTATGCGGCGCGGAAGGACGTTTGTCCGCTGCGATCAGCGTTCGGCCCGGATCGTCGCGGGCACCGAGGTGTCGGGTGTAGCATCAGGTGTTCGGACAAGTGGTGTCCGAGACCGTCAGTCCATCCCCCAAACCGACGAAAGCCGCAATTCATGCCTGAGAGCCACAGCGAAATGGCTTCGGCAGCCGGAGCGCTGTCTGACCTCTGGATCCAAGGAATGCGTCACGGCAGTTCGCCCGGTGTGGGTTGGAGATCCCTTCTGTACGCCAGGATCACTTTGCGGCATGCGACCGTGCCCCCAGGTGATAAGACCGCCGAGGCCGAAACAGGTCTCGGCATAGGCCGGAATTGCTATTTCTATGTGGGGCGTTGTGAGCCGGACTTCGGGGACCAGGCGATAGTATTCAGGAGCGCCGAGCTGAAGACGGCCTGGATCGTGCCCTTTGGGGGGGGCTGTGGCACGGTCACATCGGGTCCGGCCTCGAGGGGAGCGATCCGGCGTCATTCGTCGAGCAGAATTCGTTTCGGTCGCCCGAGTATCGCCAGCACATGATCGATTGGATCGGGCTCGCGTATTCGGCCCCTGACGAATACCCACGGGGATGCGTGCCGACCACTGCCCTGCTCCCGGAGATCGTGATCACACTTGACACGAGCGCTCGGCATTGGACGTGGGAGGCGCGGGTAGCGGTTCGCGAACTGAGAGGCGCACTGATAGAGCCTTTGGGCGTAGTCCTGGGCGATGAGCAGTACAAACGCTTTGCGGCATGGGTCCGCGTCCAGAAGCAATACTCGTACGCTGAGCGGCAGGAAGTGATCAGAACAGTGCGAGCCCTTAGGATTGACCCGGAGGACAAGGCGCACGGCATGTTCCTGAACAGCCTGCTTGCGACCGATCCACGGTATTTTGGCGGACAGCAGGAGGTGCTAGGCCGGTGATTGAAGAGAGTCGAATTGTTGGGTTCGTCGGCGACTACGCTGGGGACACCGACTTGCTGACCTGCAACCGGCCGGTCGTGGAGATCGGCGGCCAACTCTTCGTGGCGCTATCTGAAAACTGGACCTTCGGCGAACTGAGACCGCTGGATGCAAGCGAGCACGGGTACGTCAACCTAGGCCTTGCAAATGGAGACTCGCCGATCCCGGCCCGCGAGGGACTGCTGGTCTGCTTGGCCGGTGGCGGATTCATCAACACTTTGCTTCTCACGCCGAGGTTGCGTGTTCATACAGCGCTGTTGGCCGGATGGTCGAAGTACCGTGGTGGATTCAGCTACTACGCATTCTCAAAGGTGCAGTTCGATGAATTGCGGCGCGTGATCTACTCCGACCTCAAGGCGGCGTTGCTGAACTCGCTTTACAGTACGCGGGAGATGGAAGACGGAACTACTGGAGCGCTCGCCTATACCTTCGCCATGCTTCCTCCTGAGGACCCGCGCGAACAACTGTTGGTCGAGGCGCTCTACTATTGGGAGGCGCGCGAGCTTGACCAGGTCGGAATCACCCGCGAATTCGCCGTTGACGAGGGTCTGTTCGAAACGGCGGATGACTTCGATGCTTCCCTCGAGCAGTTCCGCCGGAGTATGGCGCAGCCACGCCTGAGAGAAGGCAAAGACGCCGATGCCCGGCGAGAGTCACGCTGGCAGGGGCGCAGCACGGACACGGTTCTCGATGAACTCAAGCAGCTGATGGACAAATTCGCACTCTGGAAACAGGGGACCCTCAACGAGGACCGCTGGGGCAATCCGTCGGTCACCGAAGGGACCTACCTGCTTCGGATCGGGAGCGATCGACCCGAGTTCAGCAAGGAGGTGATCCACGCATGAGTGGTGAGCAAAGCGTCCCTTCATCCCAGGTCGATGCTGATGGTGAGCCCCCGCTTGATCCGGACGACCAGGAATCGTCGCCTGCGGCCGCGTCGGCCGCTTACGTGCGCTTCGCCACTTCCTCCGAATATCCGGAGCTATTGCGCCGGGCAGGCAAGCGATTCGGCCAGCGCGGCGCCTTCAAGATCGGCGACCTGGTGCAATGGAAGCCGGACATGCGGCAGTACCAATACCCGGGTGTCAACTGCCCCGCTATCGTGGTCGACCCTCCGGACCACGCGGGCGGCGCGACCATTGAGGGCGTTCTCGCTCCGCAAGATGAGCAGGGACCAACGATCGACTTTCGGCGGCCAGATGACAGCTTGTATGAGGACATATTTGTAGGCTTCTTGGACGAGGACCGCATATTCAGAGTGTTCAAAGTTCCGAGTCGACGCCTTGAGCCTTGGCGGGCAGCCGCCGCCTGAGGCGCGTCTGGCAGCAGTGGTCGGTTCGTGGCGGTCAGATTTCACTGCCGGGCCGGCCACGCGGCATCGTCCAAACTTTGGAGCGCCCGATGTCGTTGGGTGGAGCATGTTGCGGGCGTCTGAAGGGGAGGGGAGATCGTGCAGATGTTCGCTGAACTGTTGCCGGGGCAGACGCCGCGGCGGGAGCATGCGATGCCCGTGGTGGTGCCGGACAGCCTGGATGATTTGCGGGGCCCGGCGAGCGGGATCGTCACCCTGCCGATCTGGTTGGACTGGGGGCCTGACCCGGTCTACGACCTGTCACAAGAGGGCCATGTGCAAACGATGTACCGGGCGGATATTTTCGAGGCCACTTCGGCCAAGGATGTCTGTGACTGGATCAACGCCGACCTGCTACGAGGGATCTGGGCCGATTTGTTTCTGCCTGATCGCTACCGGGACCTGTGGGAATCGCATCTGCCGGAATTGGCTGGCCATGGCGCTGACTGAGTTCCAGAACCGAATCGCCGCCATCGCCATGGAAGTCGCCCCTCCGCGCGGGCTCGCGACCAGCGGGAGCGTTGGGCATCTGGCTCGGCGCGTTGTCAGGCCGGACCTGGGATGCAGTCTACAGTGCGGTCGATGGTGTTTCCGTGCCAGTTTGACAACCTGATGGCCACCGGCAGTCGTCGCCTTGTGTCCGGGGGCGCCATGAGCCGCCGAGCGCGGCTGGTCAGTCGACCAGCGCCGACCAGCGGGCCTCGTCGATGATTTCCCCGGTCGGCGCCTGCCAGGAGCGCTCGGCGCCGTCGGCCCCGAAACCTGCGGAACGCAGAAAGCGTTGGCGGAAGACATCCTGCCTGGCGACCCAATGCGAAAGACGGGTGGCTTGCTGGAGCCGGCGAGCGGCATCGGCGGCGGCGGACAGCAGGCGCGAACCGTGGCCTGACCGCTGACGGGCTGGCGCGACCCACAGCGCCACCAATTCCGCCGCCCCGTTCCCGCCGTCCGGATCAAGCGACGGGCCGAGAGCGGCGAAACCAACCACAGCGGCGCCCTCGTCCTCGGCAGCCAGCACGGCGTAGGGGCCATCACCGGCCGCGAGGGCTATGGCCTGGCCCCAGGTCCGCGTCAGCCCGGACGCATCCAAAGTGGACTCAAGCCCAGGCAGATCAGGCCCCAGCAAGGCCAGCCAGTTGGCCCGGTGGATGGCGGCCAGAGCGGGGGCGTCGAGCAAAGTGGCGGCGCGGACTGAATTCGGCACCCGACCATTGTGCCCTCCGGTTGGGGCGGAATCGGAATCCGCCGGCCGTGCGCCGATCCGCTGGCTTTCCGTGTCCACTTCGGCGGCGGCTCGGGACCGCCCGCAGGGGCTTGGAGCACCCGCCGAGCCACCGGACGACCGCAGGGCACTCAGACCGTCCGCCGTCAGCCCCGGCGCCTCGCCTCAGCCAGTCGGTCGATCTCCGCCAGGTCTTCGGGCGACAACTCAGCGCCGGTGGACACGGCACCGGATTCGACCTGGTCCGCCAGGTCGAGGAAGAACGCGACTATGGCCTCACGTTCGGCGGAGGAAACATCGTAACCGGCGAAGTCCAATTGGCTGCGGCCCTGTACCGAGCGCATCGCTCCGGCCAGCATGTAGGAATCGAACGGCTCTGGCGACTGCTCCGAAGGTCAACCTGCCGCCATCACGGGGCTGCGAAACACGCCGGACGGCGGGTTCGGGCGTGAATTGCGCCTTGACGGGGTTCGTGGCACGATCCCCGCGACGACGAACGCGTTTGACCCGCATTTCGGGCTCCGGCGGCCGACTGGGGCGGCGGGTTCGGGCGTGAATTGCGCCTTGACGGGGTTCGTGGCACGATCCCCGCTACCACGAACGCGTTTGACCCGCATTTCGGGTTCCCGCGGCCGACCGGGGCAGCCGCTCCGAAAGCCGAGGCGACCTTCCCCCATCACGGAGCCGCGAAGCAGGCCGGGCGGCCGTAGTGAAGAAGTCGAGATCGTCCGAAGGGCGCGTACCAATCCCGACTGCGCTGATCGAGTATCCGCCAGCCAAGACGAATCCGAATGGTTCGATGACAGGCAGCGCCAAACGCGCCAGTTGTTGATGAAATTCGCGCATCGCCAAGCATTCCTACAACTCGGCCAGTTCGGGGAACTTGGTCTCCCAGGTGTCACGGCACCGTTTCGGCAGCCAGAGGCCCCGCCAGAGTTCGAACAGGGTCGCCTTGTCAAGGATGGCCTCCTGCTGATGGGCGTAACCGTCGCGCACCGTCGCTTGGTAGAGGCTGTGGCACCTGGCCGGATCGCCAACTTCGTAAGTGCGCTTGAAAGCGGTACTAATGTTTGATTCAACCTCGATTGACCCGCTGGTCGGCCCATGCAACGCATCCAAAGATCTAGGCGTGTCGTAGGGCACGAGGCCCGCGTAGCGCGCCGGGATGGCCGGTGTCGCAGGCATGATCTCTCGCTCTTCGGGTATGGATGGTGCCAGAGCCCGCCTTCCATCGTAAAGCGCCAGGCGCGCGGCGGCTATTCCAGGGCTGTTCCCCGACCACCAAGCGACCCCAAGCCGACCCCAAAGCGACCACCAGCAAAACGTGAACCCGACCCGGCGGCATCGTGCACCGCACACCCAGGCCGAGCCAAACCCGCGATGGCCGCCAGCCCCTGCCGCGCCGCAACCGGGCCCGCGACGCGCTACCTTAGGAGGCATGTCTCAGCTCGACCACCCCTCGCGACCCTTCGGAGCCCTACTCACGGCAATGGCCACGCCGTTCGAGGTGGACGGGGCGCTGGACCTGCCGGGGGTCCGCCGCCTGGCCGCGCATCTGGTGGCGCACGGCCACGACGGGATAGTGGTCAACGGGACCACCGGCGAGGCCCCGACCACCACCGACGCCGAGAAACGCCTGGTCGTCGAGGCCGTCCGCGAGACCGTGGGACCCGCCATCAAGGTCGTGGCCGGCGTGGGCACCAACGACACGGCCCATTCGGTCCGTTTGGCCGCCGATGCCGCCGCCGCGGGTGCCGACGGTCTGTTGGCCGTCACACCGTACTACTCGCGACCCAGCCAGCGCGGCCTGGTGCAGCACTTCCTGCGGATCGCGGACGCCACCGAGCTGCCGGTCATGATCTACGACATTCCGGGGCGCAGCGCCGTCCAACTTCACCTAGACACTTTGCGGGAACTGGCTGGGCATGAGCGGATCGTCGCCGTCAAGGACGCCACCGGCCAGGCGGGCGCCGCCTTCGAGAAGATGGTCGCCACCGACTTGGCCTATTACGCCGGCGACGACCTGCTCGGCTTGGCCTTCCTGGCCGGTGGCGCCTCCGGGGTGGTGTCCGTGATCGGGCACGTCACGGGGGATATTTGGCGCCAGGTGATCGATGCCGTGGACCAGGCCGACTTGGTGGCCGCGCGTCGCGCCATGGCTAGGTTGCTACCCGTGATTGACGCGGTCCTGGGCTCCGGCCACGGCGCGGTCATGATCAAAGCCGCCCTGGAGATACTGGAGATCCTGCCCCGCCGGACGGTCCGGCTGCCTCTGGCCGAAGCCACCGAAGTCGAAGCCGGGCACGTTCGCCACGCCCTGGCCGTGGCGGGGCTGGGAGCCGGGCGAGCGGCATCGTCCGATTGATGGTTTGAAATGCTTTACCGCCCCCGTCCCCGCTGCGGGTCCGCCTGACAGCCCGACAGCCCGACAGCTTGGCCGACTGCCCGGCCAATAACCCGCGAATGACCCGCTAACGACCCGGCCAACCACTTGGCCAACACCGCCAAGACCGTCTGACCGACGGCCCCGAAGAAGGAGCAACTGGTGCAATCACATATCTGGCCCGACCTGGGAGCCCCACCCGAACTCGAGGAAGGCGTGCTGCGGCTGACGCCTCTGGGCGGCCTGGGGGAGGTCGGCCGCAACATGACCGCGTTCGAGATCGACGGCCAACTGCTGCTGGTCGATTGCGGCGTGCTGTTCCCGGAAGAGCACCAGCCCGGCGTGGACCTGATCCTGCCGGACTTCGGGCCGATCCGCGACCGCCTGGATGACGTGGTGGCGCTGGTCCTGACCCACGGGCACGAGGACCACATCGGGGCGGTCCCCTACCTGCTGCGGCTGCGTGAAGACATACCTTTGGTGGGCTCCGGGCTGACGCTGGCGTTCGTCGAGGCGAAGCTGTCCGAGCATCGGATCAAGCCGGTGACATTGGTGGTGGACGACGGCTCGGTCGCCACCTTCGGGGCGTTCACCTGCGAATTCATGGCCGTGACCCATTCCATACCGGACGCTTTGGCCCTGACCATCACCACTGACGCCGGGCGCGTGCTCCACACCGGCGACTTCAAACTCGACCAGTTGCCGCTGGACGGGCGGGTGACGGACCTGCGGGCGTTCGCCCGGGCCGGCGACGAGGGCGTAGACCTGCTGATGATGGATTCGACCAACGCCGAGGTGCCCGGTTTCATCCCGACCGAGCGGGACATCGGACCGGTCCTCGACCTGGTGTTCGACCAGGCGCCCGGCCTGATCATGGTGGCGTGCTTCTCCTCCCACGTCCACCGCGTGCAGCAAGTGCTGGACGCCGCCGCGCTCCACGAACGCAAAGTCGCGTTCGCCGGACGCTCCATGATCCGGAACATGTCGATCGCTTTGGAGCTGGGCTTCCTGACCGCGCCCGAGGACATCATCGTGCCCCTGAACACAGCCGACGGCCTGCCCCGCGACGAGGTCGTGTTCGTCACCACCGGCTCCCAGGGCGAACCGATGGCCGCCCTGTCGCGCATCGCCAACGGCGACCACAAAATCCACGTCGGTCCTGGTGACACTGTTATCTTGGCGTCGTCGCTGATCCCCGGCAACGAGAACTCGGTCTACCGCGTGATCAACGGCCTGACCCGCATGGGCGCGAAAGTGGTCCACAAGGGCAACGCCGCCGTTCATGTCTCCGGTCACGCTGCCACAGGCGAACTGTTGTACACACTGAATATTGTGAGTCCGCGCTGCGTCATGCCGATCCACGGCGAGGTCCGCCAACTGGTGGCGGCCGGTCAGCACGCGGTGGCCACCGGGGTGCCTTCCGATCAGGTGGTGCTGGTCGAGAACGGCATGGTGGTCGATCTGGCCGACGGCCTGGCGGAAGTGGTCGGCGCCGTCGAAGTCGGCAACGTCTACGTGGACGGCTCGTCCGTCGGCGAACTGACCGAGGTCGAACTGAAGGACCGCCGCATCCTGGGCGACGAGGGCTTCGTCTCGATCTTCGCCGTGGTCGATCCGGCCGAGGGCTACATCATGGTCGAGCCCACCATCCAGGCCCGCGGCATGGCCGAGGAGGACCAGGTCTTCGACGAATTGGTCGGTCAGATCAGCCAAGCCCTGGTCCTGGCGATGGACCAAGGAGCCCACGACACGCATCAGCTCCAGCAGGTCATGCGGCGCGTGGCCGGGCGCTGGATCTCCAAGAAGCTCCGTCGCCGGCCCATGATCATTCCCGTGATCGTGCTGGCCTGACGCCGGTTGGGCGGATTGGTCCGGTTGGGCGGGTTAGGCCGGTTGGGCCGGTTGGGCCGGCGATCTCAGCGTGATCGGGGCGGCCTTGCGTCGTGGACTCAGCGGGATTCGGCCAGCGCTCGGGCGATCTGGTCGGCGCAATGGTCGGGTCTGCCCGTTATGTCCTCCCAGGTGAACCGCAGCACGCGATAGCCGTCGTTGACCAGGCTGTTCTGCCTGGCACGGTCGGTTTGGAAGGCGCTCTTGCTGCCGTGCGCGCCCCAGCCGTCCACTTCTCCCACCAGTTTCTGTGCGCGAAAGAGCAGGTCGGCGCGGGCGGTAGTACCGTCGCGCAGGCGGATTTTCGCATTCGCTTCCCAGCCGCCGATGCCGCGCTTCCGCAGTATCGCTTGGAACCTCAGCTCCGCCTGCGAGCCGGCACCCGCCTTCAGCATGTGGGCATAGTTCCGCAGGCGGCGGACGTTCCTCCTGTTGGCGCGATGGTCCACCAACTGGTCGAACGCCGTTGTGGCCATCAAGTCCCGCGCCAGCGCCCACGCGAACAAGTGATCGGCGTCCTTCGGGTCGAGCGCGGCGAGCGAATCAACCAGTGCGGCCCCTTGCTTCTGCAGCTTCAGTCCTCCGCGATCACCCATTTCTTGCTCGGTCAAACCCACCCGCTTGACGTCGATCCGGTAGAGCCGCCATCGATGGCTGGCAGATGCGATCAGCACACTTTGGCTTGCGGGCAAAGGGGCGTTTGGCCGCCACAGCTTCAGAGCGCTCGGTCCCCAGATGACGGCACCGGGGAGCGTCAATTCTGCGGCCCATGCTCCCTGTTCGGGGCCGATCGGGTTGCCTTTGACCACGAACCCCTTTCCAGCGACTCGAACCCAGCGGCGGTCGCTCGTGGCGAGATCGGCCTGGCGGCGAGTCATGCCGAGTTCGAGCGCCTGGTGCCTCGTGAAGACTCCGGCCTGGTGCTGCCTGAGCGAAGCGAAAGACTCATGATCCATTCCGGCATCATGTCCCGGCGAGCCGTTCGGCCGTCGCCATAATCAGGATGCCTGTGGACAACGCTCCGGAATCGAGTGCCCACATTTGCACCTGTGTCAACGTCGAGTGCCTAGAATTGCACGCGATTCCAAATTGCTCAAGTCGCTGACCTGCGAAGATGCAACACGCGCCCATGCAGAAGCGGGCACTCGATGAGTTGCACGGTGCAAAAGCGGGCACTCGACGACCCGGATGGTGCAGAATGAGGCACTCGATGACTTGGACGGTGCAAAAGCGGGCACTCGGTGCCGAGGCGCTCGCAAACCAGTGGACTGGGCGGTTAGGCGCGTGCAAAATAGCTGACTCGGGCACCTGCGGACGTGCGGAACCACTGCCCAACCTGCTCCGCGGCTCCGTGATGAAGGAAAGTCGCATCGACTTTCGGAGCGGCGAACGCGGCGAGGTTGGCCAGGCAGAACCCCGGACTCGGCGAGCGTCGCTGTGCGAGATCCGGGAACCGATGCCGGCGGGCTGCGCAGCAACGCCTGACTCGATGGCGAAGACCGCGCAAAACGGCGGGTTCGGAGGCCGAGGCGCTGGTGAGACGAAAGGATCGCCCAGTTGGCGAGGAACGCGCAGAACGGCGGACCCGGTGCCGAAGCGCTGGTGAAACCACTGGCTCGGCGGCTGCCACCATGCAAAGTAGCTGCCCAGCCTGCGCCGCGGTTCCACGATGGGGAAAGGGCCGCGAACTCGAACTTGTTGACCAACGGCTACGCGGTACTTTCGGAGCAGCGGTCTCGGCTGCCGGCAGAGCTCATGTCGGTCGGTCTCGACTGGCACCCGGCGCAAACCCCTGGAGTCGGTGCTGGCATGCGCCCAGCAACGCCTGACTGGATGAAACCGAGAAGGCCAGCGAGCGTTAGTCGTCCGCCAGGACCCGGCCCCGCATCTCCGGCAGCGCCCAGGACGCCAACGCCGCGACCACGAAGAAGGCGGAGAAGATCGCGAACACCCAGCCCGTGCCGAGCGCCTGGTGCAACGGCAGGGTCACCAGCGTCGTCACGATCGAGGCGACTCGTCCGAACCCGGCCGCCCAGCCTGCACCGGTGCCGCGCAGCGAGGTCGGGTAGATCTCCGGTGTGATCGCGTACAGCGCGCCCCACGCTCCGAGGTTGAAGAAGCTCAGCAGCATGCCTGCCGCGATGACCGTGTTGGGCGATCCCGCCTGTGAGAACAGCCCAGCCGCCGCCGCCGATCCGACCAGGAACACGGTCAACGTCACGCGACGGCCCAGTTGCTCGATCAGCCACGCCGCGCAGGCGTAGCCGGGCAGTTGGGCCAGGGTGATGATGAGGGTGTAGCCGAGCGACTTGGTGACGGTCAGGCCATCGGCCACCAGCAACGATGGCAGCCAGGTGAACGCGCCGTAGTAGGCGAAGTTGACGCAGAACCAGACCGCCCAGATGGCGACGGTCCGCCGCGCCATGCCGCTTTGGAACAGCGCCGAAGGCTTGGCCCGCACCGGCACGAACTCCGCGCCGGCGTCTTCGCCTGCGACCGATATGTCCGATGCCGCGCCGTGGGCCCGGCTCTCAGGCCGGGTCGCGGCGGGCTTGGCTTGGGCGCCACCTGAGTGAGCGGCATCGGACACGGGGGTAGTGCGCGACTGCGGGGACGCGGCCGCCTCGAAGGCCTTGACCGCGGCTTCCGCTTCATCGAAGCGGCCCTTCGACTCCAGGAACCGGATCGACTCCGGCAGCGAGCGCCGCACGAAAACCGCGTAGATGGCGGGCAGCGCGCCGAGGGCCAGCGCCCAGCGCCACCCGCTCGCGCCGAACGCTCCGGTCGGCGAGGCGACGTAGTAGCCGATCAGCGCCGCTGCCGTCCAACCGACTGCCCAGAAGGCCTCGAGCCAGACGATCACCCTTCCCCTGATGCGGGGCGGGGAGAACTCGCTCACCAGGGTCGAGGCGACGGGGAGCTCGGCGCCCAGGCCCAGGCCGACGGCGAAACGCAACGCGATCAACGCGCCGACTCCCCAGGCCAGCGCGCTGGCGCCGGTGGCCACGCCGTAGATCAACAGGGTGAGAGCGAAGACTTGGCGGCGGCCCAGGCGGTCGGCGATCAGCCCGCCCAGCGAAGCCCCGATCGCCATGCCGGCGAACCCGGCCGACGCGATCCAGGACTTGTCGGCAGCAGTGACGTTCCAGCTCTCCGGGAGTGCGACCAGGATGAACGAGATCAGGCCGACATCCATCGCGTCCATCGCCCAGCCGAGGCCGGAGCCCCAGAGCAGACGGCCGTGCATGCGGTTGAAGCGGAGCGCGTCGAGGCGCTTGGAACGGGTGTGGCTATCCCGGATCAGTGTCACTGGTCGAGTCCTTAACTGTCGGCTAGCAGGCTGTGGGCCAGCCGGTGGCTAGCGGGTTGTGGGTCGCCTAGGCACCTGGTCGGCGCCTCCTGACAGTCACCCGGCTGGGAACTCGGTACGCTCTTCCCAACCGTGTGGCCTGCCAAGGATTATCCCTCCTGTTCACGATGTGACCAAAACCCGTCCACATTCTGAACACGCGCCGCGCTCGTGCCGAACCCCAATTGGGGACAGTCCCCAACTATCGTCACGCCAGGACATTAGGACAATATGCACGATGCCGCTTGGTCGGCCCTGCTTTGCGCTCCGTCCGCCCAATAAGTCTCCTGGAGACTCTTTCGTCCGCCCAATAAGTCTCCTGGAGACTTTTTGGGCGTCGCTCTGGTTTTCGGGTCGGCTTCGGGGTGGTCGTCTGGGCGGGGAGGACGGGCAGCACGGTGTGTCACGGGCGATCGTGTCAGTGGTGGCCGTTAGCCTGAATTGCACG
Organism: Bifidobacteriaceae bacterium; assembly: GCA_031265345.1. The sequence goes on from JAISCU010000261.1 coordinate 19,969, forward strand.
ATGCTTGAGAACGGAGCGAGTTACGCCTAGGAACAGGGGTCTAGGGGGCCGAACGGCTGCCACGGGGAAGAAGACCGCCAGCGCTAGCGGGCCGAAGACGGCCCGCACGTCCGTCGCGCCCGCGAGCGGTAACGGGCGTCCGCCGACCAATCGCGGCGCCAAGCCCGCAGCGGCCGACCGGGCGGACGCCGAGGATGGCCAGACCAGCGGCAACCCGGTTGGTCGAGCCGCTAAAGGCGCCTGGCTGGGACTGGCCCACGGGGTGGGCGCGGGAGCGCGGCGTTTCGGTCGCGACGCCCGCGGACTGCCCCCGGAGCACCGGCGCGACGGCGGCGCGTTGGCCCTGATCTGCCTGGCTCTGGTGGTGGCGGCGCAGAGCTGGTTCGGATTATCCGGCACGGCCGGGGCGGCGATCGAATGGGCTGTCGCCGGGAGCTTCGGCGTGTTGGGCAAAGCCCTGCCAGTGGTGCTGGTGTTCCTGGCGATCAGGTTGATGCGCCATCCCGAGCAGAGCGAGGACAACGGCCGCATCTCGATCGGGTTCACAGCTTTGATCATCGCGTTGGCGGCGATGATCCAGATCGGTCGGGGACTGCCCAGCCCGCGCGGGCAGTGGGACCAGATCCGGGCCGCCGGGGGCGCTGTCGGATTGATCGGCACGCCTCTGGCCGCGCTGATCACCCCAGTGATCGCCTTCATCGTCTTGCTGGTTCTGGCATTCTTTGGGCTCCTGGTGCTGACCAAGACGCCGGTGATGCGAATTCCCGCCCGCTTGAAACAGGGTTGGACGGCCCTGGGGCTGGGTCGAGGCGACGCCTCCAAGTCTGGCCAAGACGACCGGCCCGAGGTCCCAGGCGGCTACGCCCACGACGAGGCGTATCGCAAGCCGCACGAGGGCACGGCGGGTGAACGCACCCAGACCAGGTCAAAGAGACGGGGCGATGGCTCGGGGCGGTTCGACGTGGCCCCCGACCTTGGTCCAGCCGAGGGAACCGACCAGACCGAGGTCCTTGGCGGCGTCCTTGGCGGGGATGGGGACACGGCTGAATTGGCGGGCGACTCGGACGCGGCGAACACGAATGGCGGCGCGGGACGGCCGGACGGCATCGGGCACGGTGGCGGCCCGAGCGACCCTGACCGGCGAAGCGGACCGAACGGCCAACGCGGCGCGGGCGGCCCGGACGGACTGACCGGGCGGAACGGCCCAAACGGCGCGAACGGCCTGAGCGGAGGCGAAAGCGGCCCGCAACGGCCAGCCAGAGTCCCTGCGGGCGGTGCCCAAGGCGAATTGACGGGCGATGTGCTGTACCAATTGCCCGCCCCGGACCTGCTGGTCAAGGACCTGCCGAAACGCGATCATGGCGAGGGCGCCGCGGCCATCGTCGAGTCGCTGACCGGCGTGTTCGACGAGTTCTCGGTCGACGCGGCGGTGACCGGGTTCACTTGCGGGCCAACCGTCACGCGCTACGAGGTGGAGCTCGGGCCGGGGGTGAAGGTCGAGCGCATCACGCAATTGCAGCGCAACATCGCCTACGCGGTGGCCAGCCCGGAGATCCGGATACTCTCGCCCATTCCCGGCAAATCGGCGGTCGGAGTGGAGATCCCCAACAAGGAACGCGAGACGGTGCCGCTGGGCGATGTCTTGGCCAGCTCCGTCGCGAGGCGCAACCCCCACCCGATGGTGGTGGCGCTGGGCAAGGACGTTGGCGGCGGCTACGTGGTGGCGAACCTCACCAAGATGCCGCACCTGCTGGTGGCGGGCGCGACCGGCTCGGGCAAGTCCTCGTTCGTCAACTCGATGGTCGTGTCGCTGCTGATGCGGGCCACGCCGGACCAGGTTCGGATGGTGCTGATAGACCCGAAACGGGTCGAACTGACGATCTACGCGGGCATACCGCATCTGATCACGCCCATCATCACCGACCCGAAGAAGGCCGCCGAGGCGCTCGATTGGGTGGTCCGTGAGATGGACCTGCGCTACGACGACCTGGAACGGTACGGGCTCAAACACATCGAGGACTTCAACAAGGCGGTTCGCAGCGGTTCGATCAAAGCCCCGCCGGACGCGAAACAGCCACTGCGCCCGTACCCGTACCTGCTGGTGGTGGTGGACGAGTTGGCCGACCTGATGATGGTGGCGCCACGCGACGTCGAAGCGTCCGTGCAACGAATCACCGCTCTGGCAAGGGCTGCCGGCATCCACCTGGTGGTGGCGACCCAGCGGCCCTCGGTCGATGTGGTCACAGGCGTCATCAAAGCGAACATTCCTTCCCGCATGGCCTTCGCCACGACCTCGCAGACCGACTCGCGGGTGGTGCTGGACCAGCCGGGGGCGGAGAAACTGGTCGGCCAAGGTGACGCGCTGTTCCTGCCCTACGGCTCGTCGCGGCCGATGCGCATCCAAGGGGCGTGGGTCGGCGAATCGGAGATCCATGCCGTGGTGGATTCCGTCAAGGCGCAGGCCGAGGCGGAGTACCGGCCCGATGTGATTGTCCAATCGTCGCGTCGGCGGGTGGTCGAGGACGACATCGGCGACGACCTGGACTTGTTGTTGCAAGCCGCCGAACAGGTCATCACCACGCAATTCGGCTCGACTTCGATGCTGCAGCGCAAGCTCCGGATCGGTTTCGCCAAAGCCGGGCGGTTGATGGACCTGCTCGAGAGTCGCGGCGTGGTCGGCCCGTCCGAGGGCGCCAAGGCCCGTCAGGTGCTGGTGCCACCGGAGGCGTTGGCGGCCACCTTGGCGCTGCTCAGCGGCGACGATCCGCCGACCGGCGACCCTGTCACGGCGTCGGGGCCGATGGATGACCCTGACGAGGACGAAATCGAGGAGCCGGAAGAATCGGACTAGGCTAGGCGAGTGCCGTCCAACCCCGACCAGCCGGAGGCAAAACCGCCGCTGGCGAACATCGCCAACCTGTTGACGATGTTACGTCTGGCGCTGGTGCCGGTGTTCGTGGTGTTGTTCGTGCATGACCACGCGGCCTCCGGGACCTGGCGCCTGGCCGCCGCAGGCGTCTTCCTGGCCGCCGCCATCACCGACCACTACGACGGCCACCTCGCCCGCACCCGCGGGATCATCACCGACTTCGGCAAGCTGGCCGATCCGATCGCCGACAAGGCGCTGGTCGCTTCGGCGCTGATCTGCCTGTCCGCGTTCGGTTTGCTGTCGTGGTGGGTGACGGGGATCATCCTCGGTCGCGAGCTGATCGTCACCGTGATCCGTTTCGCGGTCAAGAAACACCAAGTGATCGCGGCTTCCTGGGGCGGCAAGATCAAGACCGTGACGCAGATCAGCGCCATAGTAGGCTACCTGCTCCCGCTCGGCTGGTTCGCCGAGTTCGGCTGGTTCGCGCACCTCGGCTGGCTGGTTGACCTGGTCTCGATCCTGATGATCCTGGCCGTCGCCGCGACCGTGGCCACCGGCGTCGATTACGCGGTGACCGCCTGGCAGATCGTCCGGCGCGCCCAGCGGTCGGCTGACGAGTCTGGCGAGGCTCGCGTGTCTGGCGCTGATGGCGAGACCGATAAGCCTGAAGCGCCTGGCGAGGCGGGCAAGGCTGGTCGGCCCCAGAAGGTTGAGCCCGCCCGCGCAAGCCCCGCAGGTTCCGCCGGGTCCGGCGCGCCCGTCGGGGCCGCTCCTTCCCATCCGCTTTCGGTGCCCGATGCCGTGCCACCGGTTGGCGCCTCCGCTCAGCTTGGCGCCGACACGGCTCCGGCGGCCGCCGGGCCGCCGACGAAGCGACCGCGCATCCGTTTCAGGCCTGTGCCGACGCCTGCGAGCAGCGCGTCTGCGCCCACGGGCGAAGCCCGTGCCGTCACCACGCCTCCGGCCACCACGCCCCCAGCCGCAGCGCTGGCGCCCGCCGCTCCCGCCCCAGCGAC
>JAISCU010000276.1 GCA_031265345.1 Bifidobacteriaceae bacterium
TTCGCTGGCGACCACACGCTCGGATGCAAAGGGGGCGAGCGAATGCAGACCTCTCAGAGGGATGCCGCCGCGACCGTCCGGGGCAGCGTCTCGCCCCATATACCAATCATCGCCGCTGCGCGGCCCGGCACCAAACCCATCTGGGCTCCCGCCCCATGTCCGACTGATTCGATCATGCCGCAGGGCGGAAGTCAGGCCATTTCGTCATCAAATGAGGACGCGCTTTCGGCGGGATCTTCTAGCCCGGTGAGCCCGCGCACACCGGAAAGAGCAGGCATATTCGAGAATGGTCGGTTCCAGCGCTCGCGCAACCTGGCACGGGCCAACCAGACCAGCGACGCAGGTCCGGCGAACGCGTACTTCAGCCCGGACCAGACCAGCACCGCTGCGACAACGTTCCACCAGGCCGGTCCGCCCCGCCCGGCCAACGTAAGGCACGCCGACGCGAGAAACCAGGACGGGATCGCCAGCGCCATCACAGCCAAGCCCCACTTGTGGCCGCGCCGGGTCCGCACCAAGTCGATGAGTCGGTTCGACGGCAACCACGGCCTCACCGCCCAGTAGGCCCGCGCGGTCACGGCGATCATCAGACGGATCACAACCCAGCCTCTCTTCCTCCGGATCAGACATCACATCTGGGTGTCCGATCTGTACCACGCCCGGCGAGCGGAACGCGAGCCCGGCCGCGACCGTCCCAAACAGCGTCCGCTCTCGGGTCTCGCGCCGGCGGCCCTACGCACACCCGGAATCTCGCGGGGCGGCACGCAACAAGCGGCGCGGCCTTTGCGCGCGGGGAGGCTCTTTGGTGCGTCAGCGCGCAATCGCGCCGGGCCGCGTGCGCGTGCACGGCAGGTCCCCGCGCTCCCCGCACTTGCACGATGCAGCCCCCCATGCCGCCGCGCACGCCCAGCGCAAATCTGGGCACGAGGCCGCCACCCGAGGTTCCCGGACGGCGTCGCGGCGCCGGGAGAAGCTCGTCTGCATCAGTCAAGCCACCTCGGTCCGGCGTCGCGGCCACCCACGCTTGGGGCTCGGCGCTGGGCGGGCAGAGCAGGGGCCGCGCCCAAAGCACGACCAGGGTCCGACCGGTGTGAGGAACCTGTCCACAGTGACGCCGCCGGGGACGTGCCAGACCCGCCGATCCAACGGCCCCCGCGAAGCCCCGAGAGCCAACCAACGGCTCACTGACGCGGCCGCCGCGAACCCCTGCGGAGCCGGCCAGAACCGGCCGTTCCTCGAAGGCCGGATATCACCGCCACACTTCTTGCACCTCGACATAAACCAGGATCTATTGCGGCAGACGCATCATTCAGGTCGCGACCCGCCTGCGGCCACCCTCCGGGCCCGTCGGCGCCTGACGTGATGGGAGCCTTGCTGACCAGAGTGGAGGTCGGTGCTCGCACGCCGCCGGCGCGGGCGGCGTCCGCCGATTGCGACCAAGGTGTGTCCTCGAATCGGCCCCGACCGGGAGCCGTCGACTCTGTCCGTTGACTCGCGACTGCCAATAGCAAGTCTGCCGCCGGCCGGTGGGAGGGTACCGGGCTGGCGTCACCGAAGCCCCGTGCGTCGCAGGCGGTCGACGGAACCGCAGAAGCGCGGCCGCGGCTTCTCATCGGGCAAGGCAGCAAGCCGGTCACCGAAGACGCGCCTGGCCGACCGTGCGCGAGCAACGTCGAAGCATGCAGGGCCGTGCGGCCGCGCCCTGGCGTTGGACGATCACGCCGGCGCAACCGGACTGGGAGCGAGGGAGCACCTTCCCAGCGGGACAAGCCCACACGGCCGGCGCCGGTCTCGGACGGCCGGAAAGGAGACACGTCATGGACGGAACACGGCGGGCACGGCCTGCCGCGACGGCTGAAGGCGGCCTGGCCTCGGAGCTGCGGAATTGGGCGAGAGGTGCCCTGTGGGCGCAAGCGGCGGTCGCGCTGCTGGTCAACGGGGTGCGGGGCCGGCTGGCTTATCGGGAGGCGCCATGGATCGAACAGTTGGGGACCGGCGCCGACGGCAAACCCTACGCCAGGATCGACCCAGGGAAGCTGACCGGGCAGGCGGGGCCGCTGTCGTCGGGCGAGAGGCTCGTCGCCAAGGTGGTGGCGAACCTCATCGACGACGAGACCATGGTGCCGTTGGCAGACCTCGCCCGGCTTGACCCCCGCGAAGCCCGAATCGTTTTGGGGGCGCTGCGCCAAGCGGCGGGACTGCGACCGCCCGTCAGGGCGGCCCGCCCGGACCTCACCGCTGCGGCGCCCGCGCGGTCCCTGCCGCCGCCCGGGCTGTGACCAGGTCCGCCGGCCGGGCGCCGCAGCCCCGGACACCGCCGGGCGGCGGGGCGCGGTCGCCGGGAGGTGCCGGCCGCCCATCCGCCGTTGACGAGGCAGGCCGCATAAGCCGCCGGGGGTTGACGCGGGCCCGGCGCGAACCGGCGCCGCGCGCCGCCCGCACGGGGCGGCGCCGTGCTCCCGCGCGCGGGCGGGAGGACCGCCCGGGGTGACGGTGTCGATGCGGGTCATGTCCGCCGGCGACGGCTACCAGTACCTCCTCAAGACGGTCGCGGCCGGCGACGGGGACCGCGAGTTGTCCACCCCGTGGGAGTCCAAACGTACCTACGCCTCGTAGAGAGGCAGGCACACGAGATGGGCAAGGGCAAGCTGCGGGAGGCGCCATCCGCCACAACGACAGCCGTTGCGGGGCGGGCGGTG
>JAISCU010000338.1 GCA_031265345.1 Bifidobacteriaceae bacterium
ACGCCGACCACCAAGGCCAGGAGCAATAGCGGGACCGGCGAGGCGAAGGGGCCCAGGAACCCGGCCAGTTCTTCTAGCATCAGTGCCGCCCCATCCCGCCGCGCCTCGGGGTGGCGGCCGCGGCCCCGATCACGTCCAGGGCCTGGGCCGGAGTGTCCACGACCGAGAACAGGTCGAGGTCGCGAGCCGACATAGCGCCCTGGCCGACCACCGCGTTCCGCAGCCAGTCGGTCAATCCGCTCCAGTAGGCCGATCCCATCAGGACGATCGGGAAGCCCTCGATCTTGTTGGTCTGGACCAGGGTCAGCGACTCGAACAATTCGTCGAGCGTCCCCAGACCTCCGGGGAAAGCGACGAAACCCTTGGCGTACTTGACGAACATGACCTTGCGGGCGAAGAAGTAACGGAAATCGACGCCCACGTCGACCCAGGGGTTCATGCCCTGCTCGGTCGGCAGTTCGATCCCCAGGCCGATCGACAGGCCGCCGGCCTCGTGGGCGCCATGATTGGCCGCCGCCATGATTCCGGGGCCGCCGCCGGTGATGATTCCGTAACCCGCTCTAGCCAGCAGCCCGGCCAGTTCGCGGGCCGCGTGGTACCAGGGGTCCTCCGGCTTGGTGCGGGCAGAGCCGAAGACCGAGATGGCCGGCCCCACGCCATCCAACGCGTCGAACGCGGCCACCAACTCGGCTTGGATTCGCATCACCCGCCAGGGGTCGGAGTGGCGCCAGGTCGAATCGGTCGGCTCGGCCAGGAAGGCTTGGTCAGTGGTCTGGCTCGGGACCTGCGAGCCCCGGTAGAGCAGCGGGCCGGTCCGGTACACCTGGTCTTCAGTCACCTGCCCAGACTAACCCTCCAAGTATTCCGCCAGGATCGCCGCCACGCAGTCGATCTGTTCGGCGGGGCAGGCTTCGTCGTCCTGATGTGCCAAGGACGGGTCGCCGGGGCCCAAATTGACGGCCGGGACGCCGAGGGCGGCGAAGCGCGCCACATCGGTCCACCCTTGCTTGGCGGTCGGCGCGCCGCCGCCATGGGACGCCACGATCCCGGCCAACCGGGCCACTGCCGCATCGCGCAGACCTGGCCGCGCGCCCGGCGCGGAATCGACCACTTCGACTTCATAGCCTTCGAACAGCGCCTCGACGATGCGGCGCGCCTCCGATTCGGATTTGTCAGGAGCGAACCGATAATTGACCGTCAGCGCGGCGCTGTCCGGGATCACGTTGCCCGCCGTCCCGCCCTCGATGCCGACCGCGTTCAGCGCCTCGCGATAGTCCAGCGCATCGACGTGGCGGGTGGCCGGCTCGAAACGGACCAGGCGATCGAGGGCCGGGACCAATTCGTGGATGGCGTTGACCCCCATCCAGGGTCTGGCCGAATGGGCGGCCCGGCCCGAGGCCCGCACCGCCAAGCGCAGGGTTCCGTTGCAGCCGCCCTCCAATCCCCCCGCGGTGGGTTCGCACAGGATCGCGAAATCGCCCGCCAACCAGTCCGGATGGTGGGCGATCAGCCGCCCTAGCCCGGACTTGGCGGACGCGACCTCCTCATGGTCGTAGAACACCCAGGTCACGTCGCTGGCCGGAGCTTCGACGCGCGCCGCGGTCGCCAGCATCGCCGCCAGTCCCCCCTTCATGTCGACCGACCCACGACCCCACAGCACGCCATCACGCAGGCGGCCCGGCAGATTCCCGGCCACCGGCACGGTGTCCAAGTGCCCGGCGACTATCACGCGCCGGCCACGGTCCAGGTTGGTCCGCGCCACGATGGCGTCCCCGTCCCGCAAGCGTTCGAGGTGCCCCAACGCGCCCAGGCCGGCGTCCACGGCATCGGCCAACGCTTGTTCGTGACCGGAGACGGACGGGATGTCGACCAACTGGAGGGCCAACTCGGCGACCGGTTGGCGCAGATCGAAGATCATTCAGGCAGCGTACCGAATCGCCCCACGGCACGACCCGTTTCGGGGCCCTGGCGGCTAATCTGTTTGCCCATGAGCGAACGCGCGGCCTGGGGGGTCGGCCTGGCGTGGACCGGCCGGGGCGCACACGCCCTGGACTTCTGGTGCCCGTCGCCAAAGCTGGGCAGCGCGCCGGACATCGACTCCGAATGGCCCGGCGAGAAGGAACTCGCGCCCCTCGCCCGCGACGACCCGGCCAGAGGACTCATCCGGGCTCTGCACCTGATCGAGATCGACCTGGACCAGGCCCCGGCCGACACGGTGGACGCCTACCTGCGCCTGCAGTTGCTTTCGCACCGGTTGGTCAGGCCCAACGAAGTCAATCTGGACGGCATCTTCGCGGTGCTCCCGAACGTGGTCTGGACCAGCGCCGGGCCGTGCGCGGTGGAGGGTTTCGAGGGCACCCGGCTGCGCTTGGAGGCGGCCGGGCGCGGCCCCGTCCGCGTCCACGGGGTGGACAAGTTCCCAGCCATGACCGACTACGTGGTTCCCGCCGGGGTCCGGATCGCCGATGCCGCGCGGGTCCGCCTGGGAGCATACCTGGCTCCGGGGACCACTGTGATGCACGAAGGATTCGTCAATTTCAACGCCGGCACGCTGGGCGAGTCGATGGTCGAGGGCCGCATCTCGCAGGGCGTGGTCGTGGCCGAGGGCGCGGACGTGGGCGGCGGGGCCTCGATCATGGGCACCCTGTCCGGTGGCGGCCGCGCCCGCATCACCGTTGGGCCGCGCTCCCTGATCGGGGCCAACGCCGGGATCGGCATCTCGCTCGGCGCCGATTGCGTGGTCGAGGCCGGGCTCTATGTCACGGCGGGCACCAAGGTGGCCCTCCCGCGCGGGACTGGCCGCGACAACCGCGCGGACCTGTCAGGTGCCGTGGCACCCTCAGGCGCGGCGGCCTCCCACAACGCCGCGGCCTTCGAAGACGCCACGGGCACCCAGGGGACCACCGCCACCCGAAACACCGTGGCCCGCCAAGACGCCGCAGACACCCGAAGCGCCCGCGTCGTCAAGGCGGCGGAGCTCTCGGGCCAGGACGGCTGGCTGTTCCGCCGCAATTCGCTGACCGGCGCGGTCGAGGCCGTCCGCCGAACCGGCGCCGCCGCTGTCGAGTTGAACTCCGAGTTGCATGCCAACTAGAAATCGTGCGAGGAGCACGCGCCGGGCCAGCGGGGCGCGCCATCGGCCGCTGATCACCGCGCTGCTGGTGGTGGCCGCCGTGGTGGTCGTGGGTGGCGGCGCGTTCGTCGCAGTGAGCGGGCTCTTGACTAACCGCTCGCCCCTGTCGAAACCGGTCACACCACGCTGCGTGGCCTCGACCGATGCGGGCACGGCGGCCCTGGACGCGGAGCAATCGGCCAACGCGGCCCTCATAGCGGCAGTCGGCCAGGCGCGCGACATGAGTCCCAGAGCGGTCACGATCGCGCTGGCCACGGCCATGCAGGAGTCGAAGCTGCGGAACCTGAATTATGGCGACCGCGATTCCCTGGGCCTGTTCCAGCAGCGCCCATCGCAGGACTGGGGCACGGCCGAACAGATCATGGACCCGCTGTATTCGGCGGGAGAGTTCTACCGCGAGTTGGCCAAAGTCCCCGACTTCGAGTCGATCCCCATCACCGAGGCGGCCCAGGCCGTCCAGCGCTCGGCCTTCCCGGACGCCTACGCGCAGCACGAATCGGCCGCCCGGTCCTTCGCCTCCAGCCTGACCGGCAACTCCCCGGCCGGTCTGAGCTGCACGTTCCGGCCCGCCGACTCGGCCCAGAGCCCAGAAGCGTTGGTGTCTGTCTTCCGCTCGGAATGGGGCGACACGGCGGCCGACCAGGCCACTTTCACCGCCGCCGATGCCGCCGACCCGGCCCGCCCGGCCACCGTCACCCTGCGCGGCGACTCCGACACGCGGGCATGGGCCTACGCCCAGTGGGCTGTCGCCAAGGCCGAGCAGCTAGGCGTCGAATCGGTCGAGGTGGCGGGCCGCCTCTGGACGCGGACGGCCGGCGATTGGCAGGCCGCCCCGAGCCCGAGCGGCGAGGACGCGGGCACCCAGAACGGCGTGATGGTCCAGCTGGCTTGACTCCGACCGACACGATTAGGGCTGTCGCCAATACTGTTGACGCCCACCCGGCCCGAGGCGGCGCCGGGCGGGCGCGGTGAGACGGCCCGACGGCATCGGGCATAAGGACTTCAGGCGGGTTGCCCAGACGTCACGGGCGCAGGGCTATCGGCAGGTAGTCGCGCTCGCCCTGGCCCACGTAGATCTGGCGGGGACGGCCGATCTTGCCCGCCGGGTCGGCGATCATCTCGCGCCACTGGGCGATCCAGCCGGGCAGCCGGCCGAGTGCGAACAGCGGTGTGAACATGGAGGCCGGGAAGCCCATCGCGCGGTAGATGATGCCGGTGTAGAAGTCGACGTTGGGATACAGGCGGCGCTCGATGAAGTAGTCGTCGGACAGGGCCACCTGCTCCACCTCATAGGCGATGTCCAGCAGTTCGTCTTTGACCCCCAGCGCGTCGAGCACCGCGTCGGCCTGCTTCTTGACGATCGCGGCGCGCGGGTCGTAGCTCTTGTAGACGCGGTGGCCGAATCCCATCAGCTTGACGCCCGAGCGCTTGTCCTTGACCTGGGCCATGAACTCCTTCGGGTCGATCTCGTTGTCGCGGATGTAGGAGAGCATGGTGAGGACGGCCTCGTTGGCGCCGCCGTGGAGCGGGCCGCTGAGCGCCGAGACGCCGCCCGAGACGGACATGTAAAGGTTGGCCTGGGCCGAACCGATCATCCGGACCGAGGAGGTGGAGCAGTTCTGCTCATGGTCGGCGTGGAGGATCAGGAGCGAGTCGAGCGCGCGGTAGAAGACCTCTGGGACCTCGAATTTCTCGCCCGGCAGCTGGAAGGTCATGCGCGCGAAGTTCTCGACATAGCTTTGCCCGTGCTTGGGGTAGAGCAGGGCATTGCCTTGGGCTCGGCGGTAGATGTAACTGATGATGGTGGGCATCTTGGCGATGATCAGAGAGGTCGCCAGCGAGACGGCCGCCGGGTCGAGCGGATCGAGCGTCTCGGGGTAGAAGCCCGCCATCATGTTGATGGCCGCGCCCAAGGTGGCCATCGGGTGCGCGCGCCTGGGCATGACGGAGAAGATCTGGCGGAAATCGTCCGAGAGGTACATGTGTTTGTCGATCCGGCTCTCGAAGGCCTCTAGGTCGTGCGCGCTCGGCAATTCCCCTCTGATCAGGAGCAACGCGACCTCCAGGAAGGTCGACTTCTCCGCTAGCTGCTCGATCGGATAGCCGCGGTAGCGCAGGATTCCCTGGTCGCCGTCGATGAAAGTGATCTCGGACGTGCAGGCCGCCGTGTTGAGGTAGCCCGGATCGAGCGCGACCAGCCCGGTCTGCTTCATGAGCGGTGTGATGACGATGCCGTGATTGCCCTGGTTGGCACGGATGGTGCCGAGCTCGAGGGCGTCCTCGCCGACCTCTAGACGGACACGCGGCAGGTCGTGTTCTTGGTCAGTCATAGCGGGACCTCCTTTGGGTGTGGCATGGTAGCCGGTTGGATGTCGCGGCGGCCGTCGAGTCGGCCGTCGAGGTAGTTCGTGACCAGTCTTTTAGACGCGGTTTGTGATCATTATGCCCTAGTGCGGGGTCGGGCGAGTGGGACGTGAGGTCTGCCGGGCCTGGCGGGTGGGTCTTGGTCCCGAGTTCTGGACGATGCCGCCGAGTCGTCAACCTCCATCACCTCGAGTCGCGATTCGGTCAGCATCCCGTCTGAATTTCGGTATTTCTGCTAACCTGGTCCGCATGACGCAGACGCAGGCGCAGCCGGACGCGCGGGTGGAAGCTGGTATGAACGCGGAGTTGGACGCCGGGACGGTCGCGGGCGCCGAGGCTCGACGGTCGCAGGACCACCATGGGACGCGGACGGTCTTCGCATCCATCAATTCTCGCGGCACTATGTCCTTGCCGGCGTCGATCCGGCGCCGTTTCAGGCTCAACGAGCCCGGCGCGCAGGTCGAGATCACCACAAAAGAAGGCTCCGACGTGATCGAATTGCGCCCGCATCTGCCCATTCCCGTGGATCAGCTGTGGTACTGGACCCCCGAATGGCAGGCCGGGGAGCGAGAGGCCGAGGAGCAGATCGCCAACGGCGACACAATGTTCTTCGAAGACGGCGAGGCACTTCTGAATTGGCTCGCGGACAACCGATGACGCCGACATACGAGATCGGGCCGCGCTGCTCCGCCGACTGGAAGGACCTTGATCGCCGCGCCCAAAGGGATTTTCTGGTGGCACTGGAGAAGTTCATCGAGGACCTGGCCTCCGAGAAGGGATTACGCCCGGGACTGAGAATCAAGCACGTCGAAGGAACCGACAAAGTCTGGGAGCTGACCTTCGCTCCCAACGGCCGCGCCACTTTCCAATATGGCGCTGAACGCAGACCAGGCCTCACCCATGTCATCTGGCGCCGTGTCGGCTCCCATGACATCCTCGACCAGCCGTGACACCGACCTCGCGACGCCCCATCGCGGCCCCGGAGACCGCTGGCTGGTCTGGGTGCGCCGCCGAGCGCCGGTCCGTGACGCAAACCACCGTGGCAGGGTTCGCAGTGGCTGCGGCGGTGGTTCAGGCACGGCGCGGGAAGGGACGCCGATGCCGCCGACCCGTCCACCTGCGCAAACACCGGCGGCCGACCGCACGGCATCGGGCGTCAGGTGACCCAACTCACCGCCGCACGGTCCGACCAGGCTGCGGCTGTGGTTTAGGGCCACCGGAGAGGAGGGCCGCCGATGCCGCCGACCCGTCCACCCGCGCCAACACCGGCGGCCGACCGCGCGGCATCGGGAGCCAGGTGACCCAACTCACCGCCGCACGGTCCGACCAGCCTGCGGCGGTGGTTCAGGCACGGCGCGGGAAGGGACGCCGATGCCGCCGACCCGTCCACCCGCGCCAACACGGGCGGTCAACCGCGCGCGGCAGGGCAACCGCCGATCCGCCGTCAGAGGAGTCTCGGAGAGGCGACCTTGGCCGGATCGCGGAGCCGGGCGGCCGCCGACCACACCCAGGTGCCCACCGCTATGGCGAGGCCCGAGGCGCCCGAGGCGATGATCAACGCGCGCGGTTCCGCCAAGCCACCCGGCGTTCCGAGCACATTGCCGATCGCTCCCATGACCGAGAACAGACCGCTCATGGTCGCGGAGGCCTGGCCCTGGCGGGCTTCCGGCACGCTGGAGTAGATCAAGTCCCTGATCCCGACGTTGTGGACCGCGTTGGCAAATCCCCCAACGACGAACGCCAAGGCGATGAGCCACCACACTGGGACCAGGCCCTCCACCATGATGGCGCCGGCCATGGCCCCGCCTCCCGCGACGATCCAGGCGGCGGCAGGCGGACTATCCTTCCGCGATGTGACAATCGACCCCGCCAGCATGCCGACAGCCCAGGCGGTCAGCACCAATCCGTACCGCACGCCCAGGCCGGCCACGCCTTGCAGGTAGACAACGCCCGCCACACCTTCGACCGAGGCGCACAGCGCGATCCCGAGCACCACCGCCAACAGCGGGGCGAAGGCGGACAAGTCGTTCAGCGCCCCCAAGCCGAACCATCCGCGACGCGGCGCTGGGCCTTTGCTTCTCGTTCCGGTGCCCGATTCCGCTCCAGCCCCTCCTCCGACTTCTCGCCCGATTCCGGCGTCCGTTTCGACGTCGGTTGCGACGTCAGTTTCGACGTCAGTTTCGACGTCAGTTTCGATGCCGTGGGCAGCGCCAGTCTCGGCGTCAGATTCGATCGGGCGATCGGCCCTCCTCAACGCCAGGGCCGTAAGCCCAAGCACGCCCGCGAACATGATCGCCGCCACCGCTAGGCCGTTTCGCGGGCCGACCAGCGTCACGATGAACGCGGCCACCGGAGGGCCGATGATGTCCCCGACGCTCCCCGCCCCCACGATCACGGAGCTGGCCTGGCCACGGTTGATCCCCTCGAGGGTCGGCACCGTCTTGAAGGCCGAGGCGCTGACCAGGATCATCGAGACCGCCAGGGTCACACTGGTTGCGATTAGCCCGGCGTCTCCCCTGAACAAGGCTCCCATCATGCACGATGCCGCGCCCAGGCCCAGTCCGGCCAGCCAGGTCACCCGCCCGCCCGTCTTGTCGACCAGCAGGCCCAGTGCCGGCGCCATCACCGTCGAAGGGATCAGCCTTCCTACCACCACGCCGGTGACGGTCCAGGCACTCCCCGCCTCGCTCGTCGCCAGCAGGAGCACCACGAACACACAGGCGCCGGCCATGAAAGCGAGGGTCGTCGCCGTCGCCACGAGCCAGAAGCGACTGCGACCCTGGACCACCGGCCTGGTCGCGGTCATGCGTCCGGGCGGCGCCGACCCGCGTGTGGTGCCGGGCGAGCGGCATCGTGCGAGGCGGCGTTCATGGTCAAATCCTTCGGGAGCGGAGCCGACCCAACGTAATCCGCCCGGGGTAAGAGCCCAAACCCCGTCCCGGGACGTCTCACCGTGCGAGACGCGGCGCCGACGCAAATTCGACGCCTTCGAGCGTCTCGACTGCGTCGACCGCGCGGGCCGAGCCAACGCCCGTCAGTCGAGCGGGATGACCGTCACGTCCTCGGGCTTGTCCGTGAGGTAGACCTTCAGTTCGTCGGGCGCGAGCTGGCCCTCGAAACGGAATTCGTAATACGCGCGCGTCTGCAGGCTGACCCCGACGTCCGAATAGGTCTCGCCGTCAGCGACGCAATCGGCGCCGAATGGCAATGGGTTCTTGACTGCGGTTCCGTTGTCCGCGGACGTGCCGAAATCCGGGCCGTACAGGAGGACCGACGTGCCGCCCTCGTCGTTGGCTTTGACTTCGGTTCGAGTGACGGCGTACGACTTGCCGTCGGCGGTCAGGCTCGGCAGAGAGTCGGAGCCCTCGCCGCACCCGGTCAGCGCCGCCACGGGGATCAGCATCAGTGCGCCCAACGCCGTGATCCTGGTCAGCAGGTTGTTCATGTCAGTGCTCCTTCGCGTGTCGCGCTGGCCGGGTGGCCACCGCCTGCTTCCGACAACCTATTCGCGCCCGGCCCGGCACGGGTCTGCTCGGAGCAGACAGTTCGCGGGCAATCCGGGGCCTACGAGCCGCTCAGCCGGGCGGCGGCCTCGGCCACGTCGCGGTCCGAGCCGGTCAGCGCCATCCTCACATGCGCGCGCCCGGCCGCGCCATAGAACGCGCCCGGCGCCACCAGGATGCCCAGTGACGCCAGGTCCGCCACCGTCCGCCAACAGTCCTGCCGGTCCTCGGTGGTGAACCACAGGTACAGCCCCGCGCCGGAGCCCTCGATCAGGTAACCCGCTTGCACGATGCCGTCCGCCAAGACCCGCCGTCTCCTCAGGTAGGTCTCGCGCTGTTTCGCGACCTGGTCACGGTCGGCCAGAGCCACCACCATGGCGGCCTGGACCGGCGCCGGCATCATCATGCCCATGTGCTTGCGCAACCCAATCAGTATCTTGACCAGGGCCGGGTCGCCCGCCAGCCAAGCGGCCCGGTAACCGGCGGCGTTGGACTGCTTCGACAGCGAGTAGAGCGCCAGCTTGCCTTCCAGGGATGAACCCGCCACCCGTGGGTCGAGGAGTGATGGCACGCCGTTCGAGGCCCACGGCTCGTCCCAGGCCAGGGCGGCGTAGCACTCGTCGCTGGCGACCACCGCGCCGCGGCCGCGCGCCCATTCGACCCAGGTCGTCATCTGCTCGACGGAGGCCACCTGGCCTGACGGGTTGCCGGGGCTGTTCAACCAGACCAAGCGGACGTCCGGGGCGGCGGCATCGGGAATCTGGTCCGGCGTGTCGGCGGGAAGCGGCGTGGCCCCGGCCAGCCGCGCACCGATGTCGTAGGTCGGATACGCGACCGTGGGATGCGCCACGATGTCCCCCGCGCCCAGGCCGAGCAGGGACGGCAACTGGGCCACCATCTCCTTCGAGCCGATGGTGGGCAAGATGCCGGTCAGCGGCAGGTCCGGCACCGCGCGGTCGCGGGCGTAATGCGCGGCGATGGCCTCACGCAACGCTGTGCTGCCGATGGTGGCCGGGTAGCCGGGGGCGTTCGCCGCCTGGGCCAGGGCTTGTTGGATCGGCTCCGGCGTGGGATCGACCGGCGTGCCGACCGAGAGATCGATCAGGCCTTGGGGATGGGCTCTGGCCTGTTGCTTGAAGGGCTCCAGCAGGTCCCAGGGGAAGACCGGCAGGTCGGCGCACTGGAATCCCATGGCGGCGTCCGGTCAGGCCTCGGGCGGAAGCGAGGCGACCAGCGGGGCGTCATAGGGCACCGGCCCAACCTTGGCGGCCCCGCCCGGCGAACCGAGTTGGCTGAAGAAATCGGCGTTGTCCTGCGTGAAAGCGGACCATTCGGGCGGGACGTCATCCTCGTAGAAGATCGCCACCTGCGGGCAGACCGGCTCACAAGCCCCACAATCGACGCACTCGTCCGGCTGGACGTAGAGGGAACGGATGCCCTCATAGATGCAATCCACCGGACATTCATCGACGCAGGCCCCGTCCTTCACGTCCACGCAAGGCTCGGCAATCACATAGGTCATTGGTAAAGCCTAATGCTCGGCGGTGGCGGGCGCGGTTACGAACCGTCAAGCACCGCGAGCCTGCGGTTCGCCGCCTCGCGGACCCATTCGGTTGAGTCTGTTACAGCGACCTGCCGTATGGCCTCCTCGTCGGTCAGCAGCACCACCGCCGCCTGGCGGATATGCGCCTCTTGAGCGTTGAGAGCCATCTCTTGCGCGAATGCTTCATCGGTAACTGCGACCTGCCGCAACGCCGCGCATTGCACAGCAACGTCTTTACCACGGAGCACCAATTCCTTCAAGACTCCTGCGTCTACGACCCCCTCCACCGCCGCTTCGCGGACACCTTCGGCCTCGTCCGTAAGCGCCACCCGCTTCAGGAAGGCCTGATCGGTAACCCGCTCGACCGCCGCCTTGCGGACCGACCAAGATCCGTCCGCGAACGCCGCTTCCTTCAACAACGCTTGGTCGGTGGCGCGCTCCACCGCAGCCAGGCGGACAAGCACTTCTGCGTCGTTCAGCGCGACCTGCGCCAGGGCTCCCGGATCAGTGACCCGTTCCGCCGCCGCCCGCCGGACCCCTTCGGCCTCGTCGGTGAGCGCAGCCCGCTCCAGGACCGCCTCATCGATGACCCGCCTCACAGCTGCCTTGCGTACCCATTCGGCCTCGTCCGTGAGCGCCGCCCTCCCCAGAACCTCCCGATCGGTGACCCGTTTCACAGCTGCCTCGCGTACCCATTCGGCCTCGTCCGTGAGCGCCACCCTCCCCAGAACCTCCTGATCGGTGACCCGCTCCACCGCCGCTTGGCGGACGATTCTTTCCTTGTCATGCGCCGCCACCTTCGCCAGTACCGCTTGATCAATGACCCGCTCCACCGCCGCGCTCCGAGACCCAGAACACCTAGCACCGACTGCTAGCCCCGCCAGTGTCACCTCGTCGGCCACCCGCCTCACCGCCTCGCGGGCGACATCGAAGTCGCGGTCTCCCATCGCCACATCCTTCAAGACGTCCTGGTCGACGACCAAACTCACCGCCGCTCGCCGGGCTCTGCTGTCCTTGTGCGTGAGCGCCAGCTTCGCCCACAGCGCGCTATCAGCTATAGGGCTCAGTGTTTTGTAATGCTTCTCCCAATCAGACACCCTCCATTCCTTGCTGGCCAGCACCGGATACTCCCTTTCTTCCCACTCGACGTCATCGCGGTGGAGCCTGCGGAGCGCGGCTCCAACTACGAGCCGACTGTTCGATCCCAGTGCCACCTGTCTCACAATTCGTTCGTCGACGACCCTCAGTGTCGCCGCTCCTTGGACGCGGCCATGTGTGTCGTGAAGCGCCACTTGCTTCAAGACCTCCTGATCGGTGAGCCGCCCCACCGCCGCCTCGCGGACATCGGTATCCGTGTCGTGGAGCGCCACCTGCTTCAAGGCCTCCTGATCGGTGAGCCGTCGCACCGCAGCTTCGCGGACGCGGAAGGCCTTGTCGTGCAGGGCCGCCTCCTTCAACACATCCTGGTCTACCAGCTTCTCCGCTGCCGCCGCTCGCGCGTCTGAATGGACCGCCGTGGTCGCGATCCGGGCGAGCTTCACCTGATCGGTCACCCCCTCAACAGCGGTCATCCGCCTCGCCTCGTTGTCGCTGTCCCATGGCCTGAACAAGCTCATGGTCGTCACCTTTCCGAACTCGAGAGCCAGTGCTCGTCGCCCCGTGCAACTGGGCCTTTCATCGCTTTGGGGCCAGCGTAGACCGGGGCCATTGCCTCCGGGTCTGCTCCGAGCAGACAATTCGGCCCACCTCGATCAAATCGAGGACCGGGTGGATATCGGTCCCGGTTCGGATTGGCCGTCCGGGAGAGCTGCCCTGCTTCGCGACTCCGTGTTCGGGGAGGGTCGCTTCGGCTTTCGGAGCGGCCGCCCCGGTGGGCCGCCGGGACCCGAAATGCCGGTTGAACGCGTTCGTGGTCGCGACACTCATGCCACGAACCCCATCAAGGCGCAATTCGCGCCCGAACCCGCCGCCCCGGTCGGCCGCGGGGACCCGAAATGCAGGTCGAACGGGTTCGCGGTCGCGGCACCCGTGCCACGACCGCCGTCAAGGCGCATTTCGTGCCCGGACCCGCCGCCCCGGTCGGCCCCGGGCACCCGAAATGCAGGTCAAACGCGTTCGCGGTAGCGGCGCTCGTGCCACGAACCCCGTCGAGGCGCATTTCGCGCCCGAACCCGCCGCCCCGGCCTGTTTCGCGGCCCCATGATTACCGAATCGCGTACCGCACCCGCCAAACGATGATCTCGCGGCCATCAACGCTGCATATTGATGGTCTCGGCGATCCGCGACGGCCGAGACCATCGGTTTGCAGGATTCAGCCGCTCGAGACCATCCAAATGCAGGTCGCGGCCAACCTCATCAACCCTCTGACCAGGCAAAACAGAGAACCTCGATCTGCAAAATGATGGTCTCGTGCCAGTCGAAGCTGCATTTGGATGGTCTCGCGGACCCTCGGAGGTCGAGACCATCGGTTTGCATGCGACCGGTCATCGAGACGATCTGCTTGCAGACCGCGCGCGTCCTGGCGCAGTCATGGCTGATTGAACCTGCCCGCAGCGAGGCGACCGATGCCGACACGCGATCCGGATGGCGGCTGGCCAGCCAGCCCGAGGACCGGCACGACCAACGGTCGCGAGCACGCGATCAGAAAGGATGCTGTCCAGTCAACCAAAGGACCAACACGACCAACACGACCAACGGGCGGAAGCCTTGGCACGGCATCGGGCAACTGGAACCCGGACCGGCGCAGCTGACGGTGGCGCGGCACACGCCCGCCGACGGGCGTGGAGTTGACCGGGGTCAAATTATGCAAGACAATAATCCTGTGCAGTGGCTAGACCGGCCTTGCGCCACGGGCTCTCCTCAGAGGATTTCTTGCCCGTAGCAGAATCGCCGACGCTGGTCATCACCGTGAGCGAGGACCCGCTGGTCGAGATGCGGCTCGGATTCGACCGAAATGCCCGCGCGTTGGAGATCGGCTGCGAACTCAGAGCCACCGGTTGGGTCATCTTCCATGCGGACAAGATCACGAAGACCTATCTAGTGTTGTTGAAGGAGGCCCAATGAACAGGGAACACATCCCGGCCACCCAGGACGAGGAAGCCGAACTGGAGGCATGGGCCGACCGGTTCGAGGAGGGCTGGACACCGGAAGAGCTCCGGGCAATGCCGTCGCGCGGCCGACCCTTGGCCGTGGGCGACGAACGGACCGAGTCGGTCACCATCCGCCCCCTGCCACGTCAATTGCGCGGGCTGGACGACCTCGCCGCGAAACGTCACCAGTCGCGCTCAGCGGTGATCCGATCAGCCGTTGACCGCGAACTCTCAACCGCTTGACGCACCGACGAGGCGACCCGAAGCGACTGCTGAACTCTCAATTCGCAGGACATCGAATGCCCTAAAAATAGTGCAGTCGGCGTATGATAATTGCGTGCCCAACACCATTCACCGCCTAGTCGGACAAGCTCTGCTCCAGCGCCGCGACGTGCCGGTGCTGATCCTCGAGGGGCCTCGCGGAGTCGGCAAGACCACGCTGGCGCGCTCCTTCCTGGAACCCGAGGGCTACTCCTACACCACCCTGGCGGACCGGTCCACTCTGCGCTTCGCCGCCGAAGACCCGGAGGGCTGGGTTCGCCGCCCGCCGCGCCCCGCAGTGATCGATGAAGCCCAACTCCTTCCCGAGCTTCCGCTGGTCCTCAAGGAACTCATTGACGCGCTGCCGCAAGAGAACCACTTCATCCTGACCGGCTCAGCGTCGATCGGCGGGACCGGCCTGGGCGGCGCCGACCCGCTCGCTCGGCGGGCCAGCCGGCTGACCATGTCGCCCCTGACCTCGTGGGAGCTTGCACCGCTCGGCGGCTCGGTGGTGGACCTCTTGTTCGATGCCGACATCAGGCCCGTCAACCTGCCGGAGATCGCCGACGCGGACCTGGCGGCCGATTTCGCGTACGGCGGATTCCCGCAGTACGCCTTGGCCAGTGCCCGCATGAGCCGGTCACGGCTGCGCGAGCGGGTCGCCTCCGACACGCTCTCGACACTCGCCACGGGGGTGCTCCCGGACATGGCGGTGAACCCTGCCATCGCCCTCGAAGTCCTCGACGCCCTAGTCAGGGTGCCTGGCGGCATATTCAACGCCAGCCGTCTGGGCCAACTCCTGGGCACGGACAAGCGCACGGTGGACCGCTACATGGGGGTGTTCGGCCGCCTGTTCCTGCTCCATTGGTTGCCGAATCTGGCCACCGCGCCCGCCAACCAGACCCACGCCCGCGCCAAGGTGCACCCCGTTGACACAAGCCTCGCCGTCGAGGCGTTGGAACGCGCCGGGGCCGATGTCTTGGCGAACCGGGAACTGTTTGGGCAATTGCTGGAGAGCCACGTCGTGAACCAGATCCTCGCGGCCCGCTCCTGGGCCGACCTGCCCACCACGGCGCATTACTGGAGGCAGGCCGGAGCGCCTGTCCACGAGGTTGATTTGGTCCTGGAAGGATATGGCGGCCGCCGTGTCGGCATCGAGGTCAAGGCCGCCGCACGAGTGAACCCAGCCGACCTCAAAGGGCTGCGCGCTCTCCGCGACCGCAAAGGCCTGGACCGGGGTTTCCTGATCTACACGGGCACCGAAGTCCGGGAACTGGACCCCGCGATGTGGGCACTGCCCGTCTCCGCCCTGCGCACGGCCGAATGGGCCGCCTGACCGGTTGCGCCAGCAACTGCGGAGCCTCGCCCGCGATCCCCAACGACACGCCCGGACCATACACACATTCTGGCCTATGACCCCGGATCGGGGCCTCGTCTAACCCGTAGCTGGACGCCCCGAAAAAACGGCCCCCGCTTGCGGGGGCCGTCGGGCCACGCTCTCCCGAACGTGGTGATGATGCGGCTACGATACCAAAGTTCGCAAAAGCCTTCACGATGACGGGATGAGAAGACATGCCGGGTTCGCGCCTCGTCGCCTATGTGGATGGCCTGAATCTGTACCACGGCTGCGTTCATCTATGGGCCATCGGTGGCTCTGGCTCGACGTGGTCACATTGGTAAGGTCACTACGTCCCAAGAGCCACCTGCTCCGAGTCAACTATTACACCGCGATCACAGTCGAGTCCGCCGACGCGCAATCGCGGCAAGACACCTATCTCAAGGCACTGGCCGCACAGAACGGGCCGGTGTTGCGCGTAATCCGTGGCCGGTATCAGCGTCGCTCCCACCTGTGCGACGCGTGCGGGGCGAAACGCATTGTGTACGAGGAAAAGGAAACCGACGTGCACATCGCTTCCCAACTCGTCGCCGACGCGATCCAGCATCAGATGGACGAAGCCTTGGTGGTCTCCGGGGATGCCGACTACCTGCCCGCCGTCCGCATGGTCCAAGCAGTCGCTCCGACGATCCGTCTCAGTGCGGCCTTCCCCCGGGACGCCTGTCCAAGCGCATTCGGGGCGTGTTGCCTTCTGCCTTCGTCATCGGCGAAGCCAAGGTCCGCCAGGCGCAACTCCCCGACGTCGTCATCTCAGGTGTCCGCACACTCACGCTGCCAGCGAAATGGACGGCGCTGACGCAACCGACCGATTGACGGTGATCGGCGGGCGCCGAGTCCTGAAGACCGACGGGTGGGCGTGTTGACACCCCAGTGGCCGCCGATTCCCGACAGCGGAGCAGTGGTTTTGGTCTCCCACGCCAAACAGGTGAACGATGCCGCCGCCCCGGCTCGGGCGCACCACCGCAAGTCCCTCTGGGGCAGGAGGTCGGCGCTAGGGCCTCGGCTCGTCAAGCCCCGAACCCGCACCCTGTCGCAGACAATGCTTCGCTGCCGACCCGCGCGGAGGCACTGGGGCGCACCGGTCGGACCGCATCACGGTGCTGTTCAACATGGTGCGCAGATTTAGGATGGATCGATGAGAACCACGGTCACGCTGACCCCCGAGGCGGAGTCGTTGGTCCAGGCCGCGATGGCGAAGCACGGCTGGTCCTTCAGCCAGGCGGTCAACGCCGCCGTCACACGCGGCCTGGCGCCCGGGCCAAGACAGCGTTTCGACACCCCGACCCGCCCGATAGGCCTGCGCCCGATCCCCGGACACCGCGCGTTGGCGCTGGAAAGCGACTTGGAGGACGAGGCGTTGATCGCCGAGTGGCACCAGAGCAAGCGAAGCTCGCGGACACCAACGTCCTGATCTACGCCGTTGACGAGGCCTCGCCCCACCATCTCGAAGCCAAACACTGGCTGGACGGCTCGCTGAACAGCACGGAAACGGTGCTGATACCGTGGATGAGCCTGCTCGCGTTCGTCCGGCTGACCACGCATCCGTCAATATCGGCCGCGCCGCTGACCACCGACCAGGCCCTGTCCATAGTCGACCGGTGGCTGACCAGCCCGGCCGTCGAAATCCCTCGCGCCAACAGCGCTGTCACGGTCGCGATGAGGGGTCTCCTGGCCGCCACCGGACGGGGCGGCAACCTGGTCAACGACGCCTTCCTCGCCGCCATCGCGCTCGAGCACCGCTGCGAAGTGGTCACGTTCGACAACGACTTCGGCCGCTTCCCAGGGGTGCGGTGGCAACGGCCTGCGCCCGTGGCAACCTCGTGAAGAACGCGACCGCCCGCGATACCCATATGCACGATGCCGCCGCCCGGGTTACGCCGCGCCACCGCAGGTGCCATTAGCGAGGGTTCGCGCCGTCAACCCCCGAGTTCCTCGAGCCTCCTGCGCGCCACCGCGCGAATACCCTGGTCCCTGGACGGCCACTCCAATTCCCACAAGACCGCTTGGTCGGTGATCTGCTCCACCGCCTTCCAGCGGACGTCGTGGTCTTGGTCGTTGAGCGCAGCCGCCTTCAACACCTCCTGGTCGGTGACGCGACCGACCGCCAAGTAGCGGACCCGATGATGCTCGTCGTTGAGGGCCACCTTCTTCAGGACGTCCTCATCGGTGATCCTCTCAACCGCGTCCGCGCGGACGACGTGGTCCTCGTCGTTGAGCGCTACCT
>JAISCU010000377.1 GCA_031265345.1 Bifidobacteriaceae bacterium
CCCGCAATCCGCCAGCCGGCGCAACACCACCTCCGCCGCGACCGCCGCCTGCGGGACCGGCCAGCCCCGCCCCGCCAGCAGACCCGCCACCGACGCCGCCTGATCGCCCACGCTCGGACTCGCCGCCCCGCCATCCACGTGCTCGTCCAAGCCGGGGTGCTCGTCCAACCTGGCGAACGCCGGGTGGCGCTCCCACACCGGGGTCTCCCGGTCGGAGAACCGCTCCGCGCGCCGCCCCGACAACCCGCCCCGCCGGGCGGTCTCCACCGAGCAGAGCGCCTCGTCCGCGAACTGCCGCGCCGCCATCGTGGTCTTCACCGCGTGGACGATCACCGCCCACGGGTTCTCGCCCAACACCACCGACGGGTTCCGCATCGCCTCGAACGCCGCCGACCCGCCGTCCGCCGGATCAAGGCCGTGCTTCGTCGCCAGCGCCGCGAACCTGTCCATCGCGTACCGGGCCAACTCGTCCGCGTCCGGATCGTCACGCCAGGCGTCCTTCCCCTTCGCGTGCAACCGCAGTAGCGTCCGCCGCAGACGCTCCGGATCGTCGAACCGCGACCCGCCACCCGACGGCGCCCGCGCGGTCACCTTCCCACCGCCCGTCCGGACCCCGGATCCGGCTGGGGCCGGCCGAACGCCGACGGGGGCGGCAGAGACCCGGCCGAACGGCGGGCGATGCCCCTCCGGGACACCGGGTTGAACCGGGCCGCCGCTGTCCGCGCCCGCTTGACGACCGCCTCCTGCCCGGCCGCGCCCCTCCCCGCCAGGCTCATCCCGCCGCGGGTCAGCAGATCAGCCGCCCTCATCCACTCGATTCCGCGCCGGCCGCCAGCCTGGAGGGCGCGCCCCGCGGCGCGGCTGCCGGCCCCGGCGCCATTACCGGCGTGCTCCAAAGACGGATCCTTGTGCCGCGCCAACGCCGAGTCGCCTCCCCCTGGAGCGCCCGCTCCAGGCGGCGAGGCCGGACGGGCGGCGACCCGGCGCGGGCCGCCTCCGGTCTGACGGGGATCACTGCTGTCCTGCACTATGCTCTCCTGCCTGTCTCAGCCAACGGCCCACGGTGCTCGCGTTCACACCCATCCGTCCGGCTATCTCCTTGTTGCTCAAACCGGCCGTCCTCAACCGGGCCGCCTCCTCCGCCCTCGAAGTGCGCGATCCCTCCCCGACGGCACCGCCGCCCGGGGCGTCCGCGCCCCACATCAACGCGCGCACCTCCGCCGCGCCCAACACCGGCTCCGAGCCAGACCCGCCGACCGGACGGCCGTCGGCGGGATCTGAGTCGGGGCCGAAGCCAGGACTCTCCGAGGCGGTGTCGGGTGCAGAGGACGCGGTCCTCGGCCCGGCCCCATCTCCACCGGCCACCACCCCCGGCGGCCCGCCCGCCCCGGTGCGGTCAGCCGGTCCTGCGGCCGCCCGGCCATCCTCCGCGCGCGGTCCCTGCGGTCCGCTCTCCGAGGTGCTCGTACATTCCGACGCGGCAGCGACTGGAGCAGTGAAGCGGGGAACTCGACCCGGCCCGCGTGCCGTCCGTCCGCTTGACGGAGTAGGGCCGCCAGCGCCCACACCCCATACCGGACCGGCCGCGGGCGCCGCCGCTCGGGCCCCCCCTGGGCCCCCAACGCCGTCAGCCGAGTTGGCGCCGGGGCCAGCATGGAAGACATCCCCTGGCGCGGGCTCCAAGGCAGGCGCCTGGCTGTCCGCCCGCTGCGGGCGCGGGTCGTGGCGGGCCAGCACCACGGTCAGGTGGGTGACGGCGAGGAGCACTGCTGGCGGCACCGAGCAGACCGCCGCCGCCAGGGCCGGGGCGAGCGGCCGGCCGGCGGGCATCGCGGCCTGGACGGCGTTCGCGGTCACCGACACGGCAGCCCCGCACGTGAGCAGCAGCCACGCGTACCCGGCGCCCTTCCTGTCGCGCAGCGCGACGGCGGCAATTGTGGCGACGACGATGACGCCGTCCACGGTCAACGGCCACGCCCACGCCTGCCGGACGGCGACCCCCGCCCGTTCAGCCAGATGCGTGAGGGCGGTGAATGACAACCAGAACGCCAGGGCGGCGATGAACACCGTCCCGGTGATCCCGACGGCGAGCAGCCACCGGGGCGCCCTGCCTCCGGTCGCGTTCACAACCCCAACCTGCCGGAGGCCGACGCCCGGAGCGTCGAGCTGGCCACTCCCGCCGCCCGCCGTGGCAGGCCCTGCCCCGCAGCGGAGTCTGGTGAGGCCGGGGCCTGTTTGGCGTGCCGGTAGGCGGACCGGATCGTCGCGGCGACCTCCGTGGCGGGCAGCCCGGCCCGTTCGGCGGCCGGCGCCAGCACGCGGGCCGCCCGGTCCATGTCCTGTCCGGCCTCGGCCATGCGGCCGGCCGCCCAATAGAGGCAGGCGTTCCGTTCCCCCTCGACCCGGTCGGCGACCCATGCCGCCAGCCGCGACCCGTCAAGAGCCTTCCCCGGCCTTGCCGGGTGGGCGGGCTTTGCTGCGGGGCGGGGGCTCACGACGGCGCGGAGTTCAGCGGCGTCGACCGGTCCCGCGTGCTCCAACGTGCGGACGATCCGGTAAGGGGCCGCCGCGCCGTCGGGGGCGCCACCTGTCGAGGGCGGCACGACCACGTACCCGCCGTCGCCCCGGAAGTCGACATGCGCCGCGCCGCCGGCCCACGAGGGTTGCGGCCTGTCCGGGTCGGCCGGATAGTAGTAGTGGGCGCCGCCGGAGGGGGTGGCGACGACCATCGCCCACCGGTCCCCGACCCCGGCGCCCTGGGCGGCCGCGAACACCGCGAACCCGGAACCGTTTTCGCGTCGGTCCACGTCGACCACGTCGAGGCCCGACGCCGCCCCGGTCGGGACGGCGATGTTCGCGTCGGGGCGGGCCCGCCACCACGCCCCGATACGCCCTGGATCCGTGGTGGCGTCCAAGAACCCCCGAGGCGTCAAGGGGCGTTTCCCGCCCGCCACGCACGGGAACACCGGGATCCCGGCCCCCGCCAACACCAGGGCCGCCTTCGCCTTCGGCCACGTTTGGGCTTCCCGGAACGCCTCGACGGTCTTGCCGTCCACGCTCACACCCCCAACCCCACGGGGACGGCTCGCGCCACGGCTCGTGCAACGGCGGGCGCCTGGGCCGGACTGGATCTAGGAACGGGCCAGCGGATGCAGGCGTGTTCCTGGGCATTCTTGGAGCCGAACTCAGTCTTACGCGCCGCGAATGCGACTGCCCGAACCCAGTCCTCGCCGGTCACCAGCACTTCGACGGCCCCAGCGAGCCGCTCGTGGAAAGCTTTCGGTCTCGCCTCGCTCTGGTCGCGCCAGGCCAGCTTCAACACCATCGCCGTACCTTCCTCTTGGGAACGGATGGACACCTATGAGGTGCGCGACCGCATCTCGCAGAAGCGAGCAAGACGCCCCAGCCCCAAGCCGGGTCTGTCAACACGAGCCTTGAGACGACGATGCCGACGCGCCCTGTCATCAAGCCCGACGCGGCCGGATATGTTGAGGCTCAGGCTCCGAGAGTGAGACGAACTGGCTCGACCGTGAGACCATCCGTATCAGCCAGGAGTTCGCCCGAAGGCCCGGCGAAGGCTCGCCGGTACTCTGACGGCGACATAGTGGTCGCCTCTCTGAAAACCCGTGCCGCCCTCGACGGATTGCT
This sequence comes from Bifidobacteriaceae bacterium, assembly GCA_031265345.1. The sequence goes on from JAISCU010000377.1 coordinate 3,649, forward strand.
CCATCCTGCGGCGGCCGACACGGCCGCGACCGTGATGTCGGTCGTCAGCAGCAGGCGCACCATGTGCTTGACCCGCAGTAGATCCTGGTAGGCCTTCGGGGTCTTGCCGGCCTGCTCAGTGAACAGCCGCTCGAGTTGGGCGCGCGAGAGATGCACTGTCCGCGTTAACTCGGCAAGAGACACCTGGTGGTCGAATCGCCTCCGGATCAGCCTCATAGCTTCCCTGATCTCAGGCCGCAGCGGACGAATCACCCCGAAGCACGGCTCGGTTGGACGTTCCACCACATCAGCGTCGCTGACGAACAGGCCGTGCGCGCCCGCGCACGCCAGGTGGTCTTCGATGACCCCCAACACTCGGATCGCCCATGACGCCAGGCTCAGGCGGCCTACGCCCGGCTCGTGATGGGCGGTTCCCTGGGCGATCTTGTCCGCCAGACGGTCGAGGCCGGAGCCTCCGGATCGTCCCACCGTCACGACCTGGGAGGGCAGCGCCCGCTCGAACCGGCTCGCGGCGGCCCAGTGGTCGGGCAGGTTCAGGGGGTCTGCCCACCGGATCTGCTCGATCACGAATGCGGGCCGGTAGAACAGGCGGGAGACCACGATCCGCCCCTCCGGGGCTAGGCCGCACGGCACGTTCGGCAGCAGCACCACCACATGCCCGGGCCGCACAAGCTCTTGGTCGGAGTCGTCGCGGTGAGTCAACATGCCGGTGCCCTCCCGCACCACGATCACCTCGAGCCAGTCGAACGCCGCCGGGGCGTACACCTTCCGCATGACCTGGGAGACGGCACAGAACGGCGCCCCGGGCCTTACCCTGATCGCTGGCAGAGTCATGACGGCCGCCTGGTCGAGGCCTGTTCCAGCCGAGGAGCCCGCAGCCAGGGTGATCGGGCGGCGGTTCTTCTGGGCTTGGCGCTGGTGTCCGAGGTCACTGCGCTGCCGGCGGGTCAGTTGAAACCGACGGCCTTTTGGGCCGCATGGTAGATCGCGATGGACACCCGCCGACCGAGGCGGCCCGGCAGGTTGCTGGCCACGCCGTACGGCGTGCGGCGGAGTTCCGCGTGAAGGTCCACCGATGTGTGCCGGATGTGCGACCACAGGTCGGCCTTCGCCTGGAGGGCGTCGGGCGTGTCGGCCAGGACGGACATGAGGGACGAGACCGCCGTGATGATCGCCAGGTAATGCACGCGATAACGGCGCAGGCGCGACTCGGTGCCAGGGTCGGCGGCCAAGTGGTCCACCATGAGCCGGTTGACGTGGAACTGCTGATCCAGCCGCGTCAGCATGACGTCCTCGGCCACCGACTGGTCCGGGCGGCCGATGCTGTAGTGATAGAGATCACTGTCGAGGTAGAAAAGCGTCTGGACCTGGCTGAGCGGAACGAACGCGTAGAGGCTGTCGACGTAGAAGCAGTGCTCCGGGAGGATGATGCCGGAACTCCTGACGATCTCGGTGCGATAGGTGAGCGAGTGCATGAGCAAGTAGTCCTTCAGGCCGAAGCGGCCGGTTCCGGACCACGCGACCATCTGTCGCGGCGGGAGCGCCGATGCATAGCGGACGGCCGATTTGACGGTCCTGCCGGCCTTGTCGTAGACGAAGTTCGTCACAACCAGGTCGGACCCGCGAGCCGGTCCGGCTAGCGTCGCGAGCAACTGCCGGTAGCCGTCCCGGTCGAGCCAGTCGTCGGCGTCGACGACGCGGACGAACTGCCCTCGCGCCTCCCTCAGCCCCGTATTGACGGCGCCGCCATGGCCCCTGTTGGCCTGGCGCACGAGACGGACCCGGCCGGCCTCGTTCTTGGCGAAGGCCGTCGCGATGGCTGCGGTGTCGTCAGTCGATCCGTCATCGACCACGACGACCTCGACGGCATCGCCCATTCCCGTCACCGAGTCGAGGCAGCGCGCGAGGTGGGGGGCCGCGTTGTAGGCCGGCACCACGATCGTGAGCAAAACGTCGGACACGGCTAGGCGGCGCCCTCGGATCCGGGACCGGCCGGCGCGGCCACGACCGGCGCGGTCTCAGGCCGTCGTCGGAAGATGACCTTGAAGATCGGGAAGAAGACCCAGAACGAGATGGCCGCGTTGATGATCATCGTGATCACATCGGCGGCGGTCTCGCCGTTGCTGCCCCAACCCCAGGTCTCGATCAGTAAGCGGTAGATCGGAGCTTTGTAGAGGCCCTGGAGGGCCGCGGCGACGAGCGTGATGACGACATAGGCGACGGCGTACCAGAACGCCGCCTTGGCGACGGAACTGTTCGACTTGAACGTGATGTTGCGTTGGGCGAAGAAGTTGATGACCTGGGCGATGAGGAGGGTGATCTCGACTGCCAGGAAGTACGCCAGCCCGCCGCCGCCGTCGGGCAGCGCGCCGGCGGCGTAGTCGAACACGTAGTAGGGCGAGCCGGAGGGGTTGGTGCCCACATGCCAGATTTGGAAGGCCTGGCCGATCAGAGAGGTGCGCCCGAACCAGGCTTTGAACATGGGCATGAGTGCGAGTTGCAGCACGGTCACGCCGTTGGAGATGATGAAGAAGACGACGAATTGGGCCAGCGTCGGCCGCTTCTCGGCGAACCGCCCCCACCACGCCCGCAGTTTTGTCATCGTTGCGCCTCCGCTGAGAGTTCCGCCGCCGTTGTCCGATTGGCCCGCCGGTTCGCCCGGAAAGCTTTGGCGATCCGGGCGAATCCTGACCAGAAATGGCCGTTGACCAGGTGGAGGAGTCCGTTGACGACCTTCTCGTCGGCCAGTCCGCCAGTCATCTTGGCGATGGCCCGGAACGGCATGTTGGCTCGGAATATCGCGTCTAGGTCCGGCTTGCCCTCGCGCGTCCGCTTGGCCTGGGCGAGCGCCACTCGCCCGGCCAACCGGGCGAGTGGTTGCTTCGCTTCGGCCAGGCGGCTAAGCGGGTCCCCGGCCGTCAGATCTGCTCGTGGGGCGGCGGGGGAGGCTGGCCGGCCGAGCAGGTGTGAGAACTCCGTCTCGGTCACCTCGCGGATCGCGCCGGTGTTGTAGTGAGGGAGGGCGGGGTCGGGTTCGCCTGCTGGGATCGTGCCCTCGACGTGGACCACCGCGGACAGACCGGCGTCGCCGGCGTGCGCGGCCACGATCACCGCGTAATCGCCGGCTTCCACCTGCCACGCGCCGGTGCGGACATCCCAGAACCGGAAGGCCTGCTCCCCGAGCGGCAGATGCACGGTCCGGGTCTCGCCCGGCGCCAGTTCGACGCGCGAGAATGCCTTGAGTTCGCGGGTCGGCCGGTGGATGCCCGAGGTTACACGCTGGATGTACACCTGGACGACGTCGGCTCCGGCGGCCGCGCCGGTGTTCGTGACCTGGACGGCGGCACCTTCGAAGGTCGCCACAAGGCCGGTGTGGGCGAACGTCGTGTAGCTCAGGCCGAAGCCGAACGGGAAGGCGACTGGGACGCCGGCGGTCTCGTAGTAGCGGTAGCCGACGAACAGGCCCTCGCGATACTCGGCGACCGCGCCGCGGCTCGGGAAATGGCCAGCTGTCGGCGTGTCCTGCAGATGCAAAGGGATCGTCTCGGCCAGGCGGCCGGAAGGGTTGACTGCCCCGGTCAGGACGTCGATCAGGCCGCCGGCGCTGGCTTGCCCGCCGAGGTAACCGTGGATCGCCGCCTGGGCGCAACCGAGCCAGTCGAGTTCGACGACCCCTCCCGCGCTGATCGCCGCAATGAGTCGGGGATTGGCCTCGGCCAGTGCGGCGACCAAGTCTGTCTGCACGGCGGCCAGTTCGAGGGTTTCCCGATCGATGCCTTCTGACTCTTCGGATTCGTCCAGTCCGAGGCATGCGATGACCACGTCCGCGTCGTGGGCGGCCGCGACCGCCTCCGCGGCCAGGGCGCCGTCCGGCTTGCCATCGCGCCGGAAACCTCTGGCATGACTCGCGAGTTCCAAGCCGGAACCGGCGATGAGCTCGGTCAGCGTGTCGACTTGAGTCGGGTTGACGGCCGAAGAGCCTGCTCCTTGGAACCGGGGCTTGTCCGCGAAGTCCCCGATGAGCGCCACCCGAGTGCCGGGCGCGAGAGGCAGGAGCGAGCCCTCGTTCTTGAGAAGGACGCAGGATCTGGCGGCCGCCAGCCGGGCCAGCGCGTGGTGCGCGGCGCTGTCGACAGGAGCGCCGGAACCGGGCTTGGCGGCGCCGGCCGCCAGGTTCGCGACTTCCGCGGCCCGGAGGTCCAGGTCTGCTTCGTCGAGCCGCCCGGCGGCGATAGCGGCGACGAGCTCTCGGACAGACGCGTACCCGGCGGCCGGCATCTCCAGACTGGACCCGCCGCCGACGGCGGCGACGATGTCGTTCGACCCGCCCCAGTCAGTGACGACCACGCCGTCGAAGCCCCACTCGCGGCGCAAGACGTCGCCCAGGAGGAATCGGCTTTCACTGGCGTAGGCGCCGTTGACACGGTTGTAGGCCGACATGACCACCTGCGGCCGCCCCTCGCGGACCGCGATCTCGAATCCGGTCAGGTAGAGTTCGCGCAGGGTCCGTTCGTCGACCACCGAGTCGGAGGCCATTCGGCGCAGTTCTTGGGAGTTGGCGGCGAAATGCTTGGGACAGCCGGCGACGCCTTCAGCCTGGATCCCGCGGATGAGGGCGGCGGCGAGGCGGCCTGAGAGCAGCGGATCCTCCGAGAAGTACTCGAAGTTCCGCCCGCCCAACGGCGATCGTTTGAGGTTGAGCCCAGGCCCCAGGATGACGTCGACATCCTGGGCACGCGCCTCGCGCCCGAGCGCGTGGCCGATCCCCTCCAGCAGGTCGGGGTCCCAGGAGTTGGCCGTGGCGGCTGCCGTCGGGAAGCAGGTGGCGGGGAGCGACGGATTGAGCCCCAGGTGGTCTGCGTCGCCCGCCTGCTTCCGCAGCCCGTGCGGCCCGTCGGCGAACCAGAGCGACCGGATCCCGGGGCCGGGGAAGTCGTGGGTCTCCCAGTTGTTCTTCCCCGTCACCAGCGCGGCTTTCTGGAGCCGGCTCAGGCCGGCCGCACGGGACACCGACGCGGCCTCGCCCTTGTCGGCGGCCAGGCGCGGGCCGCCCGTCACGCGCCGGACTCCAGTCGCACTGCCGGGACGGCGTGGCGCCGTACTCGCCTGACGACCCGGAACACGCCGAACGCAATGAGCATCCCGAGCAGGGCCGTGGTTCCGATTTGGACGTAGCGCCAGGTGGGCGGCGTGTATGAGACGGTCGCGCCCGGCGCCATCCCGTTCATGGCGTTCGAGTTGGCCACCGTGAATAGGACGTTGTGGGTGGCGTGCCGCAGGTCGGTCAGGGCTTTGGCCGATGCCGTGTCGTCGAACGATTTGGACGGCTCGAACGTGAGCGTCAGGTCCGTGCCCGCCGCGAGGGACTGGTTCGGGTTCATGTACGGGTAGACGTTGAAGTCGGAGATCGCGAATCCCTCGAAGCCCCATTCGCCGCGCAGCACGTCTGTCATCAGGGCCGCCGAGCCGCCCGCCCAGACGGCGCCGACGCGGTTGAAGGAGCTCATCACCGCCGTGGCGCCCATTGTGGCTTGCTTGATTGTGCCCGCTTCGTCGGAGATGTACGGCACCTCCATCGAGACTGTTTTGATCGCCGTCTCGAAGGGCTTCAGGTAGAGCTCCCGGAGGGCTTGCTCGGTCGCCCAGGTGGCGACGCCGTTGTTGACCCGGTTGGTCTCCTGTTCGTTCAGCGCGAAGTGCTTGAAGAACGTGTACACGCCTTTCGAGGCGGCGCCGTTCGACACCGCTGTCGCCAACGCGCCGGACAAGAACGGGTCCTCCGAGTAGTACTCGAAGTTCCTGCCGCCGAACGGGGAGCGGTGCAGGTTCATGGCCGGCGCGTACCAGCCGTTGATGTCTCTGAACAGCGCCTCGTTGCCGAGCGCGGCCCCCATCCGCTCCAGCAGGGCGGTGCTCCAAGTCTGGGCGAGCAGGTATTCGGAGGGGTAAGCGATGCCGTTGATGTCCGCGTTGATGAAAGAGCTGAAGCCGGCCGGACCGTCGGGCTCGGTTGTCTGCGGCTTGCCAATCGACGCGATGCCGCCCGTCTGGTAGGCGCCGTTCAACAGCATCGACGTCATGTCGTCCACGCTCATGGCGTCCAGCAGGGCCTCCCATTGCGGGTCGGTCTTGGCGAGTCCCCGCAGGTTTATCAACGCCGAGTCGGAGGGTGCCCCCGTGGTGGGCTTGTCGCCGTCGAACCCCGCGGCCGCCGCGGCGGCGTCATAGGGCGCGAAATCCCGTGCCACCGCGTCATCGGCCACATAGAGGTCTGGGGTGGGCGCGCTGGGGAAGGTGTCCGCGAAGTCGGCCCGCGACATTTCGAGGACGCGGCCGTCGGTCGGCGTGTCGGTGAACCGATCGTTCAGGTCGTCGAATCGGTTGGTCGCGGCCGCCTGGTCGCCGGCCCGTGGATGGCTGGCGTCGTAGACGATATCCGACGCTACCGTGTATGTGAGGGGTGTGGAGCCGGCGGCCACGGTGTGCGAGTCGGTGCGCAGACTGATTGTGTAGTCGCCCGCTTCCAGCACGTAGGCCTGTGCGTCCTCGTAGTCGAAGGACGCCATGTCTTCGACCGCGAATTCGATTGTGACAGTCTCAGACGAGCCCGGTTGGATGAGCCCGGTCTTGGCGAAGCCCGCCAGGACCACCTCGGCCTTCTCGGTGCCGCCCGGCGTGTAGGGGGCGGTGTAGTAGACCTCGACCACGTCCTTGCCGGCCGTCGTCCCGGTGTTGGCGACTTCAACATCCAGAGCGACCACGCCGTCGGCTCCGCCGAGGTCGGAGCCGGACAGTGCCCAGCCGAAGTCGGTGTAGCTGAGCCCGTAGCCGAACGGGTAGACGACGGCCTGGTCGTAGTCGATGAATCCCTCTGCGGCGGCCGTCTCGTAGTAGCGGTAGCCGACGTAGATTCCCTCGGCGTAGTTGACGAACGGAGCGTCCGGGGTGGTGTCGGCGTTCGAGAAGCCCGACTCGAGGGCGCTCGTCGGGTACTCCACAGTCAGGTTCTCGTAGACGAAGTCGCCGAAGTTGGCGAATGTCGGATCGGCGGTGAAGTCGGCCGCCCAAGTGTCGACCGTCCTGCCCGACGGGTTGACCTCGCCCGCGAGGATCTGGCCCAGGCCGGTGAAACCGGTCAGGCCGGGGGAGCCGGCCAGGATGACCGCGTCGACGTCCGAGTTGTCCTGGACCAGGCCCAGTTCCAGGGTCGTCGAAGCGTTGACGATGACTACGACCGTCTCGAAGCGCTCGGCCGCCAGGTCGATCAAGTCGCGCTCGTCCTGGTTCAACTCGAGCTGGTGCTGGCCTTTCGCGTAGTTGTCGTCCCACCCGGCCATGTCCCGCGTCAGGTCGCCGCCTTCCCCGCCCGGCCGCCCGATGAAGATCAGGGCGGCGTCCGTGTAGCCGCCGAACGCTTCAGCGAGCCCCCGGTAGTCCGCGATCGGCATTTCGCCGATCTGGTACGACGAGGCCTCCGGTTTGTCCATCTCTATGTAGCCGCGCGGGCTGGCGTCGGCGAAGTCGGCGATGGCTTGGAAAACGGCGTCGTTGACCTCGAAGCCGGCGAGTTCCAGCCCCTGGCGGGCTGTGACGGCCTCGGTCACTGTGATCGACCCCGACCCGGAGCCGCCGTAGATGGGCTGCGCTGCGGACCGGCCGAGCATGGTCACCTTGGCACCCGGGGACAGCGGCAGGGCCGGTCCGTCGTTCTTGGCTAACACCATGCCTTCGGCACCGATCTCGGCAACCAGTTCCTTGGCCGCCAGGTCGGCATCTTCGGCGGTGGCGAAATCGGGCTCGTAATACTCTATGTCCCACCCGTCGGCCGCCTCAGCGTTCGCGACGGTGTACGTGCCGCTGCCGAGTTGCGATTCGACCCAGCCGCTGGCCACCGACAGAGCGATGTTGAGAACCACCAGCACGGCGGCGGCAAGCCCCAGCGTCGGAACCCAAATCGACAAGTACTTCCGGTTCGACATCGGCCGTTTGGGCGCTTTGGCCTGTCTTGTGCTCATCGGCGGCTGGCTCCTTCGGGTTACTGGGTCTGCGACGGTCGCCGTTAGCCGGCGGAGGCCTCGGTCATGTTGCCGTCCTGGTCCATCTGCCAGGTCTTCCCCGTTGCCGCCGAGACGCACTCGACTACGAAATCGCCGTTGTCGATCTCGATGGTCATGGTGAACTTCTCGACTGCCTCAGACGGGTAATAGGGCATGACCCACATGCCGTATTTCTGGGTCGGCTGTTCGACGTCCGACGCCAGCATGATCTTGGTCGTGGCCGGCTCCTCCGCGACCGCGTCGTTCACGATCTTTACGCCTGCCTCCATGTCGGCGACAAAGGCCTCCGACTCCTCGGCGGCTGCCGTTGCGGCTGAAGCCCCACCACCGCCGTCCCCTCCGTCGCCGCCGCAGGCTGCCAGACAAAGGGCCGTCCGGGTCGCCAAGGTCTGGGTCAGGGCCACTGCGGCCAACCGGTTCTTCTTGGTCTTCCTCCTAGATCGATCGTTCAAGGGCCGCCGGGGTCGGCAGACAGGGCCGCCGACCCCGGCAGAGCCTCACTTGATGGCAGTGCCGTCGCAGGTCAAGCCGAAGCCGTATTCATACGCGTTGCCCGCCGAATCGACATACGAGGCGACGTCCTTCTGCACGTCTTCTAAGCTGCCCTCCACGGCGTCCATGTCCTTCGGCATCCCGATAGGCAGACGGCCAGTCGATTCGGTCAGCCCGAGAGCAACGTCCAAGAGCACCGAATCCGTGGCGCTGAAGCCGATCACGATGGCGTCGGCCTGAGGCTCGAACTCTGCCGGGATCACCATGGCGCTGGAGATCTTCATGACCACGATGATCGGGATGTCCCGCCCGGACGCTTCGACCGCGGCCGCGGCCCGTTCGAAGGCCAGCAGGTCGCCCTCGTTGGACACCTGGGAGACTGCGCCGTAATAGGAACGGTTCTCTTTGGATCCGTCCGGCAAGGTGTCGCCCGCGATCGAGGTTTGGCGGACGTTGGGCCCGTCGGCCGTGTACGGGTGGTACTGCAGCGAGATCGGGTAGAACGAACTG
>JAISCU010000387.1 GCA_031265345.1 Bifidobacteriaceae bacterium
CATGGGCTACAAGGAGATCGAGATCGGCTTCCCGTCCGCCTCGCAGACGGACTTCGACTTCGTGCGGTCGCTCATCGAGGACGAGGCGGTCCCGGAAGACGTCACCTGCTCGGTGCTGACCCAGGCCCGGACCGATCTGATCGACCGCACCGTCCAGTCGATCATCGGCTTCCCGCGCGCCACCGTACACCTGTACAACGCGACGGCTCCGGTCTTCCGCGAAGTGGTCTTCCGCAACGACAAAGCCCAGACGGTCGCGTTGGCGGTGGGCGGCACGCGCGACGTGTTGGACTTCGCCGCCAAGTACCTGTCCAGTGACACCCGGCTGGGCTACGAGTACAGCCCCGAGATCTTCATCGACACCGAGATCGACTTCGCCTTGGAGATCTGCGAAGCCGTGATGGACGTGTGGCAGCCGGGGCCGGACCGCGAGATCGTGCTCAACCTTCCCGCCACCGTGGAGCGGGCCACGCCCAACGTGTACGCCGACCAGATCGAGTGGATGAGCCGGAACCTGTCCCGCCGCGACTCCATCGCCCTGTCGGTCCATCCGCACAACGACCGGGGCAGCGCCGTGGCGGCTGCCGAACTGGCGGTCATGGCGGGCGCCGACCGGGTCGAGGGCTGCCTGTTCGGGCAGGGGGAGCGGACCGGGAACGTGGACCTGGTGACCCTGGGCATGAACCTGTTCACGCAGGGGATCGACCCGATGATCGACTTCTCCGACATCGACCAGATCCGGCGCACAGTTGAGCATTGCACCCGCATGGAGGTGGGGCCGCGCACGCCGTATGGCGGCGACTTGGTCTACACCGCCTTCTCCGGCTCCCACCAGGACGCGATCAAGAAGGGCTTGGAGGCTCGCGAGGCCAAGGCGGCCGCGGAGGGCGTCGATGAGCGGACCATGACCTGGCAGATCCCCTATCTGCCGGTCGATCCGCGCGACGTGGGGCGCACCTACGAGGCAGTCATCCGCGTCAACTCGCAGTCCGGCAAGGGCGGCGTGTCCTACCTGATCAAGTCCTCCGGCCACCTGGACCTGCCGCGCCGCCTGCAGGTCGAGTTCTCCCGCGTCGTCCAGTCCCACACCGACGCCACCGGCCTGGAGATGACGGCGGACGATCTCTGGAAGGCCTTCGAGGACGAATACCTGCCCTCGGTCGGCGTCGAGGGCCTGGAGCGTTGGGGCCGGTTCGAGTTGCTGTCCACCAGGACCGATTCGGCCCCCCAGTCCGGCGTCGAGTCGATCCAGGTCGAGTTGCGCGATTCGACCGGGCACGTCTCCCTGTCCGGCACCGGCAACGGCCCCATCGACGCCTTCGTCGGCGCGATCAACGCCTTCGGTGTCGATGTGGCGGTCCTGGACTACTCCGAGCACGCCTTGTCCGGCGGCGGCGACGCCTCGGCGGCCGCCTACGTGGAGTGCCAGGTCGAGGGCCAGACGCTCTGGGGCGTGGGGATCGACCCGTCCATCACCACGGCTTCGCTGAAGGCTATCATCAGCGCTATCAACCGGGCTTTGCGCTAAGGGTCGGCCTCGGTGGCCGGTCGGGCGGCAATTCGTTTGGACGATGCCGCTCGGTCGGCCCGCGCCTACACCCGGGCGCCGTCGTCGCGGTCTTCGGGGTCGCGCCGATGCGGCATCTTCCAGATCAGGGCGGCCGTGCCCGCGACTATCGCGACCAGGCCGCCGCGCGCCAGCCACACCGGCACCAGCGCCCCGGCCATGGCCCACGCGAAGACCACCACCAGCCCGCCGATCAGTCCGATCCAGCCGAGGACCACCATCGGGTCGCCGCCCAGGGCCGGTGGCGGCTCGGGGGGCTCGAAATGCTCGTCGGCCCCGGCCGGGCTCCAATCGCGGGGGCCGTACAGGGGCGTGTCGGCGCCGGAGTCGAGGGAGCGTTCGAGCTGTCCCAGCTCGTGGAGGTCGGCGGACCAGTCCGAGTCGTCTGTCTGGTCGTCGTGATCGGTGAGGCCGTTGCCGTCCGGTCCGCCCGACCAGACCACATGGTTCGAGCCCGCTGACGACCGGTTGGCGGGGGACTGAGCGGAGGGGCGCCGGTCGTCCGGAGACTGCCCAGCTGCCCATTCCTGCAGGTCGGCGGGTAGGGATTGACCCAGTTCGGCGGCCAGCTCTTGCCAGCGGGCGTCGAAATCGGGCGCCGAATCCTCGTGCCCGCTGTGGTCTGGCCGCTCCCCGCTCACGTCCTGAACTCTACTCGGCCTGCCGGGCCGGGTTGGCGGCATCGTGCAACTCCGAGCGCTTGGAAGGGCCGCGGGGCCGAACCGAGGCCCGGCCGAACACGGGTTGGCGTCAGACGCTAACCCGTGTTCCGGGCCGACCGACGCCGGACACGCCCGCCGAGCGGGGCAGTCTACCGGAGCGCGTGAGACGCGGCTGGCCGGATCTGGGGCGGGCTGAGGGCGCGCGCTCTAATAGAGTGAGGGGGCAAACTCTTGGACAAGAAGGGACCACTGTGTTCTATTGGCTCGCCAAGGCGGTGTTGGGGCCGCTGGTGCGGTTGATCTATCAGCCGTGGATCAGGGGAGCCGAGAACATCCCGGCCAAAGGCGCGGCCATTTTGGCGTCGAACCACCTGGCCGTCTTCGACTCGGTGTTCGTGCCGGTGGTGATCCCGAGGCGGGTGTTCTACATCGCCAAGTCGGACTACTTCACGGGCCGGGGGCTGAAGGGCCGTCTGACAGCCGGATTCATGAAGGGCGTCGGCATGATCCCGGTGGACCGAGCGGGGGGTAGGGCGGCCGCCGCCGCGCTCGACCAGGGACGCGAAGTGTTGGAGCGCCGCCACCTCTTCGGCATCTACCCGGAGGGCACCCGCTCGCCCGACGGGCGCCTCTACCGGGGCAAGACCGGCGCGGCCCGCCTGGCGCTGCAGACCGGGGCGCCGGTGGTGCCCATCGCCATGATCGGCACCAACGTGGCGCAGCCCGCAGGGAAGCGGCTCCCCAAGCTGATGCGGGTCGGCGTGGTGGTGGGCGAGCCGATCGACCTCACGAAGTACCGGGGCATGGAGTCGGACCGGTTCGTCCTGCGCGAGATCACCGACCAGATCATGTTCGAGATCATGAAGCTGTCCGGCCAGGAGTACGTCGATGTGTACGCGGCCACGATGAAGGCCCGTCTGGCGGCAGGGGCTCCGGCACCGGTTTCTGAGACGCTCGATGCCGCTCCAGGGGGCCGGTTCCGTCCCGTCGGCCTTGAGCCGCCTGAGCCGCCTGAGTTGCCTGAGTTGCCTGAGGCGGCCGCAGAACTGGGCGGACTGCCGGGCGCCGAGGTGGGCGGAGAGGGCGAATTGCTGGGCGCACCGGGCGGCGCGCCCTCCGACGCTGGCACCGAGGCGGGGTTCCCCGAAGTCCCCGAGGCGGGGAACCGGGGCGCTGGGTCGAAGTCCGCGGCGACTGCAAGCCCTCTCGCCTCGCCGGAAAGCCGGGACGGGCTTGACGGACGGAACGGGCCGGATGACACCCCAGAATCGGACCGGTCTGCGCAGCTGGACCAAGCAGCGCAGCTGGACCAGGCCGAGCCTCCAGCGCGATGGCGCCGTTGGCCCCGCCGAAACAGCAGTAAGAATCACGAGCAGTAGGAGAACTAATGACTGTCAACCGCGTCGCCATCTTGACCGCTGGCGGTTTCGCGCCGTGCCTGTCCGCCGCAGTCGGTGGGCTGATCCAGCGCTACACCGAATTGTCGCCGGACACCGAAATCCTGATCTACCAATACGGCTATTACGGTCTGCTGACGGGCGACTCCTACCTGGTGGACGCCGAGGCCCGCGCCAAGGTGGGGATTCTGCAGCGCTTCGGCGGCAGCCCCATCGGCAACTCCAGGGTCAAGCTCACCAACGCGGCGGATCTGACCCGCCGCGGACTGGTCGAACCCGGCCAGGACCCCTTGGCGGTGGCGGCCGAGCGCCTCCGGGAGGACAAAGTCGATGTGCTGCACACCATTGGCGGCGACGACACCAACACCACCGCCGCGGACCTGGCCGCCTACCTGCGCGAGCACAGCTACGACCTGACCGTGGTGGGGCTGCCGAAGACCATCGACAACGACGTGGTGCCGATCAAGCAATCGCTCGGCGCTTGGACGGCGGCGGAGCAGACGTCGCTGTTCGCCCAGAACATCATCGGGGAGCACCGATCCAACCCGCGCATGTTGATTGTCCACGAGGTGATGGGGCGCAATTGCGGCTGGCTGACCGCGGCCGCCGCCACCGAGTACCGCCGCTGGCTGGGCGAGCAGGAATGGAACCCGGCCCTCGGCCTGACCAAGGAGCGGTGGGACATCCACGGCGTCTACATCCCGGAGCTCAACTTGGACCTCGACGCCGAATCGCGCCGACTCCGCGACATCATGGACCGGATCGGCAACGTCAACGTCTTCTTGTCCGAGGGAGCGGGGATCGAGACGATCGTCAACGAGATGGAGGTCTCCGGTCAGGAGGTTCTGCGCGACCCGTTCGGCCACGTCAAGCTCGACACCATCAATCCGGGCACCTGGTACGCCCGCGAGTTCGCCGAACGCATGGGCGCTCTGAAGACCATGGTCCAGAAGTCAGGTTACTTCTCGCGCTCCGCCAAGGCGAACGGACGCGACCTGCTGCTGATCCGCTCGATGACGGACCTGGCCGTCGAATCGGCCCGCGAGGGCGTCTCCGGGGTGATCGGACACGACGAGGACCGCGGCGACGTCCTGCGCGCCATCGAGTTCGACCGCATCAAGGGCGGCAAGGCCTTCGATCCGAACAAGCCGTGGTTCCGGGATCTGCTGGACGGGATAGGCCAGCCGCACTAGCTTTTCGGCGCGCGGCCGGGGCTGGGTGCGGTCGGGCTCGCATGGTGGGGCTGGTCGGGCGTTCGGCGGTGCCGCACTCGTGTGCGCGGCCGCCCCGCGCCCGGCCGATGCCGCCGTCGGCCTCCGGCAATGCGGCGCGATCAGTGACGCCGTGGCTAAGAGGTACCGAACTGTTTGCTCCCGATCTTGTTCAGGTAGTCCTTCCGCAGCGCGCGGCGGCTGCCGAAGAAGAACAGGTCGGATTTGGACAGGCGAGCGTCGTCTGCCTTGGCTCGCAGCAATTCAAGGGTGCAGATCAAGTCCGCGACCTGGAACAGACGGTATTCGGAGGGAACCGCGCGGCGGAACTCAATGTCGAAGAAGAAGGCGTTGAACAGTGTGTTTACTACATCCGTGACCTCGGCTTGACCGTTGTCGTAATAGGCGATCACCTTGTCGAAACTGAGGAAGTATTCGGCGTTGTCGCGCAGGAAGATGGAGAACGCTCGCGAGAGGGCGCCTTTGAGTTTGAGCCTCCCTGGGTACTGCCGTTTGCGGAAGACGAACGCCTGGTAGGCGACCGGTGCCCTGCGAGCGAACGTGAAAATGGCCGTGAACGCGGCGAGTCTTCGCTCCACGCTGAGACCGCGGTACTCGGCCTCTCCCCTGATGGCCGCACCCGTGTGCACCGAGTGGTCGGCGGGGAATCCCCGGTCTGCCAGGCAATGCGAGAGGCGCGCCGCCTCGGCCTTGATGCCGGCACGTTGGTCGTGGAAGACGAGTCCGACAACGTAGTAATCAGAACCGGAGTCTCCGAAATCGCCCGACTCGTCGACGAAAATGCTTAAGTCGGACACGACCCTCCCGACAAGGAATTGGCGGGGGGCTACCCCCCGCCATGATGTGGACCCGGGTCTTCCGACCAGCCCAATTGTGGACAGCTTAGCACTGCTGCCGCCAGCTCGGGTCAACGCGACCGGCGTCTGCCATGTCCTAACGGACTGTCATCGAAGAGATTCGGACCGAGGGCTGTTCGCCCAGGTCGTCGGCCTCCGGCAATGCCGCAGTGCCCGGAAACGTCGGCGGAAAACCTGCCATCCGTGGCACTCGCTGCCGAGTGCCAGGCCAGGAAGCCTCGAGAGTCGCATTTCGGCCTGGCGCAGGGCCGCCGGAAGGAACGGACGGGGTTAGATCGCGGCCAGGCCCGGCGGCATCGTGCGACGGAGGGTAGGCTTACCAGCGCCATGAACGAGAAAACGATGGCGTCCCTCGACGCGTACCATGAGCGT
>JAISCU010000017.1 GCA_031265345.1 Bifidobacteriaceae bacterium
GTAATTCCACTCGACCGCCCAGTACCTCTACTCGCTCACGTAGACCAGCCAAGCCGAAACCGACTCCTGGCGGCTGCGCCCCAAGCCCGGCGCCATCGTCCACGATCTGGATCCGCAACGACCCTTCCAAGAACACGGCCGCCACCGAAATGTTCCTGGCGTCGGTGTGCTTGCGCACATTGGCCAGACCCTCCTGCACAGTCCTGACCACCAGCAGGCGCACGGGCTGGGGCAGGCCGAGCGGAAGGTCGGTCTCCGTCTCCACCCTGAGGCCGGTCTCGCGGGCGAACCGTGCGCCCAGGTCGGCCAGCGCGCTCTCGAGGGACCCGGCCAGGTCCAAGTGGGCGCCTTCGGCGACCAGTGCCCGAGCATCCGAGAGCGACCCGAACGCGGACTCGACAATCACCTCCAGGTCTTCCATCAGCCCCGCGTCTTCGGCCCCGCCGCCCCCTCGCGGACCGTCTTGCCGACCGCCTTGCCGACCGCCTCGCCGACCGTCTTCGGGTGCGGCGGACCGGCTGCCGGCCAAGTCGCCGCGCCTGCCCTGGGCACGCTGGGCGGTCATGATTATCCCGACCAGCGATTGGGCTATCGTGTCGTGGATCTCGCGCGACATGCGCTCGCGTTCGGCCATCACCCCGGCCTCCCGTTCGGCCGCGGACAACTGCCCCAAGGCCTGCTCCAGGCTGGTCATCAACATGTGGCGCTCGCCGTTCCAGCGCCAGGACGAGCGCAACCACCCGCCAGTCACCCCGGAGAGCACCATCGCCGGGAGCTGGCACAGCAAAGCTGTCAACAGGCCACGCGACAGGGTGGTCCCGACAAAGATGCAACCACCCACGACCACAGTCCCAGCCACCAACCGGCCAACCAGGGCCTCGGTGCCGGAGGTCGCCCACAGGACCACGTACAGCACCACCTGGAAAATGCCCATGGCTGGCGCGATCGCCGTGGCCACCCCCAACGTGGCGCCCACCAGCACCGTCATCATCCACCACTTGGCGGCGGGGATGGGCTCGATCCAGGGCATGCCCGGTCGCAGGAAGCCCAAGTAGGCCCCGACCAGCACCACCAGCAGCAGACCCAGCGCCAGAGCCAGTGCCCCGGAGCGCTCGCCCTCCGGCTGGTCGTAGAACCCGAGCGCCGCCGAGGCGATGGCCAGACCCAGCAGGATCATCTCGAACGCTGGCTGGGACGCCCGCAGCCAGCGCTGGTAGCTCGCATCGGAATCGTCTTGGCCGCGCGGCGCGTAGGCCAGGGCGCTCACCCCCAAGGCCACCGCGCAGGCTATGAACGGCAGCCACGGCGGCCCGTCGGGGCGCTGGACGAAAAGCGCGAACCCCACTCCCATGCCGATAGTCGAGCCGACCACGGCGTCCCACAGCCGGGCGCGCGCTTTCGGTTCGGTGGTGGGAGTGTTCGGCAAAGCGTCTGGTGCCAGCATCTGAGGTCTCGCCATTCGACTGAGGACGTCGCTGGAGCCGCCTGGATGGCTGCGGCCCCCGCAGGGGAACAGGCTGAAATCTATCACGACCGCCTGGCGGAGCCCAGGAGCCCACGAGCCCACGGGGCGTCGCACGCGCGGCGACCGAGGGCCCGAACCCCAACACCCGCCCCCGGCCGCCGCTATTCGACAGCCAAGGCGGCCTCCGGGCGAGGGCTCCGCCCCGAGCGCCCAGCCGCGGTTCGGCGCACGGCCTGGGCGAACACTTCGGGCGAGCTGGCTTTGACGATGTACTCCGACGCGCCCGCCCGCACGGCCCGCGCCACCCTGGCGTCCGACTCGAACACCGTGACGGCCACGACGGAGGTCTCCCGACCGACGGCGGCGGCATCGGACAAAATCTGGGCGATGGCCCAAACGCCTCCCTTGCCAGGCATCTCGAGATCCATCATGACCACGTCAGGAGCCGTCTCTAAGGCCAGGCGGACGGCGTCTTCGCCGGTGCCGGCGGCTCCCACCACCTCGATGTCCGGCTCCTGGCCCAGCAGGTCCACCAGGCCCGTGCGGACTATCGGATGATCGTCCGCCACCAGCACCCGGAGCGAGGTCGCACCGTTGTCGCCTGCCGGGTCCAGACCCCCGTCCGCCCGCGACAGGGCGATGGCGTCAACTTCGACGCTCAGCACCGCCCCCGGACGGTCGCGGCGGTTCCGTAGCTCCACTCGACCGCCCAAGACCTCGACGCGATCACGCAGGCCGGCCAGGCCGAAACCGCCCGCGGTCGGCTGGGCGGCCAACCCGGCGCCATCGTCCACGACTTGGATGCGCAAAGACCCATCGGAGAACACCGCCGCCGCCGTGGCGTTCTTGGCGGACGTGTGCTTTCGGACATTGGCCAGTCCTTCCTGCACCGCCCGCACCACCAACAGCCGCACCGGCTGGGGCAGCCCGCGGGGAAGGTCGGCCTCGGTCTCCACGTTGATCCCCGTCTCGCGGGCGAACCGGGCGCCCAGGTCGGCCAGCGCGCCTTCGAGGGGCCCGGACAGGTCCAAGTGGGCGCCTTCCGCGACCAAGGCCCGCGCGTCAGACAGCGAATCGAACGCCGATTCGATAATCACCGCGAGGTCCTCCATCAGCCCTGGGTCGTCGCTGACGCGCACCGCCAGGCGACGCTGGGTGCGCTGGGCGGTCATGATTATCCCGACCAACGATTGGGCTATCGTGTCGTGGATCTCCCGCGACATGCGCTCACGTTCGGCCATCACGCCGGCCTCGCGCTCGGCGGCGGAGAGTTGGCCCAGGGCCTGGTCCAAGCTGGACATCAGCGTGCGCCGCTCGGCGCTCCAGCGCCAGGACCCCCGCAACCAGATACCGACCACGACCGATAGCAGCATGCCCGGGACCTCGCACAGGATCGCTGTCAATAGCCCACGCGACACCACTATTCCGAGCAAGATGAAGGTCGTGGCCAGGCCGCATCC
The DNA here is from genome assembly GCA_031265345.1 of Bifidobacteriaceae bacterium. The sequence goes on from JAISCU010000017.1 coordinate 2,926, forward strand.
GGCGATCAGGCGCCCGACCGCTCCCTCGTGGTCGGAACTGGCCCACAGAACCACCAGCAAAGGGACCTGGAAAAGTCCCGCCGCAGGCGCTATCGCCACGGTGAGCCCGAAGACCACGCCGAACAGAACCGCGACGGTCCACCATGGCCGACCCGCGAGCGGCTCGACCCAAGGCAGGCCCGGCCGCAGATAGACGGCATAGATCGCCACCAGCGCCAGTCCCAGCAGAACCAGGGCCAACGCCAATGTGGCCGTGCGATCCTCCGGTTCGCGACCATAGAAGCCGAGGACGCCCGAGCCTGTCAGCAGCACCAGCAAGAGCAGTTCGAAAGTCGGTTGGGCCGTCCCCAGCCAACGGGCGTACGAGGCCTCCGGGCTCTTCCGGCCTCGCGGCCAATAGGCCAGGGCGAAGACCGCCATCACCGCCATGCAGACCGTGAAGGCCAGCCACGGCGGTCCAGGGGCGCGCACCACGAACAGGTCGAATCCCGCCCCCGTTGCCAGAACGAGCCCGGCCATGATGTCCCAGAGCCGGGCGCGCGCCCTAGGCTCGGTGATCGGCGTGTTCGGCAATGCGTCCGGTGCCAGCATTTGGGGTCTCGCCATTCAGGTGGGGATGTCGCCGCGGCCAGCTGGATGGGGGAGGCCCCAGCGGGAACGCACTGAAATCTATCACTCTCCCCTGCTCATGGGCGGGTCCGGCGCGTCGGTCCGGCGCGCGGGTCCGGCCTTGGGCCTGGGGTTCGTGGTGGCCACGAGGCGCCGTCGCACCGATGACGCCACCGCCTATGCTCGATGCCGCTCGCTTGGGCCGCGCTCATATGCCCAGCCTGGGCGAAGGGTCGGCCGAGCGCCCTTCGGCGCGAGCCCGAGTCGCCCTTCGGCCGGGTCCGTATCCCGCAAGACCATGTCGCCTGGCCGACGATTACGGCGTTGTGACCGCTGAGGTGACGACGGATGGTCAGGCGTTCGGGTCGGTCGCCGAGGCGGCCATCTTGGTGCAATCGGAGGCACTCGATTCGGTCCTGCGGCCACTGATGCAAACCACAGACCTGACGGCCACCAATTACGGCTTGACCCACCAGCCAAGCTAGGTCGACCCGAGGTCTTCGGGCGTGATCGCCAGCAGCCCGGCCAACTCGCGAGCCACCCGGCTCATCACGTCGCCGCCCAGGCTTCCGATCCGGCCGCCCAGGTCGCTCGGGCGGACGCTGGCCAGCTTCTCAGTCATCACATAGGTGTCGGATTCCAACTGGGCATTCGTCACCCTATCGGCGCCGACCGGTTCGAGGTTCCCAATCGGTGCCTCGCGGAGCAATTCGGACTCATCAACCTCGAATACCTGAGGGCATGGGACCAGAGGCGCTGAAAGACCTGGCGTGTTTCCATCCTGCCTGGTCATGTGAACTCCTTGTCTTCAATGAGAGGTACATCAGCCAGAGGTCGAAGAGCCGCGCTTTGCTAGAGCTCGTCATAGACGGCGTCCTCGGCGGCGTCCCACTCTTGAGGCAGAATCGCGTGGCCGGCGGCTGGGTCGGGGTGGACAATCCGGGGATCATCCCAGTCGAATGTCAACCGTCCAGGGGACCGCCGCATCTCGAACGGCAACCCACCCGAAGCCACCGACTGGCTCAAGAATATGGTCACAGCGTCAGTCAGGTTCAGTCCCCATTCCCGGAGCGCCGCGTCAGCCGCGGGCGCGCGCGTAGGCGCGCACCACCAGGGAGTCGAGGGCCGGCAGGCGGTCCCAGTCCTCCGCTGGCAACGCGCGCCCGGCGTCTATCGCGGCGATGGCGTCCGCCTTGGCCAGGTACGGTCCTCCGGCGGGATCTATGGCGAAACCGAACTCGCGCCAATCCGGGTGACGGAAGGCGGCGGCATCGTCCAAGGTCACCGAAGCGGTCGCGGGGCCGTACCGGACCTCTGACAGGTCCTGCGCCACCACCAGTTCCCACAAAGCGACCAAGATGTCCGATGCCGCTCCCCCAGCCCCGCTCGCCACCCCGGCCTGGGCGACCAGCCGGTTGGCGTCCGCCCGCGCCAAGCCCTCCAGCGGCTCGACCGGGATCGTGGCCGGGCCGAGGCTCGCCCAGACGCCGGGCGGCGCGCCCCCGCTGTCGCCGCCATCGAAACCGGCTGGACCGGCGCCGACAGCCTCGCGGCCGCCGCCCCCGTCCCCGACCACATCGCCGACCACGTCACCGACCACGTCGCCGCGCCGGACCCGGATGCGGGCCTCCAACGCCGCGCACGGACCGATCTGATGACGGCGCAACCAGGCGCGCGCCTGACTCTCGTTCAGTAACACTGCTCCCCCGAAAACTCGACTACTGACCACTCCTCGTCGCCCTGGCCAACCAACCAAACCGGCTGGACCGGCCGGCTAGTTCCCCCTGGCGGCGGCGGCCTCCGCGATGACGGCCTCGACCCGGTGCGGCGGCATCGGCTCGTGGCCCAGGTACTCGCTCGTGAACGAGCCCGTGCCGCGCGACATCGACCGCAGATCGGTGGCGTAATTGGTGACCTCGAACTGGGGCACCTCGGCCTTGACCATGGTGCGCCCCCCGGCCACCGACTCGGTGCCCGTGAGGCGGCCGCGCCGGGACGACAGATCGGACATGATGGCGCCGACATGGTCGTCGTCCACCAAGATCGACATGGTCACCACCGGCTCCAGCAGGTTGATCGCACCCGTCTTCTTGGCCGCCTCGCGCAAAGCGACGGAGCCCGCCATCTGGAACGCGGCATCGGACGAATCGACCGAGTGGGCCTTGCCGTCGAACAACGTCACCCGGATGTCGACCACCGGGTACCCGGCCAGGACGCCCTTCAGCATCTGGGAGCGGACGCCCTTCTCGACCGACGGGATGAACTGGCGCGGAACCGATCCGCCCACCACCTTGTCGACGAACTCGAAGCCGCCGCCCGGCGCCAGCGGCTCCACCTCGACCTGGCACTTGGCATACTGGCCGTGGCCGCCGGACTGCTTGACGTGGCGGCCCTCGGCGGTGATCTTCTGGTTGAAGGTCTCGCGCAGGGCGACCCGGTAGGGCACCCGCTCCACCTGGACGCCGAACTTGTCCGCCAGGCGCTGGAAGGTGACATCGACGTGGGCGTCGCCCATGGTCCACAGGACCGTCTGGCCGGTCTCCGGATTGTGCTCCACGCGGAGGGTCGGGTCCTCGCTGACTAGGCGGTTCAGGCCGGTGCCGAGCTTGTCCTCGTCCGAGGAATTGGCCGCCTTGATGGCCACCGGCAGCATCGCCTCCGGCGACATCCAAGGCTGGGCCACCAGCGGCTTGCTCGGATCGGACAGGGTGTCGCCGGTCTCTGCTGTGACCAGCCGGGCCACCGCTGCGAGGTCGCCCGCCACGGCATAGGGCACCGGACGCTGCTTGGCGCCCAACGGCGAGGTCAGGGTTCCCACCCGCTCGTTGCCGGAATGGGTCCCGCTCTCCTCGCCGGAGTCCTCGCCCTCGACGTGGACCTGCGACTCAGCCCGCAGCGTGCCGGAGAACACCCGCACAATCGAGATCCTTCCCACGTACGAGTCTTGGGTGGTCTTGATGACCTCCGCCACCAGCGGACCTTTCGGGTCGCAGCTGACCTGGACCTCTTTGCCCTGCGGGTCCAGGACCTCCGGCAGCTCCGCCACCACCGGCGAGGGGAAGCCGTCCCGGATCAGGTACAGCAACTCGTCGGTGCCGATCCCGCCCGCCGCCGCCATCGGCATGATGGGGAAGAACGAGGCCGCCGCCATCGCCTTCTGGAGGTCCGCTTTGAGGGCCTCGCCGTCGAGCTCGTCGCCCTCCAGGTAGGCCTCCATCAGGTCCTCGTCGCCGGATTCGGTGATCAGCGCCTCGATGAAGGCTTCGCGGTTGCGTTCCATCTTGCCGACCTCGTCGCCTTCGGCGGGCCTGACCTCGCGCTTCCCGGTGGCGAAATCGACCACCTTGCCGGTCAGGATGTCGAGCAGCGCGCCGATCTCCGCCTCCGATTTGTAGATCGGGACCATCATCGGCAGGACCGCCTCGCCGAACGATTGGCGGCAGGCGGCGACGACTTCGTCGTAGTCCGCCCGGGGGTTGTCCAGTTTGGTGATGAGGATCGCCCTCGGCATCCTGACGCGCGCGAGTTCGTCCCAGAGCAGCCGGGTCGCCCCGGAGATGCCGTCCACAGCGCTGATGACGAACACGGCCGCGTCCGCGCCCCTGATGGCCGCCCTGAGATCGCCCAGGTAGTCGGCGTAGCCGGGCGCGTCGATGACGTTGATCTTGACGCCCTGGAAGGTCAGCGGCGCGAGCGCCAGGCCGACCGAGCGGTTGGTCTTGTGCTCGATGTCCTCGTAGTCGGTAACCGTCGTTCCCTCCGCCACAGAGCCAGCCCGGCCGATCTCACTGGTCGCGACCAGCAGGCCCTCGACCACGGTGGTCTTCCCGACACCAGACGGCCCGACGAAGACCACGTTGCGGATCTTGCCTGGGTCGCTCACTGGCGTGGCTGATTTTGACTGGGCGGAGGTTGAATTGTCTACGGCCATGTGTAAAAGCCCTTTCTGGTGTGGAGCCACTTTGCTTGTCCGCTTGGCAACATATCACTTCGGCGCGAGGGCTCGCCCCGCCGGTCGGCCCTTGCCAAGGGTTCGCCCCTGCCCGGCCCCGCTGCCCGCCCCCGATTTCGCTACCAGCTTGCCGTCGCCCGATGCCGTCTGGCCCGCTCCCAGCGTCCCAGCCAAGTCCCGCCCAGAAAGTCTCCAGACGACTTATTGGGCGACGTCCGCCCAGGAAGTCTCCGGACGACTTATCAGCTTGCCGTCGCACGATGCCGCTCGCCCAGTCCCCGCGTCCCAGCCAAGTCCCGCCCAGAAAGTCTCCAGACGACTAATTGGGCGGCGGTTCCGTTTGGCCGGCCGCCAGGCATCCCCGGTCCGGCACCCGCCCCGTGACGGACCCAGCGCTCCGGCGCGAAACCGACCAGGCGGCATCGGCCAACCCTAATTGGGGGACGGTTCCTCGCCTAGTCGGGGGACAGACGTGGGCCATGGCAGCCGGAATTCTGGCCTTTGAGCACGTAACGGGGACGGACCCGTTATCCACAGGGTCTGACCTGTGCAAACGCCGACCAAGAACCCCGAGGTGGGCACGAAAAGGTACCGTCCCCGTTCTAGGCCTTGGCCGGACCGGTTGGTTCAGACGCAACCCCGTCTGGCTCGGACGCGTCCGCCAGACGCCCGAGCGCGCCCAGCACCAGGGCGAGGTCGGTGGTCTGCCAC
>JAISCU010000043.1 GCA_031265345.1 Bifidobacteriaceae bacterium
CGACGGCGGGTGACGACCTGTCGCCGCGCACCCGAGTGCGCGACCTGGCCGACTATTGTCTGCGCACCGAGGTCGATCCTTCCGAACGCGCATACAACACCAAGACCCGCTACGCGCAGACCGTCAAGAACCAGATCAAGCCAGGGCTGGGCGGGCTGATGATCCGTGAGGCCACCACGGCCGTGCTCGACCGGTTCCTCAAAGCCGCGCAGGTCAGGTATGGGGAAGAGACGGCGAGGGGATGCAAGACCGTGCTGTCCGGGATGTTCGGGATGGCGGCCCGCTTCGACCTGATTCCCGCCAACCGAGTCCGGGAGGTCTCCCGCATCGCCGTGAAGAAACCCGAAGTCACAGCACTGACCACCGACCAGGTCCAACGCTTGCGCTCTCAACTCGCCCAAGACGCTAAGGCCGTCCGCGGGGACCTGCCGGACGTGATCGGCGTCATGCTCGCCACCGGCTGTCGCGTCGGCGAAGCCATCGCCCTGCGCTGGCAGGACGTCGACCTGAAAGCAGGCACCGCGACCATCACCGGGAAGATCATCCGCAAGACCGGGCAGGGACTGTTCCGCGAGGACACCACCAAAGGCAAGAAGACCACCAGGCTCCAACTCCCCGACTGGGCTGTCGAAATGCTCAAAGCACGGACCGCCAGGAGACTCCCCGGTGGCGAGCACGGCCTGGTCTTCCCCACAGCAGACGCCGGGCCGCGCGAGGTCCGTACCATCGAGCACCAATGGATGGCGTTCCGCCTCCGGCACCCGGAATGGAAGGACGTGCCGACGCGTTACTTCCGCAAGACCGTGGGCACCACCACCGCCGAAGCCCTTGGGGAAGCCGCCGCGGCGGCCCAACTCGCCCACTCCGACCCGGCAGTCACCCGCCGCCACTACATCGCCACCCCCGACCAGGGGCCGGACGTGCGCGAAGCGCTCAAAGGATTCTCCATCCAAAGCGGTCAGTTTCCGGTCACCCCGAACCCACTAACACGGCATCGGCCACCAGCGATAGGCCTCTGACCTGCGGTTTTGAGCCACCTAAGGGAATCGAACCCTTGACCTATTCTATTGAGCAGGCCGTTTTCGGCTAGTTCCGGACAGTTGCGAATCAATGCGATCTTCTGGGTTCACCAGGGGAATCGGCTGATTCCGTACTTCCGAGTGTAGCCGGTCGCTTCGGCTTGTGCGGGGTTGATTCCGATGGCAATTTGATGGCCTTCCCTGGGTGCATGTGAGGTCGGACGGGTCAACCGGCGGCACTGGCGGCGACGACGGCGCGGCCGCCGAACGCGGGGGCAGCCATCGGGGGCACTGTCTGTCGGCGCTGGCCGTGAGTCGATGCTGTCCGCGCTCCGCGACTCGCCGGGGTAGTCGGAGGTCTTGCGCGCTGCCGAGTCCCACGATGTGGGCCCGGTGCGGTGCCTGTGTGCGTGGCCGCGGAGCCTTCCCCGGTTCGCGCTGCGCCGGTAGCTCTGCCTGGGCGGGGTCGCGCGCTTTCCGCGTGTCAATTGGCTCCGAGCCTCGTCCGATGCCGTCCCCTGCGAGGGCGTCCCGGCTTTGGGGCCGCCGCCATAGGCCGGCGCGTGACAAGACGCGGCGGCACGGGACCAGAATAGGACGCAAGCCATGAGGCAAGACAGAAGCCAGCGGAGGCACGGGCAACCCGAGCACAACAGAGGCCGCGCGCGGCGACGATCGGGTCGTCGGTTGTGGACGGGTTTGGCGGTGGTGTGCCTGGCCGTCTCCGCGTTGTTCGGCGCGGGCGGGGCGGGTCCGGCGGCCCCGGATCACGGGCCGGGCTATTGGGCGGACGGCACGTTCCTGGGGATCACCTACTTGGCGCCAACGGGTCTCCCGGTGTTTGCGGGGGGCCGATGGGTGCGGAATAGTGCTTCTGATCTGGGGAAACGCGCGTGTCAGGCCGGCGTTCCGGCACCGCTGGATGCCGATCCTGTTGGTTGTTATGTGCAGCTAATGTGCAACGTCCCGGTCGGTGCGCGGGGCGACGTCATCAGCCAGGGATGACCACTGGTGTGGGTACCCGCAACTCGTTTGCGATTGGCGTGTACAGGTCGACGCCTTGTGCGCGGGTCGTCAGGGAGACCAGCAACGCGTAACGGACCGGCAGGTCCACGCGGTCCTTGCGGCCGTTGTTCTTCCACCAGCCTCCCACGGGGTAGACGGCGATCTGGTCGCACGGGGCCAGGTCCGCGCCGCACCCGTCCCAGACGTCCTGGTGGAGGGAGCCGGTGTTGCGCTGGGTCGGGCCGATCAGCCAACGGTCGTTGCCGCTCGGCGGCGCAGGCATGGCAGCCGCGTCCGGGTCGTGCCCGTCGTCCGTCTCTTCCTTGCGGGCGCTGTTGTTGACGCGGGCAATGAAGTGGGCCTCCGTCTCGAGCGGTGCTTTGAGTTCGAACCGGAGAGCGTGGGAGGCGTATGCGTAACGTCGCCGCCAGCCGCGGCGCGAGGGGTTCGGCTCGACGAAATATGACAGGGTGACCCGCAGCGAGACATCGCCCGCTCCGATGGCTTCGAGCACCCGCCGGGGCCAGGGCAGCCGGTGCAGCCGGAAATGCCGCATCTTGTGCTTGTCGCCCTCGAACGCCGTGAAGGAGTCTTGGACGACCATCGTCACCGCCTGCCGCGAGGACCGCAGAACGGCGTCGGCGGTCGGCGCCCCCCAGCCGTAGCGGCGCACCAACGCCAGGCGTCTGCCGAGCGCGCCGTTGAGCTTCTTGTCCTTAATCTGTTTGGCCATCGCCGGGGTCCACTCGGCCGAGTGGGTCAGCAGGCCGCGTATCGTCTCCGGCCAGTAGTCGGGATACGCGGCCCTGGCCAGGGCCGCCAGTCTGGCCGCTGCCGCGGTGGCTGCGCTCGTCGCGTTCGCGGACGCCACGTCGAGATCGCTGCCGTGGCCGGTGGTGCGCACCGACAAGGCCGGATGGGCCGGGTCGAGCAGTGTCCCGTCGGTCAGCACGTTGCCGCCCTCCATGCAGATGTCCGGCTTGATCGGCCAGCGCCGCGAGAACGGCACCGAGGTGCGCGAATGCGGCGACAGCTCCCCGGCGGACGCTACGGGCCGCCAGCCTTCGTAGGCGGGGTCGGTGGGCGGCCGGTCCATCTCGGTGCATGCCCCCACGGTCAGGGCGTTCCACGCCTGCGCCGGGTCGGCGACGCCTGTCGCGTCTGACAGGGCGACGGGGTCGAAGCGCTCCGCGCTGTCCGGGAGATCTGTGTTGCCCGCGGCGATCACGATCAGCCGGGCGGCGCGGGAGTCCGGCTTCCCGATGAGGCGGAGCTGGCTGCCGTCGCGGACCACGTCGGTCCCCGCGCACAGGGCGTCCACGGTCGCGGACCAGAGGGTCGGGTCGCCGGGCCTGTCCGGCTCGGCGGACACCGGCAGGCAGAACACCCGGCGGCGGGCCGAGGCGACCTCGGCGGTCGAGACGCCCTGCGAGGTGACCGTGCCGTAGTCGAGGGGGTCGTTAGGCCTTTCGCCGAGCTTGGCGCTGGGCATGATCCTGACCGACTCGAGCCGGTGCCCCAGTTCGACGTCGCCTGCGCTGAACAGGGCGTCGTCCAGGTTCCCGAACAGGGCGATCCCCGCCATCTTGGTGCCGTGCCCGTCGAAGTCGAAACCCGACTCCCCGACCACGGTGTTGAGGTCCTCCTCAGCCAGGGAGCCGGCGAGGAGGACGTGGGTGCGGGCCACTCCGGTGTCGAGGTGGCACACGGCGGGCGCGTCACCGGCCGCCGGCTGGACCCGGGTCGCCAAGTCCTCGACCCATTCGGCCCGTTCCTCCGGGGTCAGATCTTCGACGGTGTCCACGAAGGTCGGATTGCGGATCTCCGCCAGGGGCAGGCTGGTGAACGGCAGGACCCGCATCGCCTCCCAGGCGGCTTCGACCCAGACCACGGTCCGGTCGCCGATCACCGTCGCCCGGTCCGCGGCGTGGAAGTCGAGCGATCTCAACAGGTCCAACGCGTCTTCGGGGTCCATCGCGCGGGTCAGCCACAGTTCGCGCCAGGCCCGTTGCGGCTCCGGCTCGCCCGCCGACTGCCACAGGTCCCGCAAGACGGTCGAGCGGATCGCCCCGATGTTGGCCACGAGAGCGCGGTTCGCGGGGTTCCCTGTCGGCGTCTCCCAGTTCTTGGGGTTCGACCCCTTCCGGGCAACGATCTTCGTCAGGTAGTCCTCGAACAGTTTCAGGAAGCCCTTCCGGTACTTGTCCGACACCCATACGACGGCCGTTTCCGGCGTGGTCTCGGTGGCCGGCTGCGACGACATCAGCAGCCACTTCGGCAGCTTTGGGGTCTTGCGGTGTCTGGACCAGCGCTCTAACTGCTCCAGGTTGAGCGGGAAGGCCGCGGCTCCGGCCTCGAGGGTGATGAACGAGCCCAGCGCTTCGAGTTCGTATTCCGACGTGATCGAGTCGCGTTGCGTCCCTGTCTGGGCGAACGCCGACCGGGCCTGTCCCAGCAGCGCCTTGCCGTCCGCGCGCGAACCGACAGGCCGGATCTTCGGCTTACTCCTCCCCTCGCGGGCCAGGTCAGCGTTGTCGACGCGGCCCTCCATCTTGAGGTGCGGCAGGTCCCTCGGCGCGTCAGGCAACGGCCGCCGCCTTGCGTTCTGTCAGCGCTGCTATCAGGTCGGCTGAGGAGACCTTCGCGTCCCCGCGCATCAGGGCGTCCTTCGCCGCCGCCTCGGCGGCTTTCACCAGGTCGGCGTGGCTCAGCCCGGAAGCCTCCTGCACGATGCTCGCCCACCTCACCCCGGACGCCAGCGTGCCGAGCCGCCCCCGGATCACGGGGCGCACCTCGCCGGGCCCCGGCAGCCGGTAGGTCAGCACCAGGTCGAAACGCCGGAACAGCGCCCTGTCCAGGATCGCCCGGTGGTTCGTGGCCGCTATCACCAGGCTCTCCGGGCTCGACTGCTCCAGGAACACCAAGAACGAGTTCAGGATGCGGCGCGCCTCGCCCACGTCGTTGCCCGCCCTGTCGGCGCCCAGTGCGTCGAACTCGTCGAACAGGTACACGCCGCGCCGCTCGGCCGCCGCGTCGAACACGAGCCGCAGCTTCCCGGCGGTCTCGCCCATGTACTTGCTCATCAGGGCGTCGAGGCGGACCGTGAACAGCGGCAGCGACAGTTCGTGGGCGAGGACCGACGCCGTCATGGTCTTGCCCGTCCCCGGCGGGCCTTCCAGCAGCAGCCGGTGGGCGGGCGTGAATCCGTGGTCCAGCAGGACGGCCCGCCGCCGCTGTTCCTCCAGCACCCGGCGAACCGACGCCGTCAAGTCGTCCGGCAGGACCAGGTCCCGCAGGCCCGCGTCCGGGTTGGAGGCGAACACCAGGTCTGAGACCTCGCCGCGGGGCTGCGCCAGGTGCGTGACCGACCCCGGCGGGAGCGCGCTGCGCGAGGCGTCGACCGCCTGTTGGATGCCGGCCGCCAACCGGTTGTGCCCCTGGCGCGCCTCTCTCGCGGCGGCCTGGAGGGCCACCGCGTAGAAGCCTTCGTCGTCGCCCGCGCTGTGGCTGCGGACCAACGCGGCCACATGCTCGGCCATGCCGGCCATCGCACTCACCTCCTGACATAGCTCAACCGTGGGCGGCTTCCCGTTCGCGTCTAAGCCTACGGATCTCAGGCCGCTGTGTCTGCGGGGTCGGCGTGGAAGTCGGCGACCGGCCCGGTCGCCGGTCGTCGGAGCGGCGCGCCAGGGGCGCCTTGCTGTCGTCCGCGCCGGGCCGCGGCCGAGGGCCTCCCGCGGTCCGGCGCGAGCTGGCATGGACCGATCCTTGAGACACGGGTGACCGACCGGCGGCTGGATGGGGGACGCTGGTGCTCCTCCGCGAGACGCCGCCAGGGGTCGGTCGCGTGGGCCGCACGGGCCTGTAGCGTGGGTTTGGTGACCGGCCTCCAAGAGATCCTGCCGGGCTCGACCGTGTTTCGCCCGCAGGTCGAGGCCTGGGAATTGGAGCAGGCGGCGCGGCTGCTCGGAGCGCTGCCGGTGCGGCCGGAAGGGGCGGCGCCGCGGGGCGCGTATTCGAGGGAGGCGCTGACGGCGGGCTGGTTGAAGTTCTCCGGGGTCCCGCTCGACATGAAGGACCACATATTCGCGCGGCACTTCTCGGACCTGTCCTACGACCCTGACGGGTTCACGGTCCGGCGGGCTGTCCTGGACCGCGACCCGTACACCGGCGAGCTGGTCGAGTTCACGCTCGCGGAGGACAGGTCGGACTGGCAGATAGAGATAGACCACGTCGTGTCGCTGAAGGACGCCTGGCTGTCAGGCGCCTGGCGGTGGAGCCCGAAGGGGCGCAACTGGACCAAGTTCTACAAGAACTAATGAGCAGCTGCTCATTACCAATTCTATGAGCAGCGGGTGGTTATGCGCAGCGGCGGGATGGCGGCGCTGGTGGTGTGGTTGCGGGAGGGCCGCCGCTGCGCATAACCGGTTCGGCTAGACGACTCCCTTGAGCCAA
>JAISCU010000067.1 GCA_031265345.1 Bifidobacteriaceae bacterium
CGACGATTCCATCCTGCCGCCGGTGGCGCAGGGCGTGAAGGTCTTCTCGATGGGGATGCTGGTGCCGCCGGGCCAGCCGGTGGTTTGGCGCGGGCCGGTGCTGCATCGCGCGGTGCAGCAGTTCCTGACCGACGTGTTGTGGGGTTCGCTCGACGTGCTGTTGATCGACCTGCCGCCTGGGACTGGCGACGTGCCGTTGTCGATCGGCCAGTTGATCCCCGGATCGGGCCTGGTGGTGGTGACCACGCCGCAGCCCGCCGCAGCCGAGGTGGCCCAGCGGGCCGGGGCTCTCGCCCTGCAGACCAAGCAGGCCATCCTGGGCGTGATCGAGAACATGAGTTGGTTCGAGGCGCCGGATGGTTCGCGGTTGACGATCTTCGGCGAGGGCGGCGGGCGCCAGGTCGCGGCCAATCTTTCGGCCGCCCTGGGCTCTGAGGTGCCGCTGCTGGGTCAGATCCCGCTCGATCAAGCGGTGCGTGAGGGCTCCGATGCGGGCGAGCCGGTCGTGTCTGCCTCTGGCGACTCGCCTGCGGCGGTCGCGTTCCGCTCGATCGCAGCGACTCTGGCGCCCGAGCCCGCGCGGTCGTAGCCGGGGCCACCGCCGGGGCTGGGGCGGCGGCATCGTCCATGCGGTTCTGGCCAAATCTGTTACCTAGGCGATGATCGATCTGTTGGCTAGATGGGTATGCTGGTTGTATTCAATACACATTGGGAGCCTGAATGAGAACCAACATAGTCATCGACGACGAACTCATGGCCCAAGCGATGCGGGCCAGCGGCGCGTCCACCAAGAGACAGACCGTCGAGGAGGGGCTGCGCGCCCTGATCCGCCAAGACCGCGCCAAGGCCATGCGAGCGCTCAGGGGGAAGCTCCATTGGGAGGGCGACCTGGACGCCGAACGGACCGACATGAACGAGCCAAGCGACCTCGAACCGTGGTGACACTGGCCGACTCCAGTGTCTGGATCGACTACTTCAACGGAGTCGAATCGGAGCAAGTCGAGGCCCTCGACGCTCTGGGCGACAGCGAGGGCCTGCTGGTGGGCGATCTGGTCCTGCTCGAGGTCCTACGCGGCTTCCGCCTGGACCGCGACCACGCCGAGGCTCAGGCGACCATGCTCATGTACCCCGTCGTCAGCCTGCTCGGTTCCCGCGACGCCGTGGTCGCGGCGCGGCGCTACCGGCGCCTGCGGAAGCGGGGCATAACCATCAGGAAGATCGCGGACGTCGTGATCGCCTCGTACTGCATCACCAACGCGGTGGCCCTGTTGTACAACGACCGGGACTTCGACCCGTTCGTGGACCACTTCGGGCTCGAACGCGCCTGAGAAATGAGCCTGGCGCCATTTCTGGCCGGCTTGGCCGGCTTGGCCGCCTTGGCCGGCTTGGCCGACCCAGGCGCGGCCCGAGGGACGCGCCGGAGCCGGGCAGCGGCATCGTCCATGCGGTTCTGGCTAGATCTGTTACCTAGACGACGATAAATCTGTTACCTAAAGAACAGCATTTTTGTAACCTAGATCGACTCAGATCTGTACACTAGTCCTTGTGACCAGCAATTACATACCTCGCCTGGCCGATGATCGCCTGGACTTCCTAATGGCCGAAGCGCCCGCCATCGCGCTCGAAGGCGCGAAAGGCGTGGGCAAGACGGAGACGGCGCTCAGGAGAGCCGCCACGGCGATCGACCTGAGCCGACAGGAGGAAGCCGAATCCGTGCACAACGAGCCCGGGCGGCTGGCCACCGAACCGGCCCCGTTGCTCCTCGACGAGTGGCAGCGCCTGCCGGCAGTCTGGGACCAGGTCCGCACGTTGGTGGATCGCGGGGCCGATCCCGGACGGTTCTTGCTGGCGGGGAGCGCCGCGCCCCTGGACACGCCGATCCATTCGGGCGCAGGGCGGATCATCCATCTGCGGATGCGGCCCCTATCGTTGGCGGAGCGCGGAGTGGCGGAACCAACAGTCAGCCTCGCGCGGCTCTTGGACGGGGACGCTGGGACCATCCAAGGCGAGACCGGCCTCACTTTGGCCGACTACGCACGGGAGATCGCCCGTTCGGGGCTTCCCGGGCTGCGCGGCTACTCTGATCGCTTGGCCCAGGAATACGTCGCCGGCTATCTCGCCGACGTGGCTAAACGCGAGTTCCCACAGCAGGGCCTTCGGCTGCGCCAGCCTGATGCGCTGACCCGCTGGTTGCGTTCCTACGCGGCCGCCACGGGGACCACCGCCACCTACTCTTCGATCTTGGATGGGGCGACGCCCGGCGAGTCCGACAAGCCCGCCCGGAAGACGACCATCGCCTACCGGGAGGTCCTGTCCAGCCTGTGGTTGCTGGACGAGGTCCCCGCCCACGGCGTGGCGCTCGGCTCAGCGGCGGCCCTCGCCAGGACCCCGAAGCACTTCCTGGCGGACCCGGCCTTCGCGGCGAGTCTGCTCGGTGTGGACGCTGATGCGCTCACCAGGGGCGTCACGCTGAAGCAATTCGGTCAATACGGTTCCATCGCCGGCCGGCTCTTCGAGGCCCTGGTGCGCCTCGACTTGCAGGTGTACGCCTCGCACTGCGGCGCGGAACTCTCCCACCTGCGGACAGCCCAGGGCACCCACGAGATCGACTTCATAGTGCGGCGGGGCCTCGCTTCGGTCGCCGTCGAAGTCAAACTCGCGCCGGTCGTCGAGGACTCGGATGTGCGGCACCTGAACTGGCTGGCGCGAGAACTCGGGGACGAACTGGTCGACCGGGTCGTGGTGACCACTGGTTCGAGGGCCTACCGGCGAAAGGCCGATGGCGTGGCAGTGGTTCCGGCAGCGTTGCTGGGGCCGTGATGTGGGCGTGGCTGAGGGGCGCGGGTGCGACACCGACGAATCGACATGAACGAGCCAAGCGACCTCGAGCCGTGGTGACGTCGGCCGGCCCAAGCGTTCGGACCCACTGCTTCGACGGAGTCGAACGCGCCTGGAGCTTGATGTCGGAGCGGACGGACTCGATGCCGCGTGGCGCGGCCGCCTCGACGCGATCGCCGTCGGCACCGCGGGCGGGCGTCATGAGCGGGTGAACCCGGTGGCGCGGAGGTCCTGTTCAATCGCTTGCGCGCGGCCCAACACGGGTTCGAGGAAGTTGGCGAGGATCTCCTCGATTGATTGGGCGAGCATCGGCATGGAGACGTTGATGGCCGCAACCGGATAGCCGGTTGAGTCACGGATCGGAGCAGCGAGGGCGCGCAACCCGACTTCCAATTCTTGGTCGAGCAGGCACCAGCCCTGCTGCCGCACCCGGTCGATCTCCGCGCGCAAAGGCTTCGCCTTGGTGACGGTGTAAGGCGTGCGAGCCTCCAGCTTCAGGCCTCTGAGCTGCGCGTCTAGTTCGTTTTCAGGGAGGAACGCGAGGATCGCGCGGCCCATCGAGGTCGCGGCGGCCGGGAAACGGGTCCCCACGTTGATGTTCACGGACATGATCCGTTTGGTGGCGACACGGGCCACGTAGACAATGTCCTGGCGGTCCAGCACCGAGATCGAGGAAGCCGCCTCGACCTGGGTGGCCAGCGATTCCAGGTGGGGCATGGCGATTTCCGGCAGGTCCATCGATGAGAGGTACGAGTGCGCCAGTTCCAGTACGGCCGGCCGGAGCGAGAAGCGCCGGTCCTGCGAGCGGACGTAGCCGATCGATTCGAGGGTGAGCAGGAAACGGCGAGCGGCGGCCCGCGTCAGCCCGGTGCGGGTCGCCACTTCGGACAGGGTCAGTCGGGGATGGTCACCATCGAACGCTTTGATGACGTTCAGGCCGCGCTCGAGTGACTGCACGAACTCGCTTGGGCGCTCTTCCACGGCTTGGTCTCCTTTTGGGCTTCGACTGTGATGAATTGTAGGCCCTTCAATCGATTCGTCGCAGGGTTGCGGGCACTCGCCGTCGGCTCGCGCCCCTGGCCGCTTCAGGACAGCCAAGGCTGCATCCCGGTCCGGCGCGAGGTGGTCGCGATAGCGCCGGGCCGGGAAACTGGGTGGGCTCCTCGAAGCGCTCAGAACACCGAACGGTAGAGGCCCTCCAAATCTTCGACCACGACCGGACGAGGGTTCCCGCCCGTGCAGACGTCGTCCCAGGCCGCCCGCGCCAACGCGGGCAGGTCCTGCTCTTTGGCGCCGATTTCCCGCAGGGTCGTGGGATTGCCCAGGCCGACCGTCAACTCGTGGACCGCCGAGACGGCGGCTTCGCGGACTTGTCCCAGCGGCATCGTCCACGGTTCTGACACCCCGAAAGCGGCGGCGACGTCGCGGTACTTCTCGCCCGTGTACTCGGCGTTGAAGGCCATGACGGGCGCCAGGAGAATACCGTTGGCCACGCCGTGGGGCGCCCCGTAGAAGCCCCCGAGCGGGTGCGCCATCCCGTGGACGATGCCGAGTCCCACATTCGAGTAACCCATGCCGGCCACGTATTGGGCGAGCGCCATGTCCTCGGCCGCTTTGGCGTCGCCGTCCGCCGCTTTGGCCAGCGACCGCGCGATCATCTGGATGGCCTTCAGATGGAACATGTCGGACAGCTCCCAGGCACCCTTGGTGACGTAACCCTCGACGGCGTGGGTCAGGGCGTCCAAGCCGGTCGCGACCTTGAGCGACCGCGGCGCGTCCGCCATCATGTCGCTGTCGACCACCGCCAAGACCGGGATGTCGTGGGGGTCGACGCAGACAAACTTGCGGGATTTCTCGGTGTCGGTGATGACGTAGTTGATGGTGGTCTCCGACGCGGTGCCCGCCGTGGTGGGCACAGCGACAATTGGGATGGATGGGTTCTTGGTGCCCGGCGTACCCTCCAGCGAACGCACGTCCGCGAACTCCGGATTGGCTGCGATGATCCCGATGGCCTTACAAGTATCCTGCGGCGAGCCGCCCCCTATGGCTATGAGCACGTCCGCGCCAGCCTTCTTGAACGCTTGGAGCCCTGCCGTCACGTTCTCCATCGGCGGGTTGGGGAGGACGTCGGTGAAGACCTCGTAGGGGATGGACGCCTGGTCGAGGAGCGCCAGCACCTTGCCCGTCACCCCTGCCTCCACCAGGGGCTTGTCGCTCACCACGAACGCCTTGGCGAAGCCGCGCCCCTTCAACTCCTGGGGGATCACTTCGATCGCCCCGGCCCCGAAATATGCCGTCTGGTTCCAGATCATGCGGTTTGCCATCTTGGTCTCCTTTGCGCTGGTTGGGTTCGCGGTCTGTGCGTCGCGGCCTGTGCGTCGCGGTCCGTTATTCATCATGTCCTGGACGGTGGTCCGATCCTGGCAGAGCCACCACGCTGCATATGCTCGCCGGCATGCGACGCACTGACGCTCTTCACATCACATGATGGCACTTCTCTGACGCAGATCGGCGATCTGATCGTCGGAGAAGCCCGCTTCCCTGAGCACTTCATCGGTGTGCTCGCCCAGTCTCGGCGGCGCCAGACGGGCGGACACCGGTGTCATCGACATGTGAAGGCCCGTCTGGATCAAGCGGGCCACACGGTTGCCCTCAACTCCCATGTCCACGAAGGCATCGATTTCCCCCAGCACCGGGTGCGCCGCAATCTCGGGAATCGTGTTGAGAGGCACGCAAGGGACCCCCGCCTGGTCCATTCGCTCCAACACTTCCTCGGTCGTCAACGCTTGGGTCGCGGTGCTCACTGCGGCATTGAGTTCGGGCCGATGCGCGTAGCGGTCCTTCAGAGTCGCGAAGCGCGGATCGCTCGCCGCCTCGCCGATCCCCAGCCCGGCTGCGCAACGGCGCCACATGGCTTCATTCGCGGACGTGATGCAAACGTATCCATCCTTGGTCGGATAAGCCTGGTTGGGGATCCCCAAACGGTTCGAAGTGCCCCACTTCTCCGGCACCCGGCCAGTCAGCCAATAGTCGGTCAGGAAGTGGTTGAGGTAATTCAACTGCCCTTCCAGCATCGACGTGTCGACCTTCTGACCCAGGCCCGTCAGTTCCCTGGCATGGAGAGCCGCGAGTATTCCGATCACGAGATACATGCCAGCGGTCAAGTCGCAGACCGAGGCGGGATTGCGGACAGGTTCGCCGCCTGGTTCTCCCGTGATGGACAACAGGCCGGAGAAACCTTGAATGGATAGGTCATTGGCCGCCCTGCCCGCCATCGAGCCGGTCGAGCCGAAGCCTGAGATGCCGCCGTAAACGATGCGCGGATTCCGCTTGGCGACAACCTCATAACCCAGTCCCAGGCGTTCCATGACGCCGGGCCGGAAGTTGTGCATCAACACATCTGCGGATTCGGCCAATTTCAACACCATCTCGACTCCGGCCTCTTGCTTGAGGTCGACTGTGATGGATCGCTTGTTCCGGTTGTGGGCCAGGAACGGTGGCCCAGGCGTGGGGTCGCCTTCATCCACGCCGTAGTCGCGGCATTCGTCGCCGCGGCCGGAGCGCTCCACTTTGATGACATCGGCGCCCAGGTCACCCATCATTTGCGATGCGAACGGCCCTGCGAAGACACGCGTCAGATCGAGGACACGAATTCCTTGCAATGCCCCGGCCGGGGCGGTCACGACTCGCTCACCACGACGGAAGCGTCACCCACGGTCAACTTCACACCTTGGCTGTCCTCCGACCACACGTCCATGGTGTACTTGATGCCGGTGGGCACCGCTTCCACGGCCGTGACTTTGAGCTTGCAGCTGAGAGGTTCACCGATGGGGGTGATCTTGATGTACTTGGTGCGCAGCGAGCCACGCTCGAAGTAGTGGTGACCGAACGCCTGCGTCAGTAGCTTGGAGATCCAGTTTGTGGTGTGCATCCCATCTGCTATCGGGCCCGGCAGGCCCTGGGAGGCCGCTACTTCCTCGGACGTGTGGATGTTCTTCTGGACCGGCTTCATCTCGCCCGCGGCTGCGGTCATCAACGCAATGGAGTACCAACCTGCCCGCCGCAGGGTGATCGGCCTGGTCGGAGCGGCGATCACGTCGCCAACTGAGAACTTGGGAACGGACATCACTTTGCACCAGCCTTCGGCTTATAGGACAGCAGTGTCAGGTCGTCGTAGGTCGTCACGAGTCGTCCGTCAGCGGTTTCGACCCGCAGCCAGTAGTGAAGATAATCGCCACCCCGCCTCTGGTATCGCTCCACGATTCCTCCCGTTACGATCAATTCCTCGCCGACAAACGCGGGCGAGTGCTGAACGGAGTTGTATTCATAGTGAATCCGGGCATCATCCGTGTGAACGTCGGCGACCCTGCGTTCCAGGTCGCAGTTGGCTTCAAGAATCCTCATCTTGTCGCTGTGAATCATGGTGGGCGGACGGACAATTCGGTCATACGGCGCAGTGGCCGAGTAATGCCATTCCGCCATGTCTTCCTGTCCGTGCGCGTATTCTCCGACCGACTGCTCTGTGAGCACGTAACGCACAGGCTTGAAGACATCTCCCGTCTCCAGGTCGCCGATGGTCTTGCCTAGCATCTCGTTGTCCTTTCGCCGCTCGAAGTGGCACCGCATGTTCGGAAGCCGCACTTTTGTGCGGTCTGTGAAACCAAGTCTGGCGCCGGTCGAAACCATCGTCAATAGGACGTCAGCATCAGTTCCTGAACCGGGCCGGCTCGCCGCCACCGCCATAGGGGTCCGGGGTGGCCGGTTCAGGCTTCGAGGATCACCGCCAGTGCTTGGCCAACACCAATGCAGGCGGCGGCCAGGCCCCGACCGCCGCCTCTACGTCTGAGCGAATGGGCCAGATGACCGATCAAGCGACCCCCGGACGCACCCAACGGATGGCCGATCGCCAGTGCCCCACCGTCAACATTGACCTTGTCCGGGTCAAGACCCTCCCATAGCTTCAGACAGCCCAAGACTTGGGCGGCGAACGCCTCGTTGAGCTCGACCAGGTCAATGTCATCCCAGCTCAGCCCAGCGCGTTGGAGCGCCTGCCGGGCCGCCGGCACGGGCGCCAGACCCATCAGATTGGGCTCGTTGGCCGCGACTCCGCGCGCCACCAAGCGCGCCAGCGGCTCGCTCGGCAGGGCGCCTTCGGCGGCAACTAGTACAGCCGAAGCACCGTCACTAAGGGGGGAGGAGTTGCCAGCCGTGACCGTTCCCCCCTGCTCGGGCCTGCGGAACGCCAGTCTCAAGGCGCCTAGCGCCTCCAGACTGGTGGCCTCCCGGATCGACTCGTCGCGGGTCAGGTCACAGCCCGGAACCTTGATCGTGTCCGCGTCATAACGACCCTCCGTCCAGGCGGCGGCAGCCAACTGGTGGCTGCGCAGCGCGAGCTCGTCTTGGGCCTCCCGGCTGATCTGAAGCAGTTCCCGAACCTGTTCGGCCGTCTCGCCCAACGACACGGTCCATTCGCGCGGCATGGCCCGGTTGACCAAGCGCCAACCCAACGCCGTTGAGGACAACGCCTGATCTCCGGCCGGAAAGGGATGGTCGGGTTTGGGCAATACCCAAGGGGCACGCGACATCGACTCGGCGCCCCCAGCCAATATGATCCTGGCGTCGCCGACCTCGATCGCGCGAGCGGCCTGAATAACCGCCTCGATTCCCGAGGCGCAAAGCCGATTGACCGTGACCCCGGGCACTGATGTTGGCAAGCCTGCCAACAGCGCGGACATCCGGGCCAGGTTACGGTTCTCTTCACCGGCACCGTTGGCGTTGCCAAAGATCACATCATCTATCGCACCCGGTTCAAGACCGGGATTGCGTTCGAGTACAGCCTTGATGACCAAGGCGCCCAGGTCGTCAGGACGGACACCGGCCAGAGACTTGCCGGACTTGCCGAACGGCGTCCTGACGGCGTCGAAGACAAACGCTTGGGCCATTCCCTGATCCTCATTTCCCACTTGGACAAGACTCCAGAACACTCGACACGATCAGAGCGAATGAAGTAGCACCTGGATCGGCGGTGCCCACCGACCTCTCGCCGTGGAGCCTGGACCGGCCCCGCCTGGAAGGGAACCGAGCCGTGGCCGCCGCCGCCAGCTGGGCATCCTGCGCCGCCTGTCGCCAAGCCTCGGTAAGCCCCAAACCAGCCGCGGCCCCAGCCGCCAGGCCCTCCGCGAACGGGACGACGGCATCGACCATCGTCTTGTCGCCCAAAGCCGCTCCTCCGCGCCTGACAATCGCCTCCGCGAAAGCACCTGCCGCCTGCGCGACCATCTGTGAGGACGGGGAGTCCTGATCGCCAAGCACCGCGGCGGCCGCTTCAAGGCCGGCCCCCCACAGGGCGCCCGAGGTACCACCGGCGTGTTTCGACCAGGCACGGGCGGCGCCGGACAACAACGTGCCAGCCCCCGCTTGCCTGGTCAAGAGTTCCTGGGCGGCGGCGGCACCGGCAGCCGAACCCAGCACCATTCCGGTGCCGTGATCCCCATCACCGGCAACTGCGTCGATCGCGCCGAGGCGAGCCTCGTGGGCAGTCAAGACTTGCTTGACCAATTCGATCTTCAAAGTCAATTCGACGGCCGCCATCTGCGATGCTTGCGAACCTGGCTCGACTTGGTGTTGGACCGCGCGGGGCACCGGCGCCAAGGAACGCCGTTCATGCTTGCCCACCACGCCTCGGGAAAACGAGGCGACATCGGCCGGCGCCATCCACAGTTCCTCAAGCTCTTGGTCCAAGTAGGTCAACGACACCGACAATCCCGCCATATCAAGGCTGGTGACCTGTTCGCCAACGACTGCCGCTATGGGTGTCAGGCCGACCGCCGCGAGGCGCTCCGCAACCCGTCTGTAGATGATCGACAGCTCGTCGTATTTGGTTGCTCCCAGCCCGTTGACCAGCACGGCCACATGGCCGCCAGCCACCGGCGCGCGTTCGTTGAATAGTCCATCAATGATTAGGTCGCCAACCTGGTCGGCCGAGCCGCGATCAACTTCCCCGGTGCCCGGTTCGCCGTGAATGCCCAAGCCAACGGCCATTCGCCCGGGCGGTATCACGAACATCGGCTCACTGGCACCAGGCAACGTACAGCCGCCGAACGCCACGCCGAACGACCTGGTGGCAGAGTTGGCCTTGATCATGATGCGTTCGACTTCGTCGAGACTGTCACCGCGTTCAGCCGCGGCGCCAACAATCTTGAGGACAATGAAGGCACCGGCGATCCCGCGCCGGCGCAGGTAGTCCCGGCTGGGGGCAGAGACTATGTCATCTGTGATGGCGCGCATTCTCACATCGGTGCCCTGGGCACGCAGCTTGGCCGCCGCAGCCCCGAAATGGAGCATGTCCCCGGCGTAATTTATCGGTGCGAAGAGCATCCCGCCGCCATTGTCGCTGGCATGCGCAACGGCCAGGATCTGATCTTCGGAGGGGGAAGAGAAGATGTTCCCGCAGACGGCGCCGTGCCCAAAGCCGGCCCCAACCCAGCCTGCGAAAGCCGGGAAATGCCCAGCTCCGCCCCCCATGACCACGGCGACCTGACCCGCCGGGGACCGCGAGGCTCGGACTATCCCCCCATTAGGCACCGCCATGACGCGGTCGGGCTGCGCCGCGGCGTAACCCTCCAGCGCCTGCGCGACGAAGTCATGCGGATCGTTAGTTAACTTGGTCATGGTCTTCTTGCACCTCAAAACTGGGGTCGGCGAATCGGAGCGGCACGCTAGTGCGTTCTTGGATGTACCGGCGCCCCACTCCCGGCGCAAGTTTGTCCACCAGGAGACCATCGGGAGTGACCTTGATGACGGCCAGTTCGGTGACCACCACGTTGACGCAGCCCCTTGCCGTCAGCGGAAGAGCGCACTGGTCAACGATCTTGGGATTGCCGTCACGGTCGTTGTGCCGCATCATGACGATGACCCGATCGGCGCCAACAGCCAAGTCCATTGCCCCCCCAATGCCAGCTACACGGCCAGCACCTGCGCTCCAGTTCGCCAAGTCCCCGTTGCCCGCGACCTGGAATCCCCCTAGAACGGTCACGTCCAGCCGGCCGCCACGTGCGATGGCGAAGGACACGTCGTGCGAAACCACCGAGGCGCCCGGCTCCAGTGCGATCGATTCGCAGCGGGCGTCAATGATGTCCGGATCAGGCACTTCTCCATCCACCAGAGCCCTGTACCCAATCAGGCCATTTTCGCAGTGGAAGAGCACGTGCTTGCCAGGGTCGACCTCGCCTGGCACCAGGACTGGCATGCCGACCCCAACGTTGACGAGCGATCCCGGCTCCAGCAACGCCGCGACTTCGCGGGCTTGTTCTTGCCTTGTCCAGCCGAGTTGAACCGTCATGTCCTGGCGCCTTCCACATAGACGCGGTCAACGAACACGCCTGACAGGTGCACGTCGTCAGGGGCGATGGAGCCCAAACGCACCAATTCTTGCGCCTGCACCACAGTGTGCTTGGCGGCCATCGCCATCACCGGGTTGAAACCCCGCGAAGCGAACCGGAAACGAAGGTTACCCCAAGGGTCGGACTGGGCCGCCTTGATTAGGGCGAAGTCCCCGGGAAGCGGGTCTTCGAACACGTACGTGCGACCGTCAACCGTTCGAGTCAGCTTTCCATCTGCGATTGGCGTGCCCACACCCGTCGGAGTGAAGAAACCTCCCAGCCCAGCGCCGGCCGCTCTGAGCCGCTCGGCCAGAGTCCCTTGAGGCAGCACTTCTAGCACCACTTCGCCAGATTCCAGGCGAAAGCGGAAATCGGCGGCTCCGGCATGCACCGGAAAAGTGGTGATGACCCGCGCCACGCACCCCGCCTTGAATAGCTCCCCGACATCGCCGGGCCTGCCCATACCGCAGTTGTTGGTGGTGATTGTCAAGTTCTTCGGCCCCTTGGCGGCCAGGGCCGTGATCAACGCGTCCGGCACACCGATACCGCCCCAGCCGCCAACATGAACCGTCATGCCGTCCTCAATCCCAGCCACCGCACTGGCAGCGGTAACCACGGTCTTCGATGATTCGACCACGACTATTACCCGCATCTATCGGGGAGGCGCCCCGGCTCTGCCTCCGTTCGCTGTCCGCACTATTGTGCACTTTACGAATCATGGTGGCATGCGCGCCTAAGGCTGTCAAGGGTGCCGATGCCGCCGGGGCCGGTCCGCTGCGGAAGGCGCCCGGCCGCTCAGGCCACAACCCGAAGGCCAGGCGGGCAGCCATCCCCAAAGGTGTTGACCGGTGCCCAGAGGCATGCCACAATTGTAACGCGCATCGCACAGACGACCGCCCTGCGAACATCCGGTGAGCAGTAGAACCGTTTGATCAGGACGTTCCCGAAGGACGAGGCGCGTTTGGTCGAAGTGGACTGCGCGGACAAACACCGTCATTTTGCGCGAGTCGAAGATGACGCCGCTCGAACAGGAGCGGCCATGAGCGGCGATACGGAGGAGCCGAGTGGCAGGCAAGAACACCGGCGACGGGCGGCCGTCCGATGGACCGTTGCTCCTGGCTCGCGGCGTCACCAAGACTTACGGGCCCACAGCGGCGCTGCAAGGCGTCGACCTGGAAGTCCGCCAAGGCGAGGTGCTAGCTCTCCTGGGAGCCAACGGTGCTGGAAAGTCCACGCTGCTCAACGTGATTGGGGGGACCGTGCGTCCGGATGGCGCGCAGTTGGTGATAGCCGGCCAGGAAGTCAACCTTGCGGCCTACGGCGCACTTGAAGCACGGGCCGCCGGCATCCAACGAGTATTCCAAGAGCTGTCCGTGTTCGCGAACCTCTCGGTGGCCGCCAACTTCTCGCTGACCGGCGGCAAAGGCACCGCCCTGCGCAGGCACCAGGCCCTACGGGAGGCCGAGTCGAAGCTCGAAACCGTCTTCCCAGGCAACAGCATCAGTCCTCGCGCGGAAGTTGGGACACTGGGACTGGCCGGCCAGCAGATGGTGGAGATAGCGCGGGCCGCAACCGAGCGCGGCACGCGCCTGCTCATTCTGGATGAGCCGACTTCCGCCCTGGGCGCGGATGGAGCCGCTCAACTCAGCGACTACCTCCGCCGGGCCACTGGCGAAGGACTCGCGGTGATCTACGTGACCCACAAGCTGGACGAAGCACTTGCCTTGGCTGATCGCATAGTGGTGCTCAGGGACGGCAAGGTCCACTGGGAAGGACAAGGCCGAACGGCGACGCGTTCGCTGATCCTCGAGAAACTCGGCGCGGCCGAATCCCAGGCCGAGACCGGCTCCCCGGCGACCAGCTCAACTGAAGACAAGCCCAACCGCGAAATCCTCACTGTTGGCGCGGCATCGGGCAAGAACTTGAACCGGGCCAGCCTGACTGTCCGGGCAGGAGAGATAGTCGGACTCGCCGGACTCGAAGGCGCCGGCCAACGGGAGTTGCTCCAACACGTCTTCTCGCATCGGAGCAAGCGCACGGGTGGAACACGTGTCTTGGCCGACGTGGCATACGTCAGCGGAGACCGTAAGAATGAGGGAATCCTGCCACTCTGGAGCGTTCTGGACAACGTCGGAGTGTCTTCGCTGCGCAAGGTGTCAACCGCTGGATTCATCAAGCTCAAGGCTCACGCCGCAGTGGCCGGCCAATGGCTCGCCAGACTCGGTCTGACCAACCGCGCCGAGGACGGCATCACCGAACTGAGCGGCGGCAATCAACAGCGGACCCTGCTGGCGAGAGCCCTCGCGACAGGCGCACCGCTGCTCCTCCTGGATGACCCGACGCGAGGCGTGGACGTGACCGCCAAACGCGACATTTACGAGACCCTCGACATGGTTCGGGACGATGGTCGCAGCGCACTGTTCTACTCGACTGAGAACGCAGAATTCGCCCACTGCGACCGTGTCCTGGTCATGGCGTCAGGAACGGTAGTCGCCGAGCTCCCGGGCAGTGAGGCCACC
The DNA here is from genome assembly GCA_031265345.1 of Bifidobacteriaceae bacterium. The sequence continues at coordinate 13,739 of JAISCU010000067.1, forward strand.
GAGGAACGCATTGTCCAGGCGTCCTACATCTCACCGGATTCCGCGGATAATGATCGGAGCCCCAGCGGCCTGGCCAAGGCCTGGCACCAAACATCGCACCGGCTGACATGGGCGCTCGGATCAGGGCCAGGACCGGCCGCGCTGCTATTCATCGGCATGATCGCCGCAGTCATAGCGGTGCGACCGGGAGCCGCCAATCCGGTGGCGGCCAACATGCTCCTGCAATCCTCGACCGTGATGGCGGTCGCCGCGCTGGCCCAAATGATGTTCATCCTGGGCGGTGATTTCGATCTTGGACTCGGATTCGCGATCGGTTTCGTGAACGTGGTCGGTGCCACCCTGCTGAGCGCCAGTCCCTGGCTCGGCCTACTCGCCCTCATGGGTGTTGTGGCCGGCTATGTGGCGATGGCGTTTCTGGTCGAACGCGTCGGCGTCCCATCGGTGGTGGCGACCCTCGGAGCCTCCTTCGTCTGGCTCGGCCTGGGAATGCTGATCCAGCCGGTACCCGGCGGCGACGCGCCGGGCTGGCTCGTGGATCTGACACGGATCAAGCTCGCGCCAGTACCGGAGAACGCCTTCATCTTGCTGGGCTTGGCCCTGTTGGGCTGGTGGGTGATCTCGCGCTGGCGATATGCCACCACGCTCAAGGCCCTGGGCGCCAATCGAAAAACGCTGGTTGACCTGGGCTATTCACCTCTCCGGTCGCGCATCGTTCTCTACACGGTCGCGGCAGGCTTCGTGATCCTGGCTGGTCTGCTGGTCACCGGCCAGACCACATCCAGCGACGTCAACGCGTCATCGCCTCTCACTCTTGGAGCGGTCGCGGCGGTGATCGTGGGAGGGGCCAGCTTCTCGGGAGGCCGGGTGTCGCCTGTAGGCGCGGTGCTCGCAGCCGTGGCGCTATCGCTCATTTCATCGCTGCTCGTGTTCATTGGCGTCGATTCACAGTATTCGACAGCAACCGGCGGACTGGTGCTGATCCTCGTCCTGGCACTGCGCGCAGCCGTTGGAAAGGCCAGACCGTGAACGCCATCCGCGACCGGACCACCGGGACGCTCCCGCCTGCTTGGTCGGCGATACGGAGTTTCGCCGGAAAGCCATGGTTCGGGGCACTCGTGGCCGCCTTCTTGCTCTGGTTCGTGGGCGGCGCCAGCGCCAACAGCCTTGGGCTTGACTTCTTTGCGGTCAACGCAACCAGCGCTGCGTTCTTGGCACTGGCGGGAATCGCCCAGATGATAGTCATGGCCTCCGGTGGCGCATCATTCGATCTCTCCCTGCCCTACATCATCACTTTGTCCGCTTACATCCTGTCGTGGGCATCGGGCGGAATGCTAGGAGGCAGTCAACTGCGAGGCGTGGTTGTCGCGCTTGGCGTTGGCGCGGGCGCGGGTTTGATCAATGCGCTCCTCATCTGGGTGCTCAAGATTCCGCCCATGGTGGCGACTCTCGCCACGGGCTACATCTTGTATAGCTTGATTGTAGGAATCCAGCGCAACAGCACCAGCGTGGCGAGCGGCGGATTCCAGAAACTGCTGCGCGCCCAAGTCTTCGGATTCACCGGCGCCCTCGGGGTTTGCCTGGCAACCCTGATAGTCGTGGGGCTGGTGCTCAGCCGCGGCCGCTACGGCCGTCACTTGAGAGCCATGGGACAGAATCGGGAGGCCGCCCGCCTGGCTGGAGTGCATCTCGGCTCAATGGTGACTATCAACTACGTCGTTTCGGGAGTCCTTGCCGCGTGGCTCGGAATCATCATCTCATCGTTCCAAGGAGCGCCATCAGCAAACCTCGGCACGACCTACCTGATGGGCTCAGTCGCTGCGGTGGTCGTCGGAGGGACCACCATCGCGGGCGGCCGAACCTCCGTCATCGGCACAGCGTTGGGCGCGCTTGTGCTGACGTTCGTCGTCACCGACTTGATCGTCTGGCAGATGGATCCCGGATACCAAAACGTCATTCAGGGCTGCATAGTCATCGCGACCGTGTCCCTGGGTGGAGTCATCAAGCTCTTGCGGAGGTCTGGCGCTGGCCGGACCCGGCTAACCCAAAGAAAGGTGGACAAAACATGATGAACCCAAGACGGCCGGGCAACCGCATCAAGGCCGCCGCCGTGATCGCGCTATTCGCCCTAGCCACCGTTTCGGCTTGCGCGGATGGCGACGAGGGCGGCGGAAGCGGCGGCGCAGATGGCACCGGCGGCGCTACCGATACCTCTGCTGATCGAGCCTTCCCAGCCAAAGCGAAGCCAATCACCATAGGCGTCAGCCAGCCGTTCATGACCAACGCCTGGCAACAAGCACTCATGGTTTCGGCGGAACATGCTGTCGAGACCCTAAACCAGGATGGATATGACATCACACTGGAGATGCTTGATGCCAACTCCAACCCGCAGACTCAAGTGCAGCAGATCAACGATCTGGTGCTGAAGGGCGTCGATGTGCTCCTGGTGAATCCGTCATCCTCCAGCGCCCTTGATGGTGCGGTTGAAGCAGCCATCGACGCAGGAATCCCGACCATTGTGTTCGCGGACGGACCTGTGACCTCAACCGCGCCAATCGAACTCGAATACGACGTGACCGGCGGGCAAGAGGAAATCGCGCGCCAAACTTTCGATCTGATTGATGGTAAAGGCAACGTCCTCAACATCCGCGGAGGCGCCGGCTCTGGCGCCGATCCACTTTGGCAAGCCGGAGTCGAGGCGGCCTTGGAAGACTATCCCGACATTGAGATCGTCGCGGAAGTGTTCGGAGAGTGGGACGAATCCACAAGCCAGCAGCGTGTCGCAGGCATCATGTCGACGCTTCCAGAGGTCGACGCCATTTTGACGCAGGGCCAGATGGGTTATGGAGCAGCCCAGGCGTTCTTGGCCGCAGGCCGCGAAGTTCCGCTGCAGATCTTCGGCACCCCTGGAGTTGAGCTTAAGTTCTGGCAGCAGATCCACGCCGAAAACGGCTACACCACCAAAGCCAGTTCCTGCGACGCTGGGATCGGATCGATCGCCATCAACGTTGCGGTCGCGCTGCTCAACGGCGAAGAAATCCCAAAGCGGATGAACGCGCCTTTCATTACCATCGAGCAAGAAGACTTGGACCAGTTCATTTTGGACATGGAAGCGGCCGGCGTTGACAGCGCCTTCCAGGACTATGACTACCAATGGACACTTGACAACATCCTGACACAGGATATTGCCACTCCATGAGCTGATCGCGGTGGGGCGTCAACATCCGCCCCACCGCGCCTGCTCGCGGACGTTCGAACACGCGCAATAGCCGGAGGGAACATGCGAGGACTGCCTGACTACGACCACCTTCCCGCCGTGGCGGGCATGCCGCCAGGCTCTGCTTGGGGGATTTGGGGGGAAGATGATTCGCGAGGAACCATCAACACCTTGGAACCGCAGGACGTGCTGCGGGGGGTCCATGAAGTCAAAGACGGGCACGTCTTCTCCCTGAACTGGGACATTGAGATGCCCAATCCGCCCTTCTTCGGCCGGCAGCCCATGATCCAGCACATCTTCCCGCTGAATCCGAATGCCTTCGATGACCGCTACGACAACTTCTATCCGCAAGGATCAAGTCAATGGGACGCGCTGTCGCACGTGCGCCACCCAACCTATGGTTACTACAACGGGCGTTCAGGAGAAGAATTCACGGGCCGTCCGGGTGCGCCATGCGGAGTCGACGCTTGGGCGGGCGGGATAGTGACCCGGGGCGTGCTGCTGGACATCCCCCGGCACTTCGACGCAGTCGGGCGGCACTATGCGGCGAATTCCAAGACAGACATTGAAGTCTCAGACCTCGCGGGCGCCGCAGCGTCGCAAGGCACAATGATTGAGCCTGGCGATGTCGTATTGGTGCGCACCGGCTGGATCGAATGGTATCGCGACCATACTGATCAAGCCGACCGGGATGCGCTGGCCGATCCGTCCAGTGGCCGGCTCACCATAGCCGGCCTGAGCGGCGACCCACAGCTGCCGAAGTACTTGTGGGATTCGGGCGTGGTAGCGATAGCCACGGACAATCCGACTTTCGAGTCTTGGCCCAGGCAGATGCGCGTGGGCGACTACCAGCATTTCGAGTTGCTCGCGTTGCTCGGCATGCCCATTGGCGAACTATTCATGCTCGACCAGTTAGCGGACAGGTGCGCCGCAACGGGAAGGTACTCCTTCCTGTTCAGCTCCGCACCTCTGAACAAAGCGGGCGGGATCGGATCGCCGCCGAACGCCCTTGCAACTACTTGACCGTGCACCAGGATAGGAAAGATGGAACCCCAACTGACGATCCATCCCCTCTGCGTGGGGTTGTTTGGAGGACCGGCGGATCAACCACGCCGCCCAGGCCATTATCTATCAGCAATGTTCGAGTACTTGATCATGGGCGGTCAGAGCCCGGTGCTGGTGGACACCGGAACGTTGGGCGGCGAGCAGGCGTTGCTCCGGCAGAACCGAATCCTGGATCAGCTCCCTGGAATGGACGCAGTCACCGCCCTCAAACGGCTCCGGGTGGGCGCGGATGACATCAAGATCGTGATCAACACCCACCTGCACTGGGATCACGCCTCCGGCAACGACCGCTTCCCGCGAGCCAAAATCTTTGTCCAGCGCGATGAGGTGGCACATGCTGTGTGGCCGCTTCCCGAACACCGGCGGTTCTACGACAAGATCCCCGGCGTGATTCCTTCGTGGCTGAAAGCCTGGGACCAAGTGGAGGCCGTCAGCGGCGACCGCGAAGTGGCGCCCGGCATCACTTTGATCGCCCTGCCTGGGCATTCGCCGGGGTCGCAAGGCGTCTTGGTGCGGACTGGGACCGGCCCCTTCATAATCGCCGGGGACAACATCAACACGTTTGAAGACTGGCAGCACCGGCGCCCACCGCGAGTCATAACTGATCACGCTGCCTGGCTAAGGTCGGTCGCAAGGATGGAGGAATTCGGAGGCCGGGTGATCCCGAGCCATGATCTGGCTCTGATCGACCACCCACCGTTCGGCCTGTGACCTGGGCCCACCGCCCACGGGTCCACCGCCCACGCGTGATCGCGTCAGGTGCCCGAGGGCCTTCATCACGCCCGCGTCAACCGATAAGGCTGCACCTGCCCCACGCCCGGCACCGCCGCCGCCCCCTGCGCCTCGAGCGTCAATTCCGCGTTGCCCACCAACGCCTCGGCCGTGGACGCATCGACCAGGACCTCGCCCGGAGCGGCCAGCCCCGTCAACCGCGAGGCCAGATTCACCGACGGCCCGAACACATCGCCGAACCGGCCCAGCACCCGGCCCCAGACCAAACCGACACGGGCGGGCGGCGTGGCTTTGTCCCGCCCGATCTGCTCCGCCAGGTTCAGGGCGATCAACGATCCTCTGACCGGCTCATCGGTCACGAACATGATGCCGTCGCCCAACTCCTTGACCACCCGGCCGCCGCCACGCGACACGATGTCGCGGCACTCCCGCATGAACGCCTGCACCAGCAGATCCAGCTCGACCGCGTCGAGCTTGGCGGAGATCGCCGTGTACCCGACCAGATCCGCGAACCCGACCGCGCGCTGCAGCGGCAGAGCCTCCGGCGTCGGCGCGCTGCCCTGCGGGCCCAGCTCCGCCACCGCCTCCCCCACGCGCCGGATGATCCGCGACAGATGCGCCCGCCACGCGTACACCATCTGTTCCTCGAAAATGTCGGCCATGTCGGCGATCTTGTCCAAAACCACCAGACGGGCGGACTCGGCGTCGAGCGCGTACCGCTCGGCGGCATCGTCCACCAAAGACTCGAACTGCCACCAAGCCAAACGCTCCGCCGTGTGCGAGACGGCGCGCAACAACTGCGTCTCGGTCTGGACACCCAACACCCCGTAGGCCGAAACCTCGTGAGACGCGATGATCGCGTCCACATCTTTGGCGGTCATCGCCGCCTCCCCATCCGCCGGAAGGACCAGCCCCATCGAACGCCAGAACGCCACGACGATCTCACGGTCCAGGCCGGTCGCTTCCTCGACCTCCGCGACGGTCAGGGTCCGGGGCGCCCCCGCGATGGCGTCTGCCCGGTCCTCGGCGGTCGAATACTCGCCCCGGGCCAGCTTCTCCACGCGGTCGTCCGGCACACCGACAACCCTATAGCCCGTGCGCTCCCGTCATGCCACCGCGCCCGCTGCCCTCCAATAGGTCTCCCCCGTCCACGCGCCTGAAGGTCCCGTCCGCGCGCACCAGTCTGAGCGCGCCGTCCGGTTCCAGCGCCTCGGCCAGGCCCTCCACCACGCTCCCGTCCGGTAGCCGCACCTCGACCTGCTCCCCCAGAGTCCTCATACGTTGCACGATGCCGCTCCACAACTCCCGACCGCCCCGCGTCCAGCGCTCGTAGTTGGTGGCAGCCGCGCTCAAGACCGCTATAGCCAGCCAGGTCCGGTCCACATCCGGAGCGCCCACCAGCGCCAGGGACGTGGCGCGGAGCTCGGGCAGCTCGGCCTCCGTTTGGTGGACGTTGAGCCCGATGCCGACCACCACGTCCCCGGTAGGTGTCGCGGCGGCCAGCACACCCGCCAGTTTGCGCCCGTCGACTGTCACGTCATTGGGCCATTTCAGGCCCGCTTGTCCTGGCAGCACCAGGTCCAGCGCCTGGACCGCCGCCAGCGCCACAGCCAGTCCGAGCAGGGTTTTCGGCGCGGCGAGGGTTGCGGGCGGTCGGAACAGGATCGACGCGATCAGCGAGGTCCGGGGCGGCGCCAGCCATTGGCGCGGGTCTGGTTCCCCCGGGTGAAGGCGTCCCCGGCCCGCGGTCTGGTGTTCGGCCAACAACGCGGTCAGGTGCGGTGGCGGGGAGGCGGTCGCGGCCCGGCGCGCCAACTCGGCGTTGGTCGAATCGATGGTCTGTGCCACTTCGACCCCCGCGTACGGCCCCTGGGCCACCAGCGCCTCGGTCAACCGGGCCTGGTCCAGCGGTGCGCGCATATACCCCAGCGTAGTTGCCCGGCCCCGCCGCCGACCTCAACCAATAAGTCGTCTGGAGACTTTCTGGGCGGCCACACCCGCAGCGTAGTTGCCCGGCCCCGCCGCCGACCTCAACCAATAAGTCGTCTGGAGACTTTCTGGGCGGGCGGTTGAGATTGTGAACGGCCCTTGTTCGGCGCCCCCGGCCAAGGGTGGAGACTTGAAGCATGGAAACCTTCACCGACGCACCCGACGACCCGCCCTTCGACATGTACCAGGCGACGCCTGAGGATCTGCTCACTCCCGGCGACCTCGATCCGCTGGACACCGACTACGACCCCCCGGACCGCGAGCCGCTGGTCGCCAAGCGGCTCTGGGAGGAAGGGGACCATGAGACCCTCGACGAGCGATTGGGCGACGAGACGCCCGAGGTCTGGGACATCGACTCGGAGTTGGTCGACACCCGCCGCGCCGGACGCCTCGAAGCAGTCGAATCAGGAGGCGTGACAGACATCTTCGCCCAGGACGAGGGCCTCGACGGCCTTGGCGCTTCCGCCGAGGAAGCAGCCGTCCACTACGAGGACTGACCCCGCCCCGCTCCGCAGTAGGCCTCAACCAATAAGTCGTCTGGAGACTTTCTGGGCGGCCAAACCCGCAGCATCGGCGCCCCGCCGCGACCCAACTGCGGCCCAGACGCCTTCGTTCCCGGAGCAGCCGGGCACGAACGCCCGAAGCCCGCACTTCACCTCCCGCCAACACATCGGCCAACGCCGACCCGGCAACTCCGGCGCGCGACACGCCGGGCGGGAAGCAGAGACACGGGGAGATGCGGCACCGCGGGAAGCTGGGACGGCGGCATCGTGCAGCGGGAGCAGCAGGCAGACGAAAGCCCGGCCCCGGCATCAAGATCGATGCCGGGAACCGGGCGTTGACGGGAACCAGACCTCGGCGGCCTGAGCGCCCCGCGAACTATTTCAGAACTACTTCAAGGTGACGGTGGCGCCGGCGCCTTCGAGCGCGGCCTTGGCCTTGTCGGCCGTCTCCTTGTTGACCTTCTCCAGGATCGGCTTGGGGGCGTCCTCGACCAGGGCCTTGGCCTCGCCCAGCCCGAGCGAGGTGAGCGCGCGCACCTCCTTGATGACCTGGATCTTCTTGTCGCCGAAGGACTCGAGGATGACGTCGAACTCGGACTGCTCCTCCTCGGGCTCGGCCTCGGCGGCGGGCGCGGCGGCCACGGCCACAGCGGCGGGCGCGGCGGCGGTCACGTCGAAGACCTCCTCGAACTTCTTCACGAAATCGGAGAGCTCGATCAGGGACATCTCCTTGAATTGATCGATCAGTTGGTCAATGGTGAGCTTTGCCATGTTGGTACTGCCTTTCTTTCGTATCAGCCGGTGATCGGCCTGGGAACGTGTGATTGGTTCGGCCGATCAGGCCGCTGACTCCTGCTTGTCGCGCAGGGCGTCGACTGTGCGCACCGCCTTGGAAGCGGGTGCGGCGAACATGTAGGCGGCTTGCACCAGCGAGGCTTTGACCACGCCGGCCAGCTTGGCCAGGGTGACTTCGCGGGAATCCAGCTCCGCCAGTCTGGCCACTTCTTCAGCGCTCATGGCGCGGCCGTCCATGACGCCGCCCTTGACCACTAACGCATGGTGCGCCTTGGCGAAGTCACGCAGGGCCTTGGCCGCCATGACGGCGTCGCCGTGGACGTAGGCGATGGCGGTCGGCCCCGTCAGGACCTCGTCCAAGCCTTCGATCCCGGCCTCGCCCAGGGCGATCTTGGTCAGCGTGTTCTTCACCACGGCATAGCTGGCATCCGCCCGCAGGTTGTTCCGCAATTGCCGCATCTCGGCTACGGTCAGCCCGCGGTACTCGGTCAGCAACGCCGCTTGCGATTCTTCCACCCGTTGGCGGATCTCCTCGACTGCGGCGACCTTCTCCGGGCTCGCCATTGGCTCTCCTCAATTGTTGTTACTCGGTCCGCCTTGGAGGACCGGCGGGCATAAAGAAAGGGTCCCAGCGCAGCTGCGCAGGACCCTCGGGTCTAGCGTTCCACCTGCGCAGGTCCGCTCGCTTGAGCTCCTTCGCGCTGGTGGTGTCGCCACCAGCGAACCGGCGTTCTTCGGCGCGGCCACTTTAGCACAGCTTTCGCGACCAGCTAGGTCGCGGGCGCCAGCCGACCCCATTTTGCCGTCTCTTACCGCGCACGATGCCGACCGGTCAGCTCCGGCGCGCTCCTCATGGCGCATCACTCACACATGCCCGCAGCATCGACAACCCCTCCTATTGCCCCCTGCGGGCCATCACTCACGCGCGGGCCGAGGACCTCGCCTCAAAACCTCACCACGCTGAGGGGCACATCCGCGCCGGGTCCGTCGATTCGCGCCCTTTCGTTCATCGACTCCGCTGCTCCGAAAGTCGACGCGGCTTTCCTCCATCATTGAGCCGCGAAGCAAACTGGGCAGCCGTTTCGGACGCTCAACCCGGCCGAGACCGCTGGTTTGCGCGCCATTGTTCATCGAGTCCGGGGTTCCGCGCCCTCAACCCCGCCGAGTCCGCTGTTCCCCATGGTCCTCGGCGTCGAGTCCGCTGTTTTGCGCGGCCTTGTTCATCGAGACCGCTGTTTTGCGCGCATCGCGACCCGCACGCGACGCGCTGACCAGGCAAAACGCGAAAAGGCCGGAGCCAAAACAGCGGACTCGACGAACAACCGCATGGGAAACAGCGGTCTCGACGAGTCCCCGGACGCAAACCAGCGGACTCGACGCGTTCCCGCGCGCAGAACAGCGGTCTCGACGAGTCCCAGGGACCAAACCAGCGGACTCGACGAACCGCAGCGCGCCGATCCCCGGAAACCGCGCTGACAGACACCGGCACCGACACGGACAGGCCGTCGAGTCGTCGGCACCGGGCCGGACTATTTCTTGGCCGCCAGCAGGTCGCGGATCTCGGTGAGCAACTCGTCGGTGGTGGGCGGGGCTGGTTCGTCCGAGGCCTGCTTGGTCAGCTTGGCTTTCAGCAGCTGGTAGGGCCGGACGATCCCGAAGTACATCACCGCCGAGACGATCACAAAGGACACCAACGCGGTCAGGAACTTGCCGACATTGACGCTGCCCACCGTGACGGTGTCGAAATTGGGGTTGCCGCCCACCAGGCCGATCAGATCCATGATGATCTTGGTGAAACTGGACACCACAGTGCCGAACGAGGCGCCCAGGATGAAGGCGACAGCCAAGTCGATCAGGTTGCCGCGCATGAGGAAATCTCTGAAACCCTTCATGGGTCATCAAGGTACTCCGGCGCGGCAGCCGCCTGCCGAGGGCGCGCGGTGGGTCCTACGGTGCGGGCGACCGGTTCAAGGCATGGCCCTTCCCGCAGCGCAGCCCGAGCCGGACGGTCAGCGAGACGCCCGCTCGAAGACTTCCCAGAAGCGGTCCCGCAATTCGTAGCGGACGCGGTCCGAGAGGTCGTAATCGTCCACCAGGTGCGCCAGGTCCAGGAGCAGGGCGCGGTCGACCTCGCGCGGGATGGACGGTTTGGCTTTCAGGACATCGCCCAACTCGTCGCTCGAGGCGCTGGCCATGAACGATTTGACCACCCCGGTCACGACCGCGTCGATCTCCTTGGATTCTTTGTCGGTCAGGGTGTATCCCGGCGCGAAGGTGGCCTTGCCGCCGGTCTCGGAGCGGTAGGCGAGGGATGATTCGGCACCCATCGGCACCGGCCCCGGTTGGGGAATCGAAGGGCCGGGCTTGGGCGCTGGCGGACCGGGCGCTTGGACCGGCGAGGGAGTTGGCGCGCCCGGCGGTCCCGGCTTGGGCGAGGGCCGTCCCGCGTGCGGCACCATCACCGCCGCCGTCCGGGTGACAGCCTTGTCGAGGCCCTCCGCGGCCACCAGTTCGATGCCGTCTGAAGCCCGTTGAAGGTGCTCGGAGACGCCGTGGGGCCGCCCGTCGCGGTCGGGGATGGCCAGCACGATCACCTGGACGCCGTGGACTTGGGCCTCCTCGACGGCCTCCGTGAGGTCGTCGTCGCCGGACACCAGAAAGATGAAATCGACCGCCCCGTTCCGCGATTGCGCCACCATGTCCAGGCCGATGCGCAGGTCTACGCCCTTCTGTTCGCCATTGAAGCCGACCCGCCCGAGCCGCACTTTGACTCGCGGCAGCGCCCCGATCTGCTGCTGGTCGGTATCCGGCACGGCGTTCTTGGCTGCGTCGTACCAGTTCACGCGCAGCAACGGCACGTCCGCGATCTGCTCGGCCTGCTTGGTCAGGCAAGCGATCAGCTTCTGGTAATCGACCTTCACACCCGACCGCAGCGACGTTCCGGTCAGCCGCGTCGCCACCGACGCCAGCAAGTAGCCAGCGTCGACGTAGAGGGAGCATTGGGAGCGCATTATCACAATATGATAACGGCCCCGCCTCACCGCTGGTGACGCCGGGTTTCCCGGACGCGTCATGGGGTGGACGATGCCGCTCGGTCGGCTCGGCCGTCAAGCGTCTCGGCTCCCTCGGGTCGGCTCCGGCGTCACGACCGCCGAAACAGCTGCCCAGCCTGCTTCGGCGGTCGTGATGGGGGAGAGTCGCCCTGCCTTTCGAGAGGGGCGCTAACCCCTGTTACGGCGAGTTCCGTTCCGGTCAGCTTTGTTGCCGTGACCTG
>JAISCU010000132.1 GCA_031265345.1 Bifidobacteriaceae bacterium
GCCGCTGAACGCGGGGCGCCGGAAGGGAACGGCCGGCGGCAGGCTACCGGACCAGGGCCGGCCGTTTCGGGTCGAACGACCAGCCGGGGATGACGTGCTGCAGGGCGGCGGCGTCATCGCGCCCGTCCAGGCCCTGCTCCAGGTAGAGCTCGTGGGCTTCCCGCAGCCGCTCCCTGTCCAGTTCGACTCCCAACCCGGGCCGGTCGCCCACGGCCACCCGGCCGGACACGATTTCCGGGGGGTCCACCGTCAACCGCTCCGCCCCTTCCTGCCAAATCCAGTGGGTGTCGAGGGCGCCCAATTCGCCCGGCGCGGCGGCGCCGCACTGGGCGACCATCGCCAGGGAGATGTCGAAGTGGTTGTTGGAGTGGCAGCCCCAGGTCAGGCCCATGTCGTGGCATAGCTGCGCCACGCGGACGGAGCCGCGCATGGTCCAGAAGTGAGGGTCGGCCAGCGGGATCGAGACCGACTGGAGCATGAGCGAACTGGCCAGTTCTCGCCAATCGGTGGCCACCATGTTGGTGGCGGTGGGCAGGCCGGTGGCGCGGCGGAACTCGGCCAGGATCTCGCGCCCGGAGAAGCCGTCCTCGGCGCCGCAGGGATCCTCGGCGTAGGCCAGGGTGCCGACCAGCGGGTGGCACAACCGGACGGCGTCCTTCAGCGACCAGGCCCCGTTCGGGTCGATGGTGACGCGCGCCCCGCCGAAGCGGCGCCCCAGCGCCAGGACGGCCTCGACCTCGCGCTCGCCGGGCATGACGCCGCCCTTCAGCTTGAAGTCCTCGAAGCCGTACTTGGCCCGCGCCGCCTCGGCCAGGCGCACGATCGCCTCCTCGGTCAGGGCCGGCTGGCGGCGCAAGCGGTACCAGTCGCAGCCGTCGGCGGGCGGCTCGGCGTAGGGCAGGCCGGTGGCGGCCGCGTCGCCGATGTAGAACAGGTAGCCCAGCATCCGCACCGAGTCGCGCTGCTGGCCGTCCCCGAGCAGCGCCGCGACGGGCACGCCGAGGTGCTTGCCGAGCAGGTCCAGCAGCGCCGCCTCGATGGCCGTGACGGCGTGGACGGCGGTCCGTTGGTCGAAGGTCTGTAGGCCGCGTCCGCCCCGGTCCAGTTCACAAAACCGTTGCCCGATGCCGCGCAGCAAGTCTTGGTACCGCCCCAGGGACGCTCCCACCACGTCCCCGAAGGCCCGTTCGATCGTGGCCGTGATCTTCGATCCGCCCGGCGCCTCGCCGATCCCGGTGTTGCCGCGCGAGTCGGTCAGGACCACGACGTTGCGGGTGAAGAACGGCCCGTGGGCCCCGGATAGGTTCAACGTCATCGAGTCCCGGCCGGCCACCGGGTAGACCTCCGCGCGCGCGATGGTTGGCGTCGACATGGCTCAACCCTCCGATCCGGCGCCGTGCGGGGTTCGCTCCGGGACGCCGTCCCGAGGGACGCCCTCCGCGCTGTCCCGAGTGCCGCCCGGCGTTCCGTCCGGGGAGCCGTCCGGCGACCCGCCCAGCCGGACGTTGGCCGCCGCCTCGTACCAGCACAACAGGGACGAATGATCCTCGCCCTCGTGACCGTGCGCACGCAGCGCCGTCATCATCTCCATGGCCTGGACGGTCAGGGGCATCGGCGCGGCCACCTCACGCGACGCGGCGACCACGTTGCCCAGGTCCTTCAGGTGCAGGGCCACGCGGAAACCGGGTTTGAAGTCGTGGCCCAGCATCATCGGCGCTTTGGCCCGCAACGCGTTCGACCCGGCCAGGCCGCCTTCGATGGCCTTGACCACCCCGGCCGGGTCCACCCCCGCCTTCTGGGCCAGGATCAGGGCTTCCGCCACCACCGCGATGTTGACCGCGACGATCGCCTGGTTGGCCAGTTTGGCTATGTTGCCGGCCCCGATCTCGCCCACCCGGACGACCGAGGAGCCCATCGCCTTCAACACCGGTTCCACCCGATCGAACGCCTCGCGCGGGCCGCCGACCATGAATGACAGGGTCCCGGCGACTGCCATCGGCTCGCCGCCGGAGACCGGGGCGTCAAGCAGTGTGACGCCCTGGGCCGCCAATTCGACGGCCAGTTCGCGCGACACCATGGGGTCGATCGAACTGGCATCCACCACAGTCAGGCCGGGCCGCGCCCCGGCGGCCACCGAGTCCCGGCCGGTCAGCACGGCGCGCACGTCCGGCGAGTTGGGCAGCATGGTGACGACGAGCTCGCAGTCCGCCGCCACCGCGGCCGGGGTGGAGGCCGAGGCCGCCCCCAAGGCTTTGAACTCCGCCAGGTGCGTTTGGTGGCGGTCCATGACCACCAACTCGTGGCCGGCCTTGAGCAAATTCTTGGCCATCGGCCGTCCCATTATGCCCAGGCCTATGAATCCGATCCGCATCTTCTTTCTCCTTTAGTTGGTCTGTTGATTGGAGACTGCCCCGGCCCCGGCGACTGCGCGGACGGCATCGTGCAACGTCGCCAAATGCTCCGGCGCCATGGCGTCGGCGGGAGCCAAGCAGCGCCCGGCGTCGATCCCGAGTGGGCGCAAACCCTCTTTCAGCGCCACCGGGAAGGTCGCCAGGTCGACCGCGCGGCGCAGCGGGGAGAGCCGGTTCTGCAACTCCAGCGCCGTTGGCCAGTCCCCGGCCCGGAACGACTCGTACAGGTCGACCAGCAGGCGCGGCGCGATGTTCGCGGTCGAGGCGATGGCGCCGTCAGCCCCCTGCGCCAGCCCGGCGTAGATCAACGTGTCCCGCCCGGTCAGGACTGCGAAGTCGGCATCGGTCTGGCTGATGTATTCGCCGGTCAGCGACATGTCGCCGGACGAGTCTTTGATCCCGACCACCGTCGGCAGTTCGGACAGCCGAACGACGGTGTCAACCGCCAAGGCCACCCCGGTGCGGCCCGGATTGGCGTAGAGGACCAGGGGCAGCTCGGTCGCGCCCGCGATGGCGGTGTAGTGCCGGGTCAGCTCGGCCTGGCTCGGCGTCATCAGGTACGGCGTCAGCACCGACAGCGCCGTCACGCCGCCGACACGGGCGGCCATCCGGGCTGTGGCCAGGCAGTCGCGGGTGGTGATCTCGCTGGCGCCCACGTAGATCGGCGTCCGGCCGGCCACGTGCTCGACCGTCGCCTCGACCACCCGCTGCTTCTGGGCGGCGCTCAGCCCATAGATCTCGCCGGAGGTCCCCAGCACGAAGACGCCGTGCACGCCGCCATCGATCACGTGGTCCAGCAACGCCGCCAGGCCGTCCTCCATGAGGTCGCCGTCGGCGCTCAGTGGAGTGACTAGAGCGGGGACGATGCCGTGTGGCCTGAACATGGGTTTCCTCCGTCTTCGATTTGGCCGGCTTGGGTACTGATTCGAGCATGGGCGGCGAACGGCTGGCCGAAGAGGTGGTCGATGGCGTCCGCCAGCACCGAATCCGAGGCGACCCGGAACTCGTAGGCCACCGGCAACCCGGTCGGCAGGGCCGCCAGGATGGCGGTCATGTCCAGAGACCCTTGGCCGACCGGCACCACGGCCAAGCCCGGCGGGTCGCCTGCGGCCACCGCTACGTCTTTCAGATGGATGTAGCGGACCCAGCGGCGCAGGCGCGGGGCGACCGCCGCCGGGTCGTGGCCGCGAATGCGCCAGTTCCCCACGTCGAAAGTGAGCCCCAGGTCGATCCCGCCGCGTTCGCAGAACTCCAGCATCGCGGCGACCGCCTCGGGTTCCCCTCCGGCGGCGGTCTGGTCGTTCTCGATGCCCAGCTGCAGCCCCGCAGCGACCCCGCTGGCCACGAACGCGGCCAGCCCATCGCAGCGCGCGTCGAACCGGCCAACGTTCCACTTGACATGGGTGGCCCCGAGCGCGGCCGCCTCCGCCAAGTGGAGGACGGCGTCCGGGTTGACCTGATCTACTTGGCTGAGTCCTTCCGGCACGGAGTAGAACAGCTCGATGCCGCGCCCGACGGCTTGGCGGCGCAGGGCGCCCAGTTCTTCAGGGTCGGGCTCTGCGCCTGAGAGGGTGCTGCCGAGCAACTCGCGGCGGACCTCGAGACGCCCGATCCCGAACGCGTCCGCTTTGGCCAGGCAATCGGCCTGGGTCATCTGCCCGGCTTTGATCTGGTCGGCGTAGATTAGGGTGTTGAGCACAAGATTCCGTCTGTCCATTGGATTCTCCTCGATCTTTCTCACCACAGGCCCAGCACTTTCCACCAGCCGAGCCCGATCGTGGCGAACGCGATCACGTTGACCCCCGCCATGATCGCCCCCAAGGCCCACCAGGAACCCTGTTTGACGTACCCGCTGCCGAAGTAGACGGCGGCCGGACCGGAGGCGTAGTGCGTCATCGTCTGGTTGAAGCAGGTGCAGGCGCCGAGCAGCAGGACCGCCAGATATGGCGGCGTGCCGAGCGCGAGGGCCAGCGCCAGGAAGGTTGGATACAGCGCCAGAATGTAGGAGATGCCGCTGGTGAAGAGATATTTCAGACCCAGGAAGACAATCAACAGCACGGTCAGGCCGACCGGCCAGGAGATGCCGGCCAGCGCGGCTTGGACCTTCTCCGAGAAGACGGCGAAGAAGTCGCGCTGCGCCAGGTTGTCGGCGATGGAGTACATGCCCCCCATCCAGATCATCACGTCCCAGGCGTTCTTCTCATTCGTGACCTCGCTCCAGGAGACAACATTGGCTATCAGCATCAGCGCCAGGCCGAGCAGTGCGAAGGTGGCAGCTTTGACGCCTGTGATGGAAGTGGTGGCCCAGCCGATCACGGTGATGAGGAAGATTCCGGCCAGGATCTTCTCCTGCAGGCTGACCGGTCCCAGTTCGCGCAGCTTGTCGCGGGCTGCCTGCTGCGCGGCCGAGGTGTCCCGGATGGTCGGCGGGTAGAGGCGGTACATCAGCCAGGGCGTCAGCACGAACAGGGCGATCACCGGCAGCGACATGTAGGCCAGCCAGGTGGCCCAGGTCAGTTCGACGTCGGCGATCTGCGAGGCGAAGGAGACCACCAGGAGATTCCCCGCGGCGGCGGTCAACGTCAGCAGGCTGGCCTGGTTGTCGTTGTGCACGGTGGACATCACCAGGTAGCCGCCCAGTTTGCGGGGGTCCTTCTCAGGCGTCGATCCGGCGACCGAGGCCACGGAGCGCACCACCGGATAGACGATCCCGCCCGAACGTGCGGTGTTCGAAGGCACGAAAGTGCTGATCACCAGGTCGCCGAGGGAGAACGCGTAGCCTAGTTTGAGGGAGCTGGAGCCGAGCTTGGCCATCAGGTAATAGGCGATGCGGGTGCCCAGCCCCGTCTTGATCAAGCCCCGCGAGAACAGGAACGCCGAGACGATCAGCCAGATGATGTTCGAGGTCAAGCCGCTGAAGGCCTGCCCGATGTCCATCGTCTGGGTGAGCAGCGCCACGACGATCGCCATGACAGTGACCGCGCCCGAAGGCAGCGGGCGGAGCATGAAGCCGAGGGCCGTCGCGACGAAGATGGCGAACAACTGCCAGGCGTCCTGGGTGAACCCGTCGGGCCGGGGCGCGAACCAGATGCCTGTTCCGACAGCCGCTATCACGGCCAGGCAGAGCCACTTCTTG
>JAISCU010000133.1 GCA_031265345.1 Bifidobacteriaceae bacterium
CCGTGACGGGGGAAAGTCGCCTCGAGTTTCGGAGCGGCAGCGGCGCGGGAGGGCTGCGGGCGCCGAAATGCAGGTCAAGCGCGTTCGTGGTCGCCGGAATCGTGCCACGAACCTCGTCATGGCGCAATTCACGTCGGGGCCGACCGCGAGGGTACCTGAAATGCAGGTGAAACGCGTTCGTGGTCGCCGGAGTCGTGCCTCGAACCCCGTCGTGGCGCTATTCAAGTCCGGTCCGACCGCGAGGGGGCCCGAAATGCAGGTCAAACGCGTTCGGGGTCGCCGGAGTCGTGCCACGAACCCCGTCACGGCGCAATTCACCCCCGGGCCGGTCGACCGGCCTGCTTCGCGGCTCCGTGACGGCGGAGAGCCGCTCGACTTTCGGAGCAGCCTTCCAGCGCCTGCGGCGCGCCGACGGCGCGGCATCCACGTCGGCGGCATGGAGGGTCGACCGGATACGAGGCGCCAACGCAACTGCGGGGGTCATCCGGCCGGGTGTGCGGCCAGCCAGTCGGTGATACCAGCGGCCACGGCCGTCGCGTAGCGCCCGCGGCCATCGGCCGAGCTCATTTGCGCGGCCTCGTCCGGGTTGCGCATCTCGCCCAGCTCGAACATCACCACGGGCCGGGCGGACAGGGCGACTCCGGCGATGTCCGAGCGCTTGGAGACGCCGCCCGAATAGGCCGCGTTCTGGGTGAATCCGGCCTCGCGCAACCGGGCCAGGACCGCCTCCGCCAGGTCCAAGGACGGCTGGCCCTGCGCGCTGTTCAAGGGCGGCGAGGAGACGATCGCGAAGAACCCTTTGACTGAGCGGTCATTGTTTCCGTCGCCATGGATGGACACCAGCAGGTCGGCGTCATGGTCCTGGGCGAAGGTCCCGCGCTTGTCCACGCACACTTGCTCCGAGGCTGAATTGCCCCTTGTCAGCAGCACGGTCGCGCCCTGGGCCTGCAGAAGGTCGCGAACCCGCAGGGCCACATCGTAGTTGAAGGCGTGCTCGGCGTACCCAGCGTCGGTGGAAGTTCCGGAGGTCTGGCAATCCTTGGTGCCGCCGCGCCCATCGGGGACCTGCGTCCTCGAGCCGCCCGCCGGTCCATGGCCGGGGTCGAGCGCCACCACCCGTCCGGCCAGGCTCCCCGATCCGCCGGAGCCGGTCGTGTCGCCCGCGCCGGGGGTCGCGTCCGCCCCGTTGACCCCATTGGCTTGCGCGGACGGTTCGGCGGACGCGGAGGCGTCGGTGGAGGCGTCAGCGGAGGGAGCCGAGCCGGTCGGCGTCGCTGACGGGGTCCCGCGCGGAGACGGGCTGGCCGAGGGAGGCCGGGACGACCCGGCGGCATCGGCGGTCTGCTTGTCCGACCCGTCGGGAAGCGAGATCCACGCCAAACCCGCCCCGGCCAGAGCCAGGATCAGCGCGACTGGGACCAGCGCCACCAGCAGACCGCGCCCGCGCGGGGCTTCGAGCCGATGACGGCCCGGATCGGGCGAGGAATCGCTGCTCATGACCACCTCGCGCCCGCCCTAATCCTTCGGAGCCAAGGTCACGAAGCGCTCGTGCAGCTTGCGGAACAGCGACAACGAGGTCTGGATGGCGCAGCGCAGGGTCAGCCGCAGTTGCGAATCGGCCACGCCGTGCTCCCAGTCGACGGAGTGCTCCGCGAGCACCCAGAGGCGGCCGGAATCGTCCACGGTCGTGTAAGCCTTGGGCCAAATCTTGGCGAAATGCCAGTCGTCGAGCACGTCGCGGACCTTGGGCCGCATCTCGATGGGCAGGCTCTCGTGCCAGCGGCCGCGGATCTGCAGGATCTCTTTGTCCTCGCCGTAGGTGAAGAAGTAGAACATGTTCGCGTCCCACAGGCCGCCGATGTCGCCGTCCGAGTCGATCGCGAACGTCCAGCCCTCGGCGCGCAGGGCGTCTTGGATACGTTCCTTGCTGAGCGCTGGCAGCGCCGCGGTGGGCCCCGGGGAAGAGAGCACGTCGTGGACGGTAAGGGTTCCGGACGAGAGCCTCTCAAGCTCACCGAGGCTCTCGAGCTCCTCCAAATCCTCCAAGTCCTCCAACTCGTCCGCGTCTTCGAGCTTCTCCAGGTCGGGGAACTCGGGGAGCGACTCCGTCGGCCCCGCCCCAGGGCTTTGAGCAGCATCTTCGCCGGTGGATTGGGGGCCCAATTCGAAAGGGTCGCCGTCGTCGGGGATTCGGGGTGCCACTGAAGCCTCCTGCTGGCCTGGTCTGTACGTTGCCATCAATGCTACGACCACCCCGGAACGCCGGTCCCTCCACGGGCCGGATTCTGCTGGCAGCGGACGAGTGGTGCCCTGAGGTCCCGCGTGCGCGTGGGTACTGTGTTGGTACTGTAGCGGTGAGTTTGAACCCAGGGCAAAGTCAAGGAAGGACCAAACCCGACCATACTTCTTGAGATAGGTTTTATTCATGCCGTACATCAACACCGAGGCGCGGTTGCGCACCGCGCTCGTCACCCTGATTCTGGACGAATACTCCCTGCTGGAGACGGTGCATCTGCCGCTGCCCGCGTCCGAACGGGTGATCGCCAACCAGTTGGGTTGGCGGCTGCGGACCGAATACGAGCGCTCGTGGGACGTCGATGTCGAGTACAACCGCGTGGGCCACGGCACCGCCGTCAACGGCAAGCGCGCCGAGCAGCCCAATCCGGCCACGCGGCCGGTCGACATCTCGATCCACCATCGCGGCCTGTCCGGCCGCAACGACAACCTGATGGTGATCGAACTGAAGACGCATGGTGTCGAGGATCTGGCCGCCGAGGTCGCGCGTCTGGAGAAGACCCAACAGCACTACGACTACCAGCACGCCGTCCTGTTGGACCTCGGCATCACCAGAGGCGAGGAGCCGGACGGGCCGCCGGTCCTCCTGAGGCCATCGTGGTTGTGGCTGCCAGGCTCGCGCACCATGTCACAGGTGTTCGATGACGAGTCCGCGCTCCAATTGTCCTTCGACGGCTGGCAGGCCCGCAAAGGCCGCACGGCGGCGCTGAGGGCCGCGCAGAGCCGGGGCTTCGACTGAACCACCTGGCCGGTCAGCCGCCCTCCACCACGGGCGCGGGCATGGGCCGCCTGTCTCCCACGTAGCTGGCGATCCGGGAGAGTTCCTCCGATTCGGATTCGATGTAGCCGTCGGCGCCGCCGAAAGCGTCCGCGTGGGCCGACTTGACGTCGCGGATCACTTTGCGCACCGCTTCCGCCCCCGGCAGCGGCGGCACCCCCAGCAAGTCGCCCAGGACCCGCCGATTGGTCAGCGGCGGCGTCACCAGATTGACCAGTTCCAGGCCCAATTGTTTGACCACCCGCAGATCGTCCGCCAGACGTGAGAGGTCGTAGTGCTGCTTGGTGCTGTCGGGGTTGAGCGCCGCCAGCCGGGCGAGGTCGCGGGCCGGGTTGCGCACCTCCGACCGGTACGG
Organism: Bifidobacteriaceae bacterium; assembly: GCA_031265345.1. The sequence goes on from JAISCU010000133.1 coordinate 3,429, forward strand.
GCCGCCGAAGACGTGCGGCAGGCGCACCACCGTGGTCTCCCAGCGTCCCCGGCACCAGCGCTCCAACTCGTAGCGATGGCGGGCGTACGGCGCGAGCATGGTCGGCTCGATCCGGTTGAACTCGTTGACCTCTACCGGCACGGGATAGACCGCGCACGAGGAGATCAAGGTGACCCGGCTGATGTCGCAGGTCGCCATGACCTCTTGCAAGCGCCGGATCGAGTACAGGTCCTGCGACGGCGCCTGGTTGGTGGCCCAGGCCAGCGGCGCGACGGCGGTGGCCACGACCGAGTCCAGGTTGGTCTGGACGGCGTCCTCGATGTGGTCGGCCGCGTAGATCCGGTCGAAATGGACGGTTTGGGCGAGGGCAGCCCCGATCGAATCGACTGAGTTGATCAGTGTCCGCATGTTGCACCTCCCTTACCTCCCGGCACTGTAGACATGCTTCGGCCAGGTTGAGCCTCCACCGCTCAGATTGTCCACTATGTGGACAGATGAGACGGCGGCGCGGGGTGTCGGGCGCGGTTTCGGTAAGGCTCGATGGCCGAGGCCGCGTCGCAGCGCTTCCCGGCGCGCCACAATGGAGGGGTGAACTGGTGGTTGGTGGCCCTCGGCGGCGCTCTCGGCACGCTCGGCCGCCACGGGCTCGGCGAGTTCGTCGCCTACCCCGGCGCGCCGGCCTGGCCGTGGGCCACCTTCGCGATCAATCTGACCGGCTCGTTGGCCCTGGGGTTGGTCTACGGTTGGACCGGTCGTCGCTTGGCGCAGTCCACCAATATGCACGATGCCGCTCGCCCGGCCCGCGCCGACCCTCGGCGCCCCGCTGCCCAGGTCGGCCGCCTCGCCGACGCGCGGCTCTTCCTCGGGCCCGGCGTGCTGGGCGGCTTCACCACCTACTCGGCTTTCTCCGTCGAAGTGCTGGAACTGTTGCGGGCCGGTGCCCTCGCGACCGGGTTGGGCTACGCGCTGGCATCGGCTCTGGGCGGGATGGCGTTGGCGGCGGTCGGT
>JAISCU010000224.1 GCA_031265345.1 Bifidobacteriaceae bacterium
GCATCGTCCAACTGTTCCTTCGACCGGGCGCGGACGCCCGGACGGCCCCCGACCTACGCGGCGGCCGTCAGCTGACGCAACACGAACTGCAAGATGCCGCCGTTGCGGTAGTAGTCGGCCTCGCCGGGCGTGTCGATGCGGACCACGGCATCGAACACTACCGCCGTCCCGTCCGCCTTGGTGGCGGTGACCTTGACCGTGGCCGGCGTGACCCCCGCGTTCAGCTCCTGGACGCCCTGGATGTCGAACACCTCAGTGCCGTCCAGGCCCAACGAGTCGGCCGACTGCCCCGCCGGGAACTGGAGCGGGAGCACCCCCATGCCGATCAGGTTGGAGCGGTGGATGCGCTCGAACGACTCGGTGATGACGGCCTTGACGCCCAGCAGCAGCGTGCCCTTGGCGGCCCAGTCGCGGGACGACCCGGTGCCGTACTCCTTGCCACCCAGCACCACCAGCGGCACGCCCGCGGCTTTGTAGGCCTCCGCCGCGTCGAAGATGGAGGTCTCGGTGCCGTCCAGCAGGTTGATGGTCTGGCCGCCGGTCTGGCCGCCCGACGGATCGACCAACTGGTTCCGCAGACGGATGTTGGCGAAGGTGCCGCGCATCATGATCTCGTGGTTGCCGCGCCGCGAGCCGTAGGAGTTGAAGTCCTTCACCGCCACGCCCCGTTCGGCCAGGTAGCGGCCGGCCGGCGAATCGGCCTTGATGTTGCCCGCCGGGGAGATGTGGTCGGTGGTGACCGAATCGCCCAGTTTGGCCAGCACCCGTGCGCCGGCGATGTCCGCGACCGGTTCCGGCGAAGCGCCCATGCCTTCGAAATACGGGGGCTTGCGGACATAGGTGGAAGCCTGGTCCCATTCGAAGACGGCGCCTTCCGGGGTCGGCAGCGAGCGCCAGCGCTCGTCGCCCGCGTAGACGTCCGCGTAGGAGGCCTCGTACATCTCGCGCGAGATGGTCGCGTCGATGGTGGCCTGGACCTCCTCCGGCGTGGGCCAGACGTCCCCCAGGAACACCGGACGGCCGTCCGCCGAGAAGCCCAAGGGATCGGTCTCGAAGTCGAAATCGAGCGTTCCGGCCAGCGCGTAGGCCACCACCAGCGGCGGGCTGGCGAGGTAGTTCATGGCGATGTCCGGGCCGATCCGGCCCTCGAAGTTGCGGTTGCCGGACAACACCGCGGTCACGGCCAGGCCGTTCTCGCCGATGGCCTCGGATATCGCTGGGGCCAGCGGCCCGGAGTTGCCGATGCAGGTGGTGCAGCCGTAGCCGACAACATTGAAGCCCAGCGCGTCCAGCGCGGGCCAGAGCCCGGCCTTGTCGTAGTAGGCCGTCACCGCCTTCGAGCCGGGGGCCATCGAGGTCTTCACCCAGGGCTTCGGCTTGAGCCCGAGCGCGGCCGCCTTCTTCGCCAGCAGCCCAGCCGCCAACATGACCGAAGGGTTGGAGGTGTTGGTGCAAGAGGTGATCGAGGCGATACAGACATCGCCGTGCGAGAGCGTGAACTCCGGTTTCCCGGGGACGGTGACGGGCACGCGTTTGGCCGCCACCGGGTCGGCTGTCGCCGGGTCCGATGCCGCCGGGTCGGACGCGGGGAACGACTCACGCTCCGCCTCGTCCCCGGCTGCGGAGGCCGCCACATCGGGGGCGAAATCAGGCAGGTCGCGCCGGAACGCCTCCTTGGCGTGGGCCAGCTCGATCCGGTCCTGCGGACGCTTCGGCCCGGCGATGGATGGCACCACGGTGGCCAGATCCAGTTCCAGGTACTCAGAGAAGACCGGCTCACGGTAATCCGGGCTCTTGGGGTCGAACCAAAGGCCCTGAGCCCGGCAATAGGCTTCGATCAGGGCGACCTGCTGTTCCGAGCGGCCGGTCAGCCGGTAGTAGTCCAACGTCACGTCATCGACCGGGAAGATGCCGCAGGTCGACCCGAATTCGGGGCTCATGTTGCCGATGGTGGCGCGGTTGGCCAGCGGCACCTGCGAGACGCCCTCGCCATAGAACTCGACGAACTTACCGACCACGCCGTGCTGGCGCAGCTTCTCCGTGATGGTCAGGACCACGTCGGTGGCGGTGACTCCCGACGGGATGGCGCCATGGAGCTTGAAGCCGACCACTCGCGGGATCAGCATCGACACCGGCTGGCCCAGCATGGCGGCCTCGGCTTCGATGCCGCCCACGCCCCAGCCCAGCACGCCCAGCCCGTTGACCATGGTGGTGTGCGAGTCGGTGCCGACGCAGGAGTCCGGATAGGCCTGGCCTTGGCGTTCCATCACGCCGCGGGCCAGGTGCTCGATGTTGACCTGGTGCACAATCCCAGTTCCTGGGGGCACCACCTTGAACTCGGAGAACGCGCCCTGCCCCCAGCGCAGGAACTGGTAGCGCTCGCGGTTGCGGTCGTATTCGATCGCCACGTTGAGGTCGAACGCCTGCGGGCTGCCGGCGTACTCGATGATGACCGAGTGGTCGATCACCATCTCCGCCGGCGCCAGCGGGTTGATCTGGTTCGGGTCTCCGCCCAGGTCGGCGACCGCCTCGCGCATGGTCGCCAGGTCCACCACGCAGGGCACGCCGGTGAAGTCCTGCATCACCACCCGCGCCGGGGTGAACTGGATCTCGACCGACGGGTCGGCGGTCGGGTCCCATTCCGCCAACGCCCGGACCTGGCCGGCGGTGATGGTCGCGCCGTCTTCGTTGCGCAGAATCGACTCCGCCAGGATCTTCAGCGAGTAGGGCAGCTTCGCCAGCCCTGCCACCGCGTCGAGGCGGAATATCTCGTAGTTGTTGCCGCCTACGCTCAGCTGCGAGCGGGCGCCGAATGAATCAAGTGAGGCCATGAGCGTGGAAATTCCCTTTCTGGGCGGCCTTTCGGGTCGCCCGGCATGTATCTCGACGTCGAGGTAAATGCTACTACCTTAGCAAGTCAATTATCGCCCGGTTTCCGTGGGCGCATGACCGCTTCGGGCCAGGTGTGGCGAACGTCACACAAATTGGACGATGCCGCCCGCTCATCCCCGCTGGCAGGGCGCGGCTCGGCCAGTGGCCGGGCCGTGGCGTCGGGGGCAACCGGCCCGCTTCTGGTCCCGCGATGTGAGATGGATCACATCATTTGGATTCAGCCCCTCGTCGAGGCCTAGCTTGAGACCATGACCGGCATGGCAGTCGCCCACATGCCGCCGCAGGCAGGCAGCCCGCGAAGCGGCTCGGACGCCGACGGCTCGGCCGGGCCGCGCTCGCCGGGGTCCCCGCCAGCTATCCCACCGAATCTGGGAGATTCGACGCGGAA